>DIME01000064.1:22125-25696 GCA_002425405.1 Candidatus Accumulibacter vicinus
CCATTGATCCCTACTTTGATTGTCATGAAACGATCTCCTTGAGAAATTACAACAGTGATCTCACAGTGCTAAGCGGGTAGGTCACCGTGAAATCGAGAAAGTCAAACCACTGGCCGGCAGGTGCCGACACTCCAAAGCGATCGGTGCCGACCACGGCACCGTCGCGTCCAACATATTCAGTATTGATCCGTGACCCTTCGAGAGCGCGAAACGATCGCGATCCGGCCAGGGGATCGGCCGGGTTCTGGCGCAGGTGGCGACGCGGGAAGAGTGCTGCGACATCGGCCAGTCCATCAGCATGTCAGGATGGCCGGAGCTGGCTTGCTGGGCTGTGCCCACGGCAAGGGTGCGGACGACGCTGGTCAGGGGGGGAAACGCAGTAGGCACGATATTTCGCTGGTTCGGGGCGGGGGGTTCGGTCGCATGGACAAATTATCCGCCAAAATGAAAGGCTTCGCCACTGTCCGTTACGAAGCATTGGGGGGCAGGGTGCCGTACTGCTGGGCGGGTATCGGGCAGAGACTGCTTCTGTTCTCCAGTGAGTGTGCCATTGAAAAGCAAAAACTAACGATAAATAGAAAAAAGTTTAACTTTTAATAATCGATTTGGCCGCCTACACTTGTCGCACATTATTCAACACGGAGACAAGCATGGACCAATCGAATCGTTACGCCGACCTCAGCCTGAAGGAAGAAGACCTGATCAAGGGGGGCAAGCACATTCTGGTGGCGTACAAAATGAAGCCGAAAGCCGGCTATGGTTATCTTGAATCGGCTGCTCACTTTGCCGCAGAATCTTCCACGGGCACAAATGTCGAGACCAGTACTACCGATGATTTCACCAAGGGCGTCGATGCTCTGGTCTATTCCATCGACGAAGCCACCGAAGACATGCGCATCGCCTATCCGCTGGATCTGTTCGACCGCAACATGACCGACGGCCGCATGATGATGGTATCGATTCTGACGCTGATCATCGGCAACAACCAGGGCATGGGCGACATCGAGTACGGCAAGATCCATGACATATTCATTCCCGAGCGCGCCATTCAGCTCTTCGACGGCCCGGCCAAGGACATCTCGGATCTGTGGCGGATCCTTGGCCGTCCGCTCAAGGATGGCGGCTACATCGCCGGCACGATCATCAAGCCCAAGCTGGGGCTGCGTCCGGAGCCGTTCGCCAAGGCTGCCTACCAGTTCTGGCTGGGCGGCGACTTCATCAAGAATGATGAGCCGCAGGGCAATCAGGTGTTCTGCCCGGCGAGGAAAGTGTACCCCCTGGTCTATGACGCCATGAAGCGTGCGATGGATGAAACCGGGCAGGCCAAGATTTTCTCCGCCAATATCAGCGCCGATGACCATTACGAAATGCTCCATCGCGCCGACTTCATCCTGGAAACCTTCGGCCCCGATGCCGACAAAGTCGCCTTCCTGGTCGACGGTTTCGTGGGCGGCCCAGGCATGATCACCACCGCCCGCCGGCAGTACCCCAACCAATATCTGCACTATCACCGTGCCGGTCACGGCATGATCACCTCGCCATCCGCCAAGCGCGGCTACACGGCATTGGTGCTGGGCAAGATTGCGCGTCTGCAAGGGGCATCCGGCATCCATGTTGGTACCATGGGTTTCGGCAAGATGGAAGGTGAGAGCTCGGACAAGAACATCTGTTACATGCTGGAGCGTGACGAGTGCCAGGGCCCGGTCTATTACCAGAAGTGGTACGGCATGAAGCCGACCACCTCGATCATCTCCGGCGGCATGAATGCACTGCGGTTGCCGGGATTCTTCGAGAATCTCGGCCACGGCAACGTCATCAACACCGCCGGTGGCGGTTCCTATGGCCATATTGACAGCCCGGCGGCCGGCGCGCTTTCTCTGCGGCAGGCTTACGAGTGCTGGAAGGCTGGCGCCGATCCGATCGAGTGGGCGAGGGAGCACCAGGAGTTCGCACGCGCCTTCGAGTCCTTTCCGGGTGACGCCGACAGACTCTATCCGGGTTGGCGCGAGAAGCTCGGCGTTCATCGCTGAGCCGGGGGTCGGTGGCCAGAAGGCGTGGGCCGATGGTAGGCTGACGGTTGCCTGACACCGATCGGATGAGTGGTGTACACGTACACGAGGGACAGGAAATGACCGACAAGGAGCAATTCAGGGTAATCGAGGAACCTTTCTACCAGCCGCAAGGAAACGAGGTGTCTCTGTACGAAGCCGCTTACGCGGCGCGCCTGCCGGTGATGGTCAAGGGACCGACCGGCTGCGGCAAGTCCCGCTTCATCGAATACATGGCCTGGAAGCTCGGCAAGCCCCTGATCACCGTCGCCTGTAACGAAGACATGACCGCCTCGGACCTGGTCGGACGTTACCTGCTCGAAGCCAACGGCACACGCTGGCTCGACGGGCCGCTGACCACCGCCGCGCGCATCGGCGCGATCTGTTACCTCGACGAAATTGTCGAGGCGCGTCAGGACACGACGGTGGTGATCCACCCCTTGACCGACCACCGGCGTACTCTGCCGCTCGACAAGAAGGGCGAGTTGATCCACGCGCATCCCGATTTTCAACTGGTCATCTCGTACAACCCTGGCTATCAGAGCCTGATGAAGGACCTCAAGCAGTCGACCAAGCAGCGTTTTGCGGCTTTCGAGTTCGACTACCCCGATGCCGATCTGGAGACCGCCATCCTCTGCAGTGAAAGCGGCATCGATCACCGCATTGCCGAGCAACTGGTGAACATCGGCGCCGCCGCCCGCCGGCTCAAAGGTCATGGTCTCGATGAAGGGGTCTCGACGCGTCTGCTGGTCTACGCTGCAACCCTGATCAAGGGCGGAGTCGCGCCCCGTGACGCCTGTCGAATGGCTCTGGTGCGACCGATCACCGACGACCATGATATCTGCGACACCCTGGATCACGCGATCGACGCGACCTTTGCCTGATCGCAATGGAACGTAAAAGCATGCCAGCGAGCTCGAGCGCAGACGAGCAGGCGGGTGCTGCCTGGAGCGAACGCCTGCGCCTGTACCGCGAGCAACTCGACTGCCGCTTTCCACAGGTCAATGAGGTCTTCGAGGACTGTCTGGTCGAGGCGTTGCGCGTGCTCACCGCCGAGGGTGTCAGCGCCTACCTCGACTACGCACGTTTTCTGAGTCGCATGGGGCGTGGCGTCGAACCGGTGCTGGCATTCCTCGAGAAGTGGCCAGCAATTGCCGCCATCCTCGGTGAAGACGCCTTGCCGCCGCTCACCCGGACCGTGCACAGACTCTGGAAATCCCCGAATGGCAAGGCCATCCCCCCTTTCCTGCAGAGCCTGGCGGCGGTTGCCCGACGGCTGGGTGCGCGCGAGCAGATGCAACATTACCTGGACCTGACGCTGGATTTCATGGAGCGCACCACCGGTTCAATCCATGGTATCCACCAGACCTTCGCCAGCCCAGGGCTCCCGGAGTTTTTTGCGCAGGCGCCGCGGCTGCTCAATGTGCTGACCATCGCCGGGCTCAGGAACTGGCTTGACTACGGCATCCGCAACTACCACAACCATCCCGAACGGCAGCGTGCCTACTTCAGCCTGCAGTCGG
>DIME01000091.1 GCA_002425405.1 Candidatus Accumulibacter vicinus
TGATGCAGATCGCGCAGATCATTGGCGGCTATACGCTCGGCGCCGCCGATCTGTTGCGGCGTGCGATGGGCAAGAAGAAGGCTGAAGAGATGGCCCTGCACCGCGACCTGATGCGCGAAGGGGCGAGAAAGAAGGGGCACGACGAAAAACTGGCGATGCAGCTGTTCGACCTGATGGAGAAATTCGCCGAGTATGGCTTCAACAAGTCGCACACTGCCGCCTACGCCGTGGTCACCTACCACACCGCCTGGCTGAAGGCACACCATTGTGCCGCCTTCATGGCGGCCACGCTGTCGTCGGACATGGACGTCACCGATACGGTAAAGATCGTGCACGACGACGCCATCGCCAATGGCCTGCGCATCCTCGGGCCGGATGTGAATGCCTCCGAATACCGCTTCACCCCGGTGGACCGCAGCACGATTCGTTACGGTCTCGGCGCCGTCAAGGGAACCGGCGAACAGGCGGTGAACGCGATCCTGAGGGTGCGCGAGGCCGGCGGTCCGTTCAAGGACCTGTTCGATTTCTGTCGACGCGCCGACAAACGCCTGGTCAACCGCCGCACCATCGAAGCCCTGATTCGTGCCGGCGGTTTTGATTCTCTCGACAGCCATCGCGCGCGTTTGCTGGCTTCGGTCGGCATCGCCATGGAAGCCGCCGAACAGGCCGAGCGCAATGCCATGCAGGTCAGCCTGTTCGACATCTTCGATGTCGGCGAGCAAGGTGGCGAACTTGGCCCGAGGTATGTCGAAGTGCCACGCTGGAGCGAGCGACAGCAGCTCAATGAAGAGAAGCTGGCGCTTGGTTTCTACTTCTCCGGCCATCCTTTTCATGGCGTTCAGGCCGAGGTGTCGCGCTTCGTGCGCAAGCCGCTGGCCGCGCTCGAAGCGAGGAAGGAATCGCAGTGGCTTGCTGGCCTGGTGGTCGGCGTCCGCAGCAAATTCACGGCACGCGGCAAGATGGCCTTCATCCAGCTCGACGACGGCACCAGCTCAATCGAAGTCTCGGTGTTCAACGAACTGCTCGAAGCCGAACGTGCCAAGATCAGGGAAGACGAGGTGCTGATCATCGAAGGCCGTGTGCAGCGCGATGACTTCGCCGGCGAAGGCCGCGTCAAAATCGTGGCCGAACATCTATGGACGCTCGCCGAAGCGCGCGGTCGTTTTGCCCGTCATCTGCGCCTGTCACTCAATGGCCAGGCCAACGGCAGCAACGCGCGCACCGCCGTGCACCGACTGCAAACCCTGCTGGCGCCTTACACTCCCGGTGATTGCCCGGTACGGCTGGCATATCGAAACGGGAACGCGACCTGCGAACTGGCTTTCGGCGACGCCAATCGGGTTCGCCTCGAAGATGACCTGCTGACGGCGGTTCGCGAATGGTTGGGGAGCGACAATGTCAGCGTGGACTATGCGTGAAGTGATTGTTTCGCTCCTCACAGCCCAAGAAAATTCTTGATCATGGCGAGCATGCCGGCCTTCGGTTGAGACACTGCGTGATCGCTGGAAGCGTTACTGAACTGGCGAATGAATGCGTCCATCTCGGCCTCACGGCGTGCGAGAATTTCGGCAACCGCCTCGGCGATTTCCGGGCGCGAGCGGATGACTTCTTCAACCGTGGCCTGGTCCAGTCGGTAGCAGACCACGTCAGTCTTGGCGATGACCGAGGCGCGGCGAGCCTCACCGGTCAACACCCCTTTCTCGCCGAAGGTGCCGCCGGCATGAATGGTACGGAACAGGCGCCTGGAATGGTCGGCAAAATCCATCCACACCTCGGCTTCGCCAGCGGCCAGCAGGTACAGCCAGTGTGGCGCGTCGCCCTGATGAAAGATCACGTCGCCGCAGGCGAACGGCGCATGGACCATACGCTCGCTGATGGTCCGCAGTTCCTCTTCCTGCAATCCGGCAAACAGTTCCAGCTTGCGCAGATCGACCATGCGTCGCTCGATTTCACGCCGATGGAGCGACTCCCGGTAGGCCTCGTTCTCCTTGGTGATATGCAGGGACTGCTCGGGCACCGCCAACTGCATGCCCGCGCGTTGCAAGGCAGCGAAGATATGCACCCGCACGGCAGAGTCGGTGGGATCATCGGGCTGCGGGTCAAGCATCCAGTAGCGTAGTGCGTAGCGCCCGTAGCCCGGACCGAACTCCATCAGCACGCAGGTCGGGCGAGGTTCACGCGCGACATTGGGGATTTCGGCAGAGCTGATCGTCGCCTCGATCTTCTGGATCACCAGCGTCGGGGATGATTCATAGGTGACGTTGAACCATACCCAGCGTCGCCAGGGCCAGGGGGTGATGTCGGTGCGGCCGAAAACGGTGAACTTGCCACGCATCAACTGGCTGTTGGGGACCACCACCACGTCGCCATTACGTGTCCTGATCGTCGTCTGCCGCCAGCGGATCTGGGCAACCCGGCCGGTGATGTCTTCGATCCTGATCCAGTCGCCGGTACGCAGCGAGTTATCGAGTTGCAGGGCGACGCCTGCAAGTACATTGCCGAGGGTGTCCTGCATCGAGAAAGCCAGGACAGCGGTGAGCACCGCCGAGGTGGTCAGCAGACTCGACGGGTCGAATCCGACAATGTGCAGCCGCCCCATAATGAAAACGGCGTAGACCACGAGCACAATGATGTCCTCGGCGATACGTACGACGACCATGCCAAAGCGCGGCAGGATGACCCGAAAAACGAAGATCGCCGCCAGGCGAAACAGCGCCATCCCCGATCCGATGACGAAGATCTCATGCACCATCACTGCGACGCGTGAATAATCGAGCGCCTCAAGCAGTGCCCCGAAGAGTTGTCCGCAAAGGCAGAGCCCGAATACCGCCACCGTCCCGCCGACTCGCCGACGTTCCTTGGGCAACAGGCGCAGCGACAGCAACGCAAAGATGGCGACAGCAGCAATCACGTACTTGGTTTCGGGCAGCCAGAAGTAGGACCAGATACGCTGCATGATTTCGGTCATCGTTTCTCCTTGGTCATCTCGGGCCGTGGTACTGCTTGCCAGGTCGTCTCGGCAAGCCTCGACCACCAAAGCCCACCCGGACCTCAGACCAGGCCGTCGAAGACTTGCACGCTGACCGTCTCACCCGAGGCGACGCTGCCGCGATCCTGTTCCAGGACAATGAAGCAGTTGGCGTCGGACATCGAGCGCAGGATTCCCGAACCCTGGGCACCTGTCGGCCGAACGCACCATTGGCCCTGCGCGTGGCTGAGGATGCCCCGCTGGTACTCGGTACGGCCGGGAGACTTCTTCAGTGCGACACTGCACCGTGCCGGTAGCAGCGGCACGACGGGCAGCGGGTCGGCGCCCATCAGCAGGTAGAGCGCGTCGCGGACGAAGGCGTAGAAAGTGACCATTACCGCCACCGGATTACCCGGCAGGCCGAACAGCCAGGCTGCAGCCTTCTCCTCGCCACCTGTCCCGGCAGCGGTAATGCGGCCAAAAGCCATCGGGCGACCGGGTTTCATGGCGATTTTCCAGAACAGGACTTCGCCCAGTTGCGTCATCAGCGGTTTGACGAAGTCGGCCTCGCCAACCGAGACCCCGCCGCTGCTGATCACCACGTCGGCAGCAGCGGCCGCCTGTCGGAAAGTCGCCTCAAGCAGCGCCGGCTCGTCGCGAACGACCCCGAGGTCGAGGATTTCGCAACCCATGCGGCAGAGCATGCCGAAAAGCGTGTAGCGGTTGCTGTCATAGACTTCGCCACAGCCCAGTGGCGTACCAATCGAGCACAGTTCGTCGCCGGTCGAGAAGAAAGCGACGCGCAGGCGGCGGTAGACGCTGACCTCGGCGCAACCCAGCGATGCGATCAGACCAAGTTCCGCCGGGCGGATCAGTTGCCCGGCTGCGAGCGCCGCTTGTCCGGCGGCGAGGTCCTCACCGGCGCGGCGGATGTTCTGGCCGCAGCGCTGCCCGGGCGGAATGACGACGCGGTCGCCAGCAACCTCGACGACTTCCTGCATCACCACCACATCACTGCCGGCCGGCAGCGGCGCACCGGTCATGATGCGCACACACTCACCGGCGGCCATGCTGCCGGTAAAGGCCTGGCCGGCTAGCGCTGTCCCGGCGACGCGCAGGCGGGTCTCGCCACTGCTCGACAGGTCGGCATGACGCAGCGCGTAGCCATCCATCGCGGAATTGTCGTGTGCCGGCACATTGGCCGGTGCAATCACGTCGCTGGCCAGAATGCGTCCCAGCGCGCTGCGCAGCGCCAGCCTTTCTTGCGTCTGCAGCGGTGTCAACTGGCTGCGAATGAAGGTTCGTGCCTGCTCGACCGACAGTGCATCGGGATCGTAATCGTTGAAACAACTGAAGCGGTCAGTGAGATGCATGGCAGATTTCGCAGGATGGGTGGAGGGTTGTCGGTTCGTCACGCGGGGCGCGCGCGACCGCCCCGGCCAGGGACTGCCGGGGATCAGCCGCCGGTCATCGACATGAAGCGCACCACCTGCGGTGCGTCCATCTGGTGACTGAAGTCATGGGCCTGAGCCTTGATGCCCATACTGTGGACAATCGCCGCCCGCAGAGGAGCATCATCGGTCCGATGCGCACGCAGTAGCGGCAGCAGTGCCACAGCATGGTTGTTGCCGAGGCACGGGTACAACTCGCCACGGGCAGTGATGCGCACGCGGTTGCAGCTGGCGCAGAAATTGTGACTGTGCGGCGAGATGAAACCGACGCGCGTCGAGGTACCGGGAATTCGCCAGTAACGTGCCGGCCCGCCGGTGGTTTCGGTGGATGGCAGGAGTACGAAGCGTGTCTGCAGATGCGCCAGGGCCTCTTCGCTGCCGAAGACCTGGCGCGCGTGACCGATATCGCCGAGCGGCATTTCCTCAATGAAAGCAATATCGATACCGCGTTCGACCACAAATTCGACCAGGTCGATCAATTCGTCATCGTTACTGCCGCGCATCATGACCGTGTTGATCTTGAGGCGCCGGAAACCAGCCGCCTGCGCTGCGTCGAGACCACGCAGCACCTTGCCAAGATCGCCGACGCGGGTGATCTCCCGGAAACGGTCGGCACGCAGCGTGTCGAGGCTGATGTTGATGCGCTGGACACCCGCGGCGCGCAAGGCCGGGGCAAATCGATCGAGCTGCGAACCATTGGTGGTCATCACCAGCTCCAGCAAACCCGGCAGGCGGGCCAGCTGTTCGAGCAACCAGAGGGCGTTTTGCCGAACCAGCGGCTCGCCGCCGGTCACCCGAACTTTGGTCACGCCGAGATCGACGAAAACACTGGCAATGCGCAGGCACTCTTCGAGGGTCAGCACCTGCGCCCGTGGCAGGAAGGTCATCTCCTCGGCCATGCAATAGCGGCAACGGAAGTCGCAACGATCGGTGATCGACAGACGAAGGTAAGTGACGTGCCGGCCATACCGGTCGACCAATGTTCCGTCGGCATGCCGCGAGGTCGCCGGCGAAGTCGGCGGAGTAAGACCGAGTGGAGAATGGGGAATGACTTCGGGTGTCAGCAATTCATTGCGCATGCAAGAGGCTCCCTCGGAGGTGCCCGAGGCAAAGGGAAGGAACGGTTTGCGGACGATTATAGCGGACTTTACCAGGCGTCAAGCGCGGCAAACCGGAGCCCGATGATGAGCATGAGTGTGTGTGAATGGCGTATGCTGTATCTACCAACGCTCCCGACGCAGGCCGGTATCGATTACAGTCGCCCCGAGTGGCGTGCGTATTCCGGGCGGTGACCCAGGGCAGGGTGAGTTGCACGTTCAGCGCCCCCCTGCAGGTATGGTGCCTGGGTGTTACATCGCTCCTGCCGGAGCGCGTTCAGGGTGGTAGTATTATCAATTCGTAGTTGTTTTCAGGGAGTTTTCAGATGAAATACGTCAGAATGATGGGATTGCTGTGGTGCACGCTGGTTCCGGCGGTATCGCTCGCACAGACTGAGAAGGTGCTCAGGGCTGAGGAGATTAATGAACGCGTGCTGGTCGATCTGCTCGCCCCGGCCCCGGCCCGGACGAAATCGCGCTCGATCAATGTCACTCGTGATGAAAGTTCGTTGGCGCCTGCGAAACCGGCGGCAGCGTCCTTGCTGATTACCTTCGAAACGAACTCGGCGGGCCTGACACCGAACGGCAAGCAGTCGCTGGATGTGGTGGGCCGGGCCTTGAATTCGGAGAAACTTGTTCCGTTCCGCTTCGCTATCGAGGGCCATAGCGATCCGCGTGGTGGCGAGGAATACAACCGACAGTTGTCGCAATCACGCGCCGAAAGCGTCGTTGGCTATCTGTCGCAGAACCACCAGATTGATCGTAGTCGGCTCAAACCCGTCGGCAAGGGTCCGTCACAACTGCTCAACCCGGTCCGGCCCGAAGCTCCAGAAAATCGTCGGGTGACCATCCGGCGGCTCGACGAGTAACCGCATTCCGGGGTTCTCTGCGGCCGTTGACGTTTTCGGTCAGATGATCTCGTCGATGACAAACAGGGCTGCGCCATAGCTGGAAGAGCAAGCGCGACTGGCTGGACAGATCACCTTGCCGGCAAAAGGATTGGTGGCTGCAAAGTTCGCCTCATGCGCGATGCGGTCGGCGATCTCGAGCGGAAACTCGGCAAACGGATTGACCTTGCGCAGGCCGGTTGCCGAGAAATCCCGTCGATTGTCGGAAACGATCACCACGAAGCGATTGCTTCCCGGCGGCCCGTCAGGCGTCATCGCCCAGCCGGGGCGAGGCAGACTCAGATCACCGTCCCCGGCAATCCCGTTATCGGCGTCAATGGCATTCGGGAAAAGCAGGTTGAAGCGGCCATTGGTGCCCACCATCAGAATGTACACATAGCCCGGCTTGTGCGAACTGACGCGGAAACGCAGCTTGTCCTGACCGATTTTGACCCTGGCCTTCTCCGGCACCACCGCCACCACGTGCTCGGGATCGCGGTGTCGATAAATCTCCTGCAAGATATCGACCGGGTCAAACGGCTTGACGGCCTTTGTTGACGTCGCCCCGTTCTTGCCGAGCAACATGTCGACCAGCTGCTGCTCGGTGAGCGACTTCCGGTCTGCCGTCTGAATCTCTGCTGTCGGCTGCGCAGCCGGTGTTGTCGCCGGTGTGGCAGGCGTGGCTATTATTGCCGGGGATGGCGCTGCCGTGACTGGCGGCGATACGGCAGTGGGTGGCGGCCGGAGTGCGTAATACGCCCCACCCGCAGCAACCGCCACAAGTGTGCCGCCAACCCCAGCCAATAACATGGCCTTGCTCCGTTTCTTTTCCACCGGCGCCTGGCTGACCGTGGTCGTTGCAGCCTGTTGCTCGGTCACAGGCAGCGCGGTCACCTCCGGCGTGCCCGGCATCTCCGTCCCTGCCAGCAGGGCACGAAACTCGGCGACGCTATGCGGACGATCTTCAGGTCTGACCGCCAGCGCCCGATCCATGGCCTGCAGGAAGGTCTTGCTGTAGCGTCCAGCTGCAGCCTGCGTGAGCGGGACCATGGTGTCGTTGATTGACCGGGCAACCGATGCCATGGGTGGCCTGCGGGTGATTGCGTTATAGACCACGGCTGCCAGGGCATAGAGGTCGGTCCATGCGCCCTGTTTGACATGGGGGTCTTCCGCATACTGCTCCAGAGGTGCATAACCTGGCTTGAGAATGACCGTCAGTGCCTGCGTCCTGTCGCCGATGACCCGCCGAGCCGCACCAAAATCGAGCAATAGTGGGCGTCCGTCGGCGAGCAACAGAATGTTGTCTGGCGCAATGTCGCGGTGAAAGCAGTTTTCCTGGTGAATGACCTCCAGCGCGTCGAGCAGGGGGTCGATCAAGCCCCTCAGCCATTCCTCTGAAGGCGGCTCAGGCATTTTCTGCAGGGCCTGCCTGAGGGTAATGCCCTCGTAGAACGGCATCACCATGTAGGCCGTGCCGTTCGCCTCCCAGAAGCGATATACCTTCACCAGCGAGCGATGATCGAACTGGGCAAGCATCCGTGCTTCATTGACGAAACTGCGCAGACCAATGGCAAAAGTCTCGGCCAGGCGCGCTGATTTGACGGCGACGGTCAGACCCTCGACTCTCTCTGCCAGCGAGGATGGCATGTACTCCTTCAGAGCGACGTAGCGCCCGAGCGAGAGATCGTGGGCGAGGTATACGATTCCGAAACCGCCAATGCCGACCAGGTTGATGAGTTCGAATTCCCCGATGTGCGTGCCCAACGGTAGCGCATTGCTGCTGACGCTAGCTTCGGCGGCAGCCGAAGCTGCAGCCGCCGGAGACGAGGGGGCCGCGGGTTGGCGTACGACCCAAGTCCGTTCGTACTCTTCTGGTTCCGACATCGAGTTCCCTGTAGTCAATACGGCGAAGACAATCCTCGCATTCTGCCGCAGTTTGCCTTTTCGGCAAAGCCGAAGTGATCAGGCATGTGCGGCGAACGCCTTGTGTACCCGCGGATTGCACAAGATGAACAGGTTTTGCCATGGGGTGCCTTGCCCAGGGACGGCAGCTCGCAGTCTATTCGTGAGTCGCTGACACGACTTTCACATTAACGCTGGCCGAGGACGAGAGGAAAGTCGGGTACGCCGCTGGGGACGATGGTCACCGGCGACTGCGCGCCCTCGGTCAGAGACTTGACACGTTCCGAGACGTAGAGGTCGAGCATCTTGTGCGTGATGCGGCCGGACTTGTTGTAATCGGCTTTCCCGCGCAATCCCTCGAGGATGGCCTTGGTGAAAGCACCGTTGCCCCAGTCGGGTGATTCCTGGGCATATTGGCGTCCGGTTGCCGCAGCAAACACGATGACCCCGTTATCGGCACTCGACAACTCATTGATGACGGCGGTGGTGTCGAGGCGAAGCGAGCGCGCGCCCGTGCCGAGAACATTGCCCGCATGGCAGGTGTCGATGAAGAACATCGCCTTGCCGGGCAAGGAAACAAGCGTGTTGCGAATCTCGCTGAAGATCACGCCGGTGCGTTTCAGGGCCTTGACGTTGACATCCTGTGGCAGGAAGTAATAGGTGCCGTCAGCATCATTGACGCCATGCCCGGCAATGAAGACCATTCCCACGTCCCGCGCAGTCAGTTCCCGGCGAATCCACTCCAGTCCGTCGAGGACATCGTCCCGTTTGGCGGCATGGTCGGTGAGCAGACGAACCGAGACCTTACGGTACAGACCGCCTTCCTGGGCCCTGAAGAAATTTGACAAATCGGTCGAGTCCTTGGCAGCGAACTCGAGCTGAATCGAAGGATCCTGGTATTTGCTGATGCCGATCGCGAGGACGTACAGTGCGGGTCGCAGGTCCACTCCGCCGGTGGCCGGCGCGGATGCAGGAGCGGGCATACCCATACCATTCGCCGCAGCGGCGGCTTCCTTGGCAGTCACTGGGGGTTTCTTGAGCGTCAAGGTCGCTTCGGGCGAGACGCCATGCTTGTTCTCGGCGAACAGCAGGATCTGGGCTTCGAGTCCCGACAGGGAAAGCGGCACTTCATAGATGCTCTCGTTGGCATCAGCGCGCGAACTGCGCAGGGCAGACAGCGCCGGCAGGGCAACGGGCTGGCCGTTAATCCGCGCGCGAAGTTTGGTTGGCGGGGCATCGGCCGGTGCGCGAATGGCGACCTGGAGCTTGATGTCGCTACCGGCGGGCCAGTTGCTTGCGTCAGGTGAAACGATACGCACGGTCGGCGGCAGCCGTTCGCGGATTGCCTGGCCGCCGGGCGGGGCCGCTGCGCTGGCCGGGAGCGCCGCCAGCGCAGCGTCCGTACTGCCCTTGCTGATGACTTCGCTGATCAGTTCGGGCCGATAGTACTCGGTACGAAAGCGCGATACCGGATAAAAATCCGCGGCCTGTGCCGAACCGCGATCGACCTGCCAGCCGACCAGATTCTCACCGCCCGGGCTGGCAGCGAAATAGCCTCCCGGGGTCCACATGACCCAACGGCGTCCGTCAGCTTGTGGGAAGAAGACGAGTTGCTCATTGCCGTCGTGTTGCCGGTACCAGCGTAACGTGCCATCGCTGAACGCGGCGACCACCCAGCGGCCGTCATCACTGGTGTTCACCTGCCACGGTGTCGCGGGCGCAGCAGTCTTCCACAAGGCGCGGCCGTTGCGGTCGTAGAGGCGGATTTGGAAGTTGGTGGCGATGGCAATGCGGTTGCCGTCACGAGAGACGCTCGCTGCCAGCGACCACTCGTTGGCGTCCAGGCCGAGGCCTTTGCCATTGATGGACGGTTGTTGCCGCTCAAACCAGTTGTCGACCATGGTCTTGCCGGCTGAGGTCCGCGGTGCCTGCCAATCCCTGGCGGCTTTTGCCCAGGCCAGTTGACGGGTGTCGAAGGCATCTCCGGTGTCACCGGGCCGTGCGTCCTGAAAGGCGAGCGCACTGCCATCCGCAGCCAGGCGAAAGCGGCTGCGCTGGTTGCGAAAGTCCAGCAAGCTGCTGCCGATGGTGAACTGCGATTGTCCGTTGGCGGCAAGCATCCCCCACGCGGGATCGGCGGTCGCGTACAGTAAACTGCCATCAGGGGTGGCGTGCAGCGCAGTGATCGTGTTACGCGCCACCGGAATGACGGAGGGTTCGCTCTGGCCAGCATCAGGCCAGACCAGAATCGCAAACCGTCCCTTGTCGTTGACCCAACTGCCGGCCGCGTAAACGCGTTTGCCATCCGTCGACCAGGCGACAACGCTGAGGCTGCGCGCGAGACTGCCCTTGGCAGGCGACAGCACCTTGCGCATTTTCAGGGTCTTCGCGTCGAGCAGGGCGACGCTTCCCTGGTCCGAAGTGCCGACGGCCACGGTCTGCCCATCGGGTGAAAAAGCCAGGCCAAAAGGCACGCCCGTTCCGGGTGTGCTGCGCGAAAGCAGCCTGAGGCCTTTCGGTGTCGCTTCGTAAGCGCGGACGAAGCCATCGGCACTACTGACCACGACTGTCTTGTCATCAGGTGACCAGACACTCGCATTCACCTCATCCGAGAAGTCCGGGTCACCCTGCAGTTCGCGCGCGCTGCTCCAGGACTCGGTGCCCTGGAAGACGCGTACTCCCTGTCTGCCCCACAGACCGGCGACGAGCATTCGGCCGTCGCGAGAGAAAGACAGATGCGTGACGACATCAGGCAGTCCGGTGATGCGGTGGATGATCTGGCCATCGCTGCGGCGGACCAGGTAAACGTCATTGCTTGCGGACCAGCCGGCTGTGGCAAAAACTGCACCGTCCGGGGCCATCGCCACCGCATACAGCTTACCATCGTTGCCGGGTCCGGACGGTGGTCTGAAAACCGACAGTGGCGAACCACTGGCAGCGTCCCAAACGCGCGCGGTTTTGTCCTCGGATGCCGTGACGGCATAGCGGCCATCACGATCCATGCTTGCCGCGCGAATCGGGGCGACATGGGTCCCGGTTTCAATGCGCAGGCTGGGCATCGTCCCCATGACCTGTGCGGTCGCCCCGGCGGCTGGCGGAAATCCGCCCAGCAGTGCGCAGAAGAGTGCCCAGGTGAATTGTCGAAGAGTTGCCCTGATGCCGAGCACGGTGGTCGGAATCGGTGATGGGTTAATGTGAAAGTCGCGTATGCGACTCACGAACCTCCCCTCCCCCCCCCTCGCGGGGGAGGGGTTGGGGGAGAGGGAAACGGTCATGACTTTCATGACCGTTAGCAGGAAACTTTCTTGAACTCGATGCGCTGATCAAGAGCATCCGATTCGTTGCCTTTGCCGGTACCGACGATTGCGCGCTGCGAACCATACCCCTTGGCCATCGACCGCTTCGCCAGGGCCGGGTTGGCCGCCACCAGCTTCTGCCGGACGAACTCGGCGCGCTGCAGTGAAAGGCGTTCGTCCATCTGCTCCGAGGTGCCCCGCCGGGTGTGTCCGGCGACCTCGATGCAGGACGACTGTCGCAGCGACTGTTTGGCGATCTCCGACAACCACAGCGAATAGGGCTGCTGTTCCTGGCTGAAGGCGGTTGCTCCAGGCTTGAAATCGAAACGCACGGCGAGCCGGTCGCTTGCCAGGCCCATTTGAACCAACTGCCCGAAGGCCTGCATGGCAGGCTTCGTACGCCCCAGTTTCTGATTGTCGAGGTAAATCCCGGCATAAACGCGCGCCTGGTTGCCGGCCGGATTCGTCAGGACCGACTGGTAGAGGGCCAGCGAGTCCTTGTATTTCTTTGCCTGATAGGCCTTGGTTGCTTCGCTGATCGTCGATGCGGCCAGCACGGCGTCGATGTAGGCGGGATTGATCGGGTCGCCGGCTTTCGTTCCCTGGCAGGTCTTTACGTATCCGTCGACAGCCGTATCCTTGGCCCAGACCGGCATCTCGCGGAAGAAAGGCAAGGGCGTCGGATCGAATCCTTCGGGCAGCGAGCGTGCCAGACCCTTGCTGATGATCTTGCCGGTCTTCAGATCGGCAAGCGCGAAGCAGATGCGGTAGGCATCGCGCTCGCCGTCAGACTTGCCCTGCAGGTTGATGGGTGTGAATGTGCCGATCATCAGCAAGGGAAGCGTGGCGACGGTTTCGTTGTTGAAGGGTTTGACGTCGACCTGCTGATAGTTTTCCTTCACCAATTGAACGACCGACTGTTCCATTGCCACCGTCGCCTCGGTCTGCATGCCGCTGTTACCGTCTACCAGTGGATCAACCACCATGCTGTATTTCTGATCCTTGGCCAGATTGGCGTTGGCCAGCAAGTCCTGCGCAGCCTTGCGCACCGCCTGTTCATAGGGAAGGGCAACCACCTGCGACGCGGGTCCGGGCGCTGCCACGGTTGGCTTTTCCTCCGTGCTGCTGCAAGCGGTGGCAAGTACGCCGACAGCAAGACAAGCGCTAACGAGAAAGCGGGGTCGAAATGGCATGAGTAATCTCCCTGTTGTTGTTCACGGCGATTGGACAAACGATGGCCTAAGCGAGTTCATTGGCAAGGAGAACCGAGGCTGGATTCCCGCAAACCCTTGCAACCGGGGAGACCTCGTCATGTCGTTCGCCGCCCTACTGCTACTGCCATCGCGAGCGGCCTGCCTCAGCGAATCCAGAAAGTCCATGCCTGCTTCCTTGGAAGATAGGAGCAATTTGTGGTCAGCGGCAATATTTGCCGGAAAGCCGGCAAACACCGGTACCGCAAAGGTGCAGTCCGAAGTCGAAGCCATTGCCTGCGCCCGGATCGCAGGATTGGCATCATTATTGCTTGAACTCTGCTCGTCAACCTTCAGAGGAGACCATTTTGGCTAGCAAGCTTGACAGCACGCTTTTCGCGGGGCACCAGGCGCTAACGCTGCGTGTCCATCGGCAGCAGGTGCTGGCGGGGAATATCGCCAACGCCGATACACCGCATTACCAGGCCAGGGACTTTGATTTTGCTGCAGCGCTGAAGAACGCGCTGGCTGGCCACGGCGAAGGCAATCTCAATCTGGCCACGACCTCTGAACGTCATCTTCAGGGCAGTGCGGACTCTGGCCCGGTGCGCCTGATGTATCGCCAGACCAGCCAGGCGAGTGCCGATGGGAATACGGTTGATATGGATGTCGAGCGAGCGCAATTTGCTGAAAACACCATTTACTACGAGGCCGGCATGAGTTTTCTCAGTGGCAAGGTCAAGACCCTGCTCGCGGCTCTGCAGCCCTAACGGTCACGGCTGTTGTAGACACCTTCGATCATGAACGCATTCGTTTCCCTCTCTCCCGGACCTTCGCATGCTTGCGGGACGCGACTTTCACATTAATTGCCATGAGCCTGTTCAATACCTTTGCTGTGGCCGGCAGTGCAGTGACCGCACAGGCGATACGCCTGAACGCGGTCGCCAGCAACCTGGCGAATGTGGATAGCGTGATTGGTTCGGACGGCAAGCCTTATCGGGCCAAACAGGTGGTGTTTGCCGCAACACCGATGGGCAACCCTGCGGCACAAGGGGTTCGGGTTACACAGGTGGTTGAGGACAACAGTCCGGGGCGTATGGTTTATGACCCACGCAATCCTGCCGCTGACGAAAAAGGCTACGTCGCGATGCCCAATGTGAATGTGGTTGAAGAAATGACCAACATGATTTCGGCGTCGCGCGCCTACCAGAACAACGTCGAGGTGATGAACACCACCAAGCAGTTGCTGCTCAAGACACTGACGCTTGGTCAGTAGCCATCGAATGGGAGATACCGGAGAAACTCATGAACACCGTGCAATCAGCAGTCAATTCAAGCAGCGACATTTTTGCGGCGATCAATGCCCAGGCAAAGGGCGGCGTGACCGATACGGGTTCAAGCAGCGAGGATGTCCAGAACCGCTTTCTCAAGCTGCTGGTGACTCAACTGAAGAATCAGGACCCGCTCAACCCGCTCGACAACGCTGCGGTGACCACGCAGATCTCGCAGATCAGCACGGTGACCGGTATCGAAAATCTGAACGCGACGATGCAGACCCTGTTGAGCAACTTCAACGACAGCCAGTCGATGCAGGCAGCGGCTCTGATTGGCAAGCGCGTTCTCGTTCCTGGTTCCCGGCTTGCTCTGGGCGACGGCGGAGCTGGTGGCGGTGCCAATCTTGCGGGCCCCGCCGACAAGGTGACGCTGACCATCCTCGATGCCGCCGGTAAGGTGGTGCAAAGTCGGAATCTGGGTGCGCGCGATGCCGGCAGCTTCGGCTTTACCTGGGATGGCAAGACCGATTCCGGAACGACCGCACCGCCAGGCAACTACAGTTTCACGATCACTGCCGTGCGCGGCAGAGAAACAGTGGCCGCAGAAGCGATGCAGTTGGGCACGGTTTCTGCTTTGGTCAGAGACAAGGGCGCCTTCCAGCTTGAACTCGCCGGGCTGGGCAGAGTGGATTTCAACAAGGTACAGCAGATTTTCTAGGAGCAGGGGTCAACCATGAGTTTTCAACAGGGTTTGAGTGGTCTGAATGCGGCGGCCGCGTCGCTGAATGTGATCGGCAACAACGTTGCCAACGTCGCCACCGTTGGCTTCAAGAGGGCAGATGCGCACTTCGCGGATCTCTACGCGGCTTCACTGGGTCTCGGGTCCGGTTCGCAGATCGGTATCGGGGTCACGGTGTCGGCAATCCAGCAACAGTTCACCCAGGGTAATCTGACGACCACCAACAATCCCCTGGACCTGGCACTCAATGGTCCCGGCTATTTTCGCATGAGTCATGAAGGGGCAATCACCTATACACGCAACGGCCAGTTTCACCTCGACAAGGAAGGTTACGTCATCAACGACAAGAACCTCCGTCTGACCGGCTATCCGGTTGCTGAGAATGGTGACATTTCCCCGACCAACCCGGTCGAGATACAGTTGTCTGCCAGCCAGATTCCGCCGCGGGCAACCAGCGATCCGTTGGCTGGAGACATCAGCGCGGCAATCAATCTCGACGCACTTGATCCGATTCCGTTGGTGACCACCTTCGATCCTGCCAATACGCAATCGTACAATTTCTCGACCGCCCTGAATGTTTTCGACACCCTCGGGGTGATGCACAACCTGAGCACGTACTACGTTCGTACTGCGACTCCCGGGACATGGGATATCTATGCGACCCTTGATGGGGTGCTGTCTGCGGACGCTGCTCCGGGGGGTCGGAGTCTGGTATTCGATACCACGGGGGTACTGACGAGCGTGGTGCCAGCACCGGCTGCAGGAGACCCCGTGTTCTCCATTCCGATGCCGGAATGGGATCTGACGGACGGTGCCACCACGCCTTGGTCGCCGGGAAGTATCGATTACACCGACACTACCCAGTTCGGCAATGATTCGACCGTCGATCGTCTGATACAGGGAGGATATGCCGCGGGCAGTCTGGTGGGCGTGGGCGTCTCGAGAGACGGAATCCTGCAGGGTCGCTACAGCAACAGTCAGTCGCGCAACCTTGGACAGGTCGTGCTTGCCAATTTCAGCGACCCCAATGGCCTGCTGAATCTGGGCAACAATGAATGGAGTGAGACTTCGACCTCAGGCCCGCCGCTGCTCGGCGCGCCGGGGACAGGAACACGCGCCGTGATCCAGTCGGCGACGGTGGAAGACTCGAACGTCGACCTCACCAAGGAGTTGGTCGACATGATTTCAGCACAGCGCAACTATCAGGCCAATGCACAAACCATCAAGACCCAGGATCAGGTCATGCAGACCCTGGTGAACCTGCGCTAACGGCGATGACTTTTTCAGGCACCCTCGATCATGAAAGTCATGACCGTTTCCCTCTTCCCCGGCCCCTCTCTCGCGAGTGGGGAGGGGCGATTCATGAGTTGCTGACGCGACTTTCACATTAAGCTCAACAGCGAAAGAACGCGACGAAAACCATGGATCGTCTGATCTACACCGCAATGAGTGGCGCCAAACAGGCTTTCCTGCAGCAGGCCGGCGTTGCGCAGAATCTGGCCAACGTTGCCACGGTCGGTTACCGGGCCATGGAGCACCGTTTCCGCGCTGCACAGGTCCTTGGCGCGGGCGCGCCGACGCGGGCATTCGCAGTCGATGCTTCGCTGGCCAATGTCTTTGAACAGGGGCCGTTGACGGTCACCGGGCGACCGCTCGACGTCGCGGTCAACGGCGCTGGCTGGATTGCCGTGCAGGGGGCCGATGGTCGCGAGGCGTATACGCGTGCCGGCAATCTCAGAACCGATGCCAACGGCGTGCTGCTGACCAGCTCCGGCTTCAACGTGCTCGGCGAGGGCGGGCCGATCTCGCTGCCGCCGGACAACAACATCACGATTGCTCCGGATGGCACGGTATCGAGCATCCCGCGACTCGGTGCGGGAGCGATCAATAACGCCAGCGTAGTCGGCCGCATCAAGCTGGTCAACCCGCCGGAGAACGATCTGGTGCGCGGTGATGACGGACTCTTTCGCATCCGCAACGGCGACGAGGCGCTTGCCGACGAGAACGTCAAGCTCGTCCCGGAAGCGCTTGAGGGCAGCAACGTCAACTCGGTGGACGCGATGGTGCGGATGATCAGTCTGGCGCGCCAGTTCGAAATGCAGATCAAGATGTTGCAGACGGCGGACAGCAACGCGCGTGCAGCTACCCAGATTCTCACGATCAATGCCTGACAGGAATACCGATGATCCGCTCGCTATGGACCGCCAGTACCGGCCTCAATGCCCAACAGGTGCAAATCGACATCATTGCCAACAACCTGGCAAACGTCAGCACCAACGGTTTCAAGCAGGCACGTGGCATTTTCGCTGATCTCCTCTATCAGACCCTTCGTCAGCCGGGAGCCCAGTCGTCACAGACTACCCAGATTCCTGATGGTCTGCAGATCGGTCTCGGAACGACCCCGGTGTCCACGGGTCGCATCTTCACGCAGGGTTCGCTCCAGCAAACCGGCAACAGCCTCGATCTGGCGATCGACGGTGCCGGCTTCTTTCAGGTTCTGCTGCCCGATGGCACGACTGCCTATACGCGCGATGGTTCGTTCCAGAAAGACAATCAGGGGCAGATCGTGACGGCCAATGGCTATCCCTTGCAGCCCGCGATCACGATTCCGCAGAATGCCTTGACGATCACCATCGGGACCGATGGCGTGGTCAGCATCACGCAGCCGAATTCGCCAGCAACGGTACAGATCGGAACCATTCAGGTGGCAACTTTCATCAACAACGGGGGTTTGCAGAGCGTCGGCGAAAATCTCTACCTGGAGACCGCATCGAGTGGTACGCCGACACCGAATACGCCAGGAACCAATGGTTCCGGGGTCGTTCTGCAGAACTTCGTCGAGGCGTCAAATGTGAACGTGGCGCAGGAACTGGTGATGATGATCCAGACGCAACGGGCCTACGAACTCAATTCCAAGGTGGTGTCGACTTCGGACGCGATGCTGGCGCGTCTGACCCAGTTGTAGCAGGATGCACAGGATGGGTAAGGCATGGCTCTTGGCGAGACCTCTGCTGGCGCTGACCGGACTGCTGCTGGGGGCATGTACGACGGTGCCGCCAACCAACGTCCATCAACCGATGAGCGCACGCCCCGCGCAGCGGCCCGACGCACTCGCTGCCAGCCTCGCGGCGACTGGCAGCATTTACCAGGCCGGAACATCGCGAACCCTGTTCGAAGACCGGCGCGCTCGTTATGTCGGCGATACGATCACGGTGACGATTACCGAGAACACTTCGGCCGCGACCAAGTCGAACAGCAGTCTTTCCAAGACTGGCAGCATCAGCGCCTCGTCAGGACCAAACGTCAATCTGCCCGGCAAGTCGCTGATTGAACTCAAAGGCAGTAGCAGCAACACTGCTGCCGGCAAGGGGGAGGCTGCCGCCAACAATGTGTTTACAGGTACCATCACGGTCACGGTCATCGAAGTGCTGGCAAACGGCAACCTGCTTGTCTCCGGCGAGAAGCAGGTGGCGATTGGTCATGGGCAGGAGTACATCCGCCTGTCAGGGATCATCAACCCTTATTTCGTGAATGCTGCCAACACCATTGCATCGTCGCAGATTGCGGATGCACGCATCGAATACAAGGAAAGCGGCGGGATCAGTGAAGCTCAGGTCATGGGCTGGCTGGCGCGCTTCTTCCTGACCTTCATGCCTTTCTGAGGAAAACCGCTGATGGCACCGATCATGGACAGGCAAGTCGGCAGGGGTCTGTGGCGCACAGTCATTCTGGTCGCCCTGGCGGGCTTGTTGAGCGCTCCGGTCGCAGCCGAGCGGATCAAGGATCTGGCATCGGTACAGGGCGTGCGCAACAATCAGTTGATTGGCTATGGTCTGGTCGTGGGACTGGATGGGAGTGGTGACCAGACGACACAGACCCCCTTTACCACGCAAAGCATCATCAACATGCTGGCGCAACTCGGGACAACCTTGCCGACAACGCAATCGCTGCAGCTCAAGAACGTCGCAGCAGTGATGGTGACCGCCAATCTGCCTCCCTTTGCAAGGGTCGGGCAGCAGATCGACATCACCGTATCGTCGATGGGCAACGCCAAGAGTCTGCGCGGCGGAACGTTGCTGATGACGCCGCTGAAAGGGGCAGACGGTCAGATCTATGCACAGGCACAAGGCAATTTGCTGGTGGCCGGTGCGGGAGCCGCAGCAGCCGGCAGCAAGGTGGTGGTCAATCATCTGCTTGCCGGGCGGGTGGTGGGTGGCGCCACCGTCGAACGTGAGGTGCCGACGGCACTCGGGCAGGGCCCATTCGTTCATTACGAAATGGCAACGACCGACTTCGGCACCACCCAGCGGGTGGTCGAGGTCATCAACCGCGAGATTGGCCCGGGTACGGCGCAGGCGGTGGACGGCCGCCTGATTCGCGTGCTCGCCCCCGAGGAAGCGAATAGCCGGGTGGCTTTCCTGGGACGAGTCGAGGCCCTTGAAGTGCGGCCGACCCAAACCGTTGCCAGGGTGATCATTAACCCCCGGACCGGTTCGGTGGTCATGAACCAGAAGGTGACCATCGATTCCTGCGCGGTGGCACATGGTAATCTGTCGGTGATCATCAATAGCGAACAGAAAGTCAGTCAGCCCAACGCGCTGGCTGGCGGGCAGACAGTGACCACGACGCAGAGTGAGATCGAGATCAAACAGGGAGGTGGTTCGTTGATCCAGCTGAAGGCAGGCGTCAGTCTCGCCGAGGTGGTCAAGGCAATCAATGCGCTGGGCGCCGGCCCGCAGGATCTGTTGTCCATCCTGCAGTCGATGAAAGCTGCGGGCGCGCTGCGCGCCGACCTCGAAATCATCTGAACCCATATGTCGAGCAGACCACCAAGGGGAGCCTTGCACGGATGAATTCCGCCAATCTCGGGGTCAATCGTCTGGCGATCGATCCGGCTCTGGGCGGCGATCTGCGCGCCAGACTCAAGGCGGATCCGCAAGCCGGCGTGCGGCAGGCCGCGCGACAGTTCGAAGGCATGCTGCTGCACCTGATGTTGAAAAGCATGCGCGATGCAAATGCCGCCGGCGGTTTGCTGGATAGCGATCAGAGCCGTTTTTTCACGGCCATTGGCGACCAGCAAATGGCGCAGGATCTCGCTTCGCAAGCACCGCTCGGTTTCGCCGCAATGATCGAAAAGCAATTGGCGAGGCAGATGACTCCCAGCACAGCGGTCCCGGCAACCTCGCCCCTCGACCTGCTGCAACAGTCGCTGTCTGCGCAGATCAACGCGAGTACGGCGACCATCCGGTCCGTGGCCGGTGCCCAGCGCAGCACTGCCGCGTCCCCCGCGATGAAGAGCGGCGCGGTGAGCACGGCCGGCACGTCACCCGATGCGCGAGCCTTTGTCGATCGCGTTTGGCCACAGGCTGTCGAGGCGGCCGCACTGACCGGCGTGCCCGCGCATTTTCTTGTCGCACAGTCGGCACTCGAGAGTGGCTGGGGCAAACGTGAGATCAAGGCCGCCGATGGTTCGCCAAGCTTCAATCTGTTCGGGATCAAGGCCGGACGGAACTGGTCGGGGCCAACAGTCGAAGTGCAGACCACCGAGTTCGTCAAAGGGGAAGCCCAATCGGTACGCGCCAGGTTCCGCGTCTATGGTTCGTATGCCGAGGCCTTTCGCGACTATGCAAAAGTTCTGAGCAGCAATCCCCGCTTTGCGGGGGTCATTGGGCAGCAGGATGGCGTGCAGTTTGCACGTTCCTTGCAGCAGGCGGGTTACGCCACTGACCCGATGTACGCCGACAAACTGGCTCGCATCATCAATGGGGCAACGCTGCGACAGGCGCTAAGCGCTTAAGAGAGTGTTGATTAATTTGCCCGGAGTCGGTAAAAGTGGTGAGTGGTGAGCGTCTCAAGGGCAAGATCGGGGTTATGCCGCAGCCGGCACGTATCGAACTGCTGACCTGGCTGAAGTCTTGCTACTGACTCATGAGCGCAAACCACCCACTCGATGCGGAGTTGCGTGATCTCTGGAGCCGCCGACGCGATCTTGATGAAGCCGGCTGGACACGACTGTACGAGATCTCCGTAGCCGTCCTGATGAACTACAAGCCGCGTGAACTGGCTGGGCTGCCTGAAGATCGCGAGGTCTACATTCTGGAATTCTTCCAGGACAAGGTCTTTCGCCTGGACTCGCTGAGTCGCTGCGATCATGTCGGAGCCTTGCGACTCTACTATCAGCGCTACTTGCGGGACCTGATCCGCAGTAGACAGGTGAGAACGAGTCATGAAGTCCCCGACGAACATGATCTGGAACGTGAGTCTCCGCCGTCGCTCGACGAGGCCCTTGATGTTGCGGCCGGTCGCCTGGACATCTTTGCAGAGCTGGCGGAAGCGGGCTTGGCGCCGGCCGAAGTGGCAGTGTCAGCAAGCGCCTGGCTGGCCGCCAGCGAAGAATGGGTCCGCCTCTTTGTCGCGCTCTCGAACTGCCCTGACGCCGCACGTTCCGAACCCCTGGTACACCTCGCCCGGCGCAAGAGCATCAGGTCACAGGCCTACAAAGCCGAGAAGCTCGGTTTCAATTGGCGTGGCGGCGACGTCGATGGATTTACCGGGACCCTGCTTGGCCGTTGGATCGTCGACTCGCTTGGCATTGAGCTCATCCCTGACGGATCTTCCCCCAG
>DIME01000087.1 GCA_002425405.1 Candidatus Accumulibacter vicinus
CAACTACCTTGACATTCACCGCTTGCCTCTCCATAACTGATGATCGAATACCGCCACAATTTCCCGCTGAACCCGATTGACATCGTTCGAGTGTTCGATTCGTCGGGCATCACACGTCCAACGAATGACATTCCACGCATAGCCCGAATGTTCGCCGCGTCGAACCTGGTCATTTCCGCATGGGCGAACGGAGTTCTAGTCGGAGTATGCCGTGCACTCACGGACTACAGTTATTGTTGCTACCTGTCCGACCTAGCGGTCGATCAAGGGTTTCAGAAGCACGGTATCGGTACAGAACTCATAAGGCAGGTGCAGTCCACTGTCGGTGACGCGGTTTCCCTCATCCTGCTCTCGGCCCCTAGTGCCATGTCGTACTACCCATCTGTGGGCTTTGCAAAGGCTGAGAACGCCTTTGTCATCAGGAGAGCCAAGTGACGCCCAACATCACAATTCACCGGACCTTCGGCAAGCTGTGCTTGCCTTCGTCCGGTGATTTTCAACGTTGGGCCTCATAGCGTCGAGACTCCGAATGCACATCGAGAAGAAGAAACTTCCCAAAGGCCTGAGCTATCCGCTTCGCGCTTCTGCTCTGGCGGCAGCTCTGTCCGGTTCGGCTATCGCTGCCGATGCACATCTCATTCAAGGTTGTGGGGGCAAGTTGTTTGAGTGTTTCTTCTGGCCACCTAACCCAAATATGCCCCACGAGCGCCTATACATTCGCACCGCCGCAGTTCCCGAAGCGAGCGCGAACGAAGCTCGCCTTTTCATCGAGAAATCGGTTATTCCTGAGTTTGCCGCCTGGCTTAAGGGCATCCTGGCCTTTGCGCCTAATTCCACAGTTCGCCGTGAGGAGCAGTATTTTGAGCGTTCTTTTCCGTAGCCATCTGAGGCCCAACCCGGCAGTCGAGCGGACCTGCGCGAAAAGCCGCGCAGCCCCCTCAACTCAAACGTGTGCGCCGGGCATGGCGCGTTGTTACTTCATAGGTGGAAGTCCTATGGCCAGGTTTTCGCAGAGCCGAAGGCAAGGAGAAGGGCAAGGGCGTCGCCGCGAGGCGGGGTCTGGAGGAAGCCCAATCCAAAGCTGCGGGGCGATGAACAAAAACCGGATAGGAGGCGTGATGCATCCGGGGCGAGCGGGCACGTGACCGCGAAGCCCTCCCTCTGCGGTTGGGGTGCATTTTGTAAATCCGGCGTCTATGCAGCGAAGGTAACGAGTCTTACCCCGGGAGATCTCCCCGGTGCCTCAGAGCAACGAGGCTGGGCGTTGGGTGACTGGCGCTGAATACCGTGGAGAAGTCAGCAGAGGGCATAGTAGGGTATCAGAAAGGAGTTTCCCTCGGCAAAGACGCCATGCAAGCTGTCGAATCCAGACTGGAACGAAACCCGCTTCTACCCAAATGGGACATCTTGATCCGACCGGCTTGCTTGGTATAAGGATTTGCGGAGATCACCTTGGGCGTCTTACACGTAACGCTATGAGCAACGTTATCCAATATCCGGCCGCGTTAGCACTGGCAGTGGCTACTGCTGGCGAAGAAACCGGACGCCATTGCTCATTTTGTGGCGCTAGCGAGCGCGATGCCTATCGCCTGATAGCCTCTGAGGCAGAGTGCATCTGCAATACGTGCGTTTCTCTTGCAGCGTCGATACTTCTTGAACGGAAGGCCAAGGTGGCGAACCCTCAACCCGTAATGGATGCCGGCTTTCTGTATTGCCGCTTCTGTGGAATAGAGGTCGGGGAATTCAAGGAACTCCTCGCCGGGCGTCATGCAACCATATGCAGTGAGTGCATTGCGGCCTGCGTTGATGTTCTTGTGAAGACAGAGGCGCCGAGGGAACTCGCCTACTCTATCGAAAGGTCTTAAGGTTGCTGGACAAAATGCGGCCATTTACGGCAAACTGACGGTCATGAAGAAGCAAACTGCGTCGAAAACCGACACCACGTCAGAGCTCCCCAGGCTGCTTGTCCTGCATGGTCCCAATCTCAATCTGCTGGGTGCTCGCGAACCTGCATACTACGGTTCAAGCACGCTTGCCGAGATCAATCTCGCACTTGCCCACCGTGCCGAGGCTGCCGGAGTTCATCTCGAAACCTTCCAGAGCAATCACGAAGGGGCGTTGATCGAGCGCGTCCATGCTGCGGGCGCCCAGGAAGTCCGTTTCCTGATCATCAATCCGGCGGCTTACACGCACACCAGCATCGCGCTGCGCGATGCACTCGCCAGCACCGGCATTCCCTTCGTCGAAGTCCACCTGTCCAACGTGCATGCCCGTGAACCGTTTCGCCAGCACTCGTATTTTTCTGATCTGGCGATTGGCGTCATTAGTGGCTTGGGCAGCGAGGGCTATTTGCTGGCGCTGGAATATCTTCTGGGCAGGATCTCTGCCGAGCGAAACCTTTGATCGCCTGCGGGCCTGTCCCAACGCCCGTTCCAAGCTTGGCCGCAAAAAATAACAATCATCCGGAGTGAATCCATGGATCTGCGAAAACTGAAGAAGCTTATCGACCTTGTCGAGGAGTCGAGCATTACCGAACTTGAGATCAACGACGCCGAGGAACGGGTTCGTATCGTCAAGCACGGTGGCAGCATGGTGCAACATGCCTACGTACCGCCAGCCCCCTTGCCGGTAGCGGGGCCGGCAACCGGCAAGGGGGCCGAGTCGGCGGAACCCGAGCTTCCGGAAGGCGATTTCATCAAGGCTCCGATGGTCGGCACTTTCTATCGTGCATCGAGTCCTGGTGCTGAACCCTTTGTCGAGGTGGGCAGCGTGGTCAAGGTCGGCGATACGCTCTGCATCATCGAAGCGATGAAACTGCTCAACGAGATCGAAGCCGAGCGGGGCGGAACAATCAAGGCGATTCTGATCGAGAACGGTCAACCGGTCGAATATGGTGAACCCTTGTTCATTGTCGGCTAAGGAGATCCATCCGCCATGTTCGGGAAAGTCCTTATCGCCAACCGCGGAGAAATTGCCCTTCGCATCCAGCGCGCCTGCCGTGAACTCGGGATCAAGACCGTGGTTGTGCATTCGGAGGCTGATCGCGAGGCCAAGTACGTCAGGTTGGCCGACGAGTCGGTCTGCATTGGTCCGGCGCCTTCTGCCCACAGCTATCTCAATGTGCCGGCAATCATCTCGGCGGCCGAAGTCACTGACGCACAGGCCATTCACCCAGGCTATGGTTTCCTGTCCGAGAACGCCGACTTTGCCGAGCGTGTGGAATCCTCCGGTTTCGTTTTCATCGGGCCCCGCCCGGAGACGATCCGGCTGATGGGCGACAAGGTTTCCGCGAAGGAGGCCATGCGCATCACGGGAGTTCCCTGCGTACCCGGCTCGGAAGGCGCGCTGCCCGACGATCCCAGGGAGATCGTGCTGATTGCCAAAGCCGTCGGCTACCCGGTGATCATCAAGGCTGCGGGTGGTGGGGGGGGGCGCGGGATGCGTGTCGTCCGGACCGAAGCCGCGCTGATCAACGCCGTGAACATGACTCGTGCGGAGGCACAAAGCTTTTTCGGAAATCCCAACGTCTATCTGGAGAAATACCTGGAAAACCCGCGTCATGTCGAGATTCAGGTTCTGGCCGACAGCTTCAGGAATGCGGTCTACCTCGGCGAACGCGATTGCTCGATGCAGCGCCGTCACCAAAAGATCATCGAGGAAGCGCCGGCCCCCGGTATCCCCAGCCGGCATATCGTGCGCATCGGCGAACGTTGTGCCGAAGCGTGCCGGCGTATCAACTATCGTGGTGCGGGTACTTTCGAATTCCTTTTCGAGAATAACGAGTTCTACTTCATCGAGATGAATACCCGCATCCAGGTCGAGCATCCGGTGACCGAACTGATCACCGGTGTCGATCTCGTTGCCGAGCAGATCCGCATTGCCGCGGGTGAAAAGCTGCACTTCAGACAGCGTGATCTGACCTTTCGAGGTCACGCCATCGAATGCCGGATCAACGCCGAAGATCCCTTCACTTTCGTTCCATCGCCGGGCAAGATCAGTTTCTATCATCCGCCGGGCGGGCCGGGCATTCGCGTGGACTCGCATATCTATCAGGGTTATACCATTCCTTCGCACTATGACTCGATGGTCGCCAAGGTGATCGCTTATGGCGACAGTCGCGACCAGGCGATTCGCCGCATGCGTATTGCCCTGTCGGAAATGAGTATCGAAGGCATTACGACGAACATCGCGCTGCATCAGGAACTGATGCAGGACGCTCGCTTCATGGAGGGGGGCACCAGCATCCACTATCTCGAGCAAAGGCTCGCCGCCAAGGACGAGGTCAACAAGGGTGGCTGATCGTCACTGAATCACGATGGCCTGGCTATCTCTGAGCATCCAGACCGACTGCCAACATGCCGAGGCGCTGGCTGACGCGCTTCTCGATGCAGGTGCGCTGGCCGTCAGTATCGAAGATGCGGATGCCGGCACTCCCGACGAACAACCGCAGTTCGGGGAACCCGGTTCGCTCAGCCGACCAGGCTGGCTGCATTCTCGGGTCATTGCACTGCTCGATCCGGATGGCGACGCCAGGCAACTGCTGACGACCTGTGCGGCACTGGCCGGTCTCGACGATTTGCCGTCCTTCACGCAGGAAGCTGTGGCGGATCAGGACTGGGTGCGACTGACCCAGTCTCAATTCGAGCCGATTCGTGTCTCGGAGCGCTTGTGGATTGTCCCTTCATGGCACCAGGCTCCTGATCCGCAAGCCATCGTTCTGGTGCTCGATCCCGGCATGGCGTTCGGAACGGGGTCGCATCCGACCACCCGGCTGTGCCTGGAATGGCTTGAGCGCCGGGTGTTGCCGGGGATGTCGATGCTCGATTATGGGTGTGGCTCCGGGATTCTCGCGATCGCTGCGGCCAGACTGGGTGCAGGCGACGTGGTTGGGGTCGATATCGATCCGCAGGCGGTGATCGCAGCCAGGAACAATGCCGAGGGGAACGGGGTCAGCGCCCGCTTCCAGGATTCAGCGCACGAGTTGCATGGCCAGTTCGACCTCGTGGTCGCCAACATTCTTGCCAATCCGCTCAAGGTCATGGCGCCGTTGATCAGTGCGCACGTTCGCCAAGGTGGCAGCCTCGCACTATCAGGAGTTCTCTTCGAACAGGCGGAAGAGCTGATTGCAGCCTACGCGCCTTACCTCCCGCTAGGAATTGCCGACGCGCGCGACGGCTGGATATGTCTGGCAGGGGTCAAGGCTTGACGTGAAAACCTGCTGCCCGAGCTGTCAGACCGTCTTCCGGGTCACTTCCGAGCAGATCCGGGCGCGCGCTGGCAAAGTCCGCTGTGGGCAATGCCGCACGGTATTCAATGCTATCGATGGTTTGCTCGACGACGACGCGCCGCCGACCCCGATCGCCCCGGATCAGACGGCTGTGGCGACTGCTGCGGAGCTGGCGACGGACGCGGCCGCGGTCACGGTCACTATCCGACGACCTTGGCAGGCGCCCACCCATCGCCCGACCGTTGAAAACGATCTGGCCTTGCCACCCGTTCCCGATCCGGTCGATGTGCGGCCTGCCGACAGACTGCTCGAGTCTGCGCCAGGCGCTTCTGAACCCGGCCTGGCCAACGCCGAGGAGCCGGCAGTGGAAGGTCTGGCGCGGCCTCGCGAAACGCTGGCCTACGGCAGGTGGCTCGAAGGCTTGATGGGCAGGCCGGCGTTGCCGGCGGACAGGGCCATGACCAAGCCCTACGCGACCGTCGCCCTGCTGCTTGCCGTGATGCTTGCCTGCCAGTGGGTGTTTCATTTTCGTGTGGCCATCGCGCTCGGTCTACCCGGCTTGCGGCCAGTGCTGGCGGCGCTGAGTGATGCCTTGGGGGCCGACATGCCGCTGCCGCGCCATTCAGAGTGGGTGAGCATCGAGACATCGGAATTGCAGACCGATCCGGGACGCCATAAACTGCTCGCTCTGCAAGCCACGCTGCGTAACCGGGCGGCGTATGCGCAGGCCTACCCGGCGCTGGAACTGACGCTCACCGACACCCATGACAAGGTGGTCGCACGCCGCGTGTTGCAGCCCGATGAGTATCTGCCACCTTCGGGGCTGCCGGATGAATCGTTCGCGGCCCATGCCGACCTCGAACTCAGACTATGGCTCGAGGCCAGCGGGATCAATGCTGCCGGTTATCGGCTTTACGTCTTCTATCCTTGATGGTACCTATCCCCGGAAGCTGCCGGGGCCGAACAGGCCTGTGGCTGCCACTCCTTCCTTTTGCAACCCGCTGAATACTCCGGAAAGTCCATGCCTACGCTCATTTGCGGCTCCATCGCCTTCGACAACATCATGGTTTTCCATGATCGTTTCAAGAATCACATCCTGCCCGAGCAGATTCACATTCTCAATGTCGCTTTTCTGGTGCCCGAGATGCGACGGGAGTTTGGCGGTTGCGCGGGCAACATTGCTTACAATCTCAAATTGCTCGGTGGCGACCCCTTGATCATGGCCACGGTGGGCGACGATGCCGACCCCTATCTGGCGCGGCTCGATGACCATGGCCTGACGCGCGCGTATGTGCGCCGGATTGCCGGAAGCTTTACCGCGCAGGCCTTCATTACCACCGACCTCGACGACAACCAGATCACCGCTTTCCACCCCGGCGCGATGATGTACTCGCACCTCAATCGGGTTGCCGATGTCGAGGGAGCGACGCTCGGCATCGTCGCACCCGATGGGCGTGACGGTATGCTGCAGCACGCGCAGGACTTTGCGGCGGCAGCGGTGCCCTTTGTCTTCGACCCCGGTCAGGGCCTGCCGATGTTCTCCGGTGACGATCTGATGAACTTCATGCATTTGGCCAATTACGCCTGTTTCAACGATTACGAAGCGAAGCTGCTGTGTGACCGGACTGGCCGGTCGATCGAGCAGCTCGCTGGCGAAGTGGAAGCACTGGTCATCACTCTGGGCGGTGCCGGTTCGCGAATTTATGCCGGCGGCCGCTGCCATGAGATTCCCTGTGTCCAGGCCGACGCCGTCGTTGACCCCACCGGATGCGGTGACGCTTACCGCGCGGGCCTGCTCTACGGAATTGCCGCCGGCTGGGACTGGGAGAAGATTGGTCAGCTTGCCGCGGTGATGGGCACCCTCAAGATCGCCCATCGGGGTGGCCAGAACCATCGTCCAAGCCGGGATCAAATCGCCAATCTGTTCGCCAGGGCTTTTGGCGCCGCTCTCTGGTAAGCGCTGCTCAGGAGGGCGTCTTGCTGCGCTCGCCGGCATGCCTGGGCGAAGTGCCATGATACGGGCATTCCGTCTTGGTGCATTCGGCGTAGAGATAAAGCGCGTGCTCGCGAATGACGAAACCACGTTCCTTGGCAATCCTCATTTGCCGGCGTTCGATCTCGGCATCGTAAAATTCCTCAACGCGGCCGCAGTCTACACAGACCAGGTGATCATGGTGCTGTCCGGGACTCAACTCGAAGACCGCCTTGCCTGATTCGAAATAGTGGCGCTCAAGCAGACCCGCCTGTTCGAACTGGGTCAGGACGCGATAGACGGTGGCCAGGCCGATGTCCAGGTCTTCGGCGAGCAACAGCCGATAGACATCCTCGGCAGTGAGATGGCGGATCTCGGTCTTCTCGAACAGGGCGAGGATCTTGAGGCGTGGAATGGTGGCTTTCAGCCCCATGTTCTTGAGGTTGTCAGAGTTGCTCATCGGCTTACCTTATCGGCTACGAAGGGAGGGATTCGGGTATGATATACCCTCGATGGCAGCCGCGCGGCACTGCCGCAAGGCTTTCCGTCGGATCGCACACGATCCGTCTTCCGGCGCGGCCGTGTCGCTTGCCATTGCTCGTATTGATCACTTACCACGATCCGACCTGAACATGATCTTTCCTCGCCTCGCCATTCCTGTCACGGTTCTCTGCACGCTGGCCGCTTGCTCGACGGTACCGCGCATCGTCAACGAATACCGGATTGACGTGCAGCAGGGTAACGTTCTGTCGCAGGAAATGGTTTCCCAGTTGCGCCCCGGCCTGACCAAGGATCAGGTGCGCTTCATTCTCGGCACGCCGGTGTTGACGGACATGTTTCACGCCAACCGCTGGGATTACTTCTATTGGCTGAAGAAAGGGAATTCGGGAGAGGTCGAGACGCGCCGGTTTACGGTCTTTTTTGACGCCGACGGCAAACTGCGGAGTGTCGCCGGTGATGTGGCCCCGGTGCAATCCACCGACGCTGCAGCGGTTTTCGAGGTGCGCAACCGGGAAATCGATCTGGGCTCGCTGCCGGCAGATGGCAGTACGGTGCTACCGCCTCCGGACGGGCCCGGTTTCTTCGGCACGATCATGGAAAGCATGGGATTCTGACATGGATGGATTGAGGATCGCGATCGCCGGTGCAGGCGGGCGCATGGGACGCATGCTGCTCGAGGTCACGCTGAAAGATGCTGCGGCGAAGCTGGTCGCGGCAATTGATCGGCCTGACGTTCCCGAACAGGGCAAGGATGCTGGCGAACTGGTGGGGATGCCCTGCGGTGTCCTGGTCAGCAGCGATTGCGACGCCGGCATTGCCCAGGCCTCCTGCCTGATCGACTTCACACGCCCTGTGGCGACTCTCCAGCATCTCGAAATCTGCCGCCGCCATGGCGTGGCAATGGTCATCGGTACCACCGGTTTCGACGCTGCGGACAAGGCGGCGATTGCTGCCGCAGCAGAGGATATCCCGGTGGTCCTGGCGCCGAACATGAGCGTCGGCGTCAACGTGGTTTTCAAGCTGCTCGATGTCGCGGCCCGGATTCTCGGCGAAGGCTACGATGTCGAGGTTGTCGAGGCGCATCACCGGCACAAGGTCGACGCCCCCTCGGGGACCGCGTTGCGCATGGGTGAGGTGGTGGCACAGGCGCTCGGGCGGGAACTCAGGCAGTGCGCCGTCTACGCGCGCGAGGGAGTCACCGGTGAGCGGCCGCAGTCGAGCATCGGTTTTGCGACCATCCGCGGCGGCGACATCGTCGGCGATCACAAAGTGATGTTCTGTGGCACTGGTGAGCGCGTCGAAATCGGCCACAAGGCGGGCAGTCGCATGCCGTATGCCTTGGGAAGCCTGCGTGCGGCGCATTTTCTGGCGCAGCGGAAATCCGGCCTGTTCGACATGCAGGACGTATTGGGCCTGCGCTGAGTCGCCGCCCGATCAAGCCGCTGGCAGGTGCCGAGCAGAGATGTTCGAGGTCGTCCTGGTCCACCCGGAAATCCCGCCCAATACCGGTAATGTGATCCGCCTGTGTGCCAATACCGGTGCGCGCCTGCACCTCGTCGAACCGCTCGGCTTCGCGCTGACCGAAGCCCGCCTGCGGCGCGCCGGCATGGACTACGCCGAATTGGCGAGCGTGCAGATTCATCCCGACTGGACCCACTGCTGTGCGGCTCTGGCTGCACTTTCGCCGCCGGGGCGGCGTTTTGCACTGACCACCCAGGGGACCCGCCGTCCTGCCATGGCCGATTTTCGGGTCGGCGATGCGCTGGTCTTCGGTTGCGAAACGCGCGGACTGCCGGTAGAAATTCTCGCCGAGTTTGCTGTCGAGCAACGCCTGTGCCTGCCGATGCGGCCAAACAATCGCAGCATCAACCTCTCCAATGCTGTCGCCGTGACGGTGTATGAAGCCTGGCGGCAGATCGGCTACCTCGGCGCCGTATGAATCCGGCGGGTGAAGGGACAGAGCATCGCGCGTTACCTGCCCTCGAAACCGATGTCCCGTTCCATCAGCGCGGCGACACCTTCGATCGGCGTCACGCTGCCGTCGAGCAGCGTACAGACCCAGTCGGTAATCGGCATCTTGACGCCGAGTGCAGCGGCGCGGCGTTGCACCTCGTGCGCGGCAGGCACGCCTTCGGCAACCTGGCCCAGTTCATGGGTAATCTGATCGAGAGGCTTGCCGGTGGCCAGCAACAGGCCCACGCGCCGGTTGCGTGAGAGGTCGCCGGTGCAGGTCAGAAACAGGTCGCCCATTCCGGACAAGCCCATGAAGGTGTCGGCATGTCCCCCCAGCGCCTTGCCAAAACGGGCGATTTCGTGCAGCCCACGCGTCATCAGGGCGGCGCGGGCATTCATCCCCAACCCGAGACCGTCACAAACGCCGGTGGCGATGGCCATGACATTCTTGACGGCACCGCCCACTTCACCGCCGATCACGTCGTCACTGGCATAAATGCGCAGCCGCGGCCCACGCAAGGCTTCGGCACAGCGCAGTGCGAAGTTCGCGTCGGTCGACGCGATCGTCACCACCGTCGGCAAATCGTGAGCCAGTTCATCGGCAAAGCTCGGCCCTGTGAGTACGCCGCACAAGCGTTCGCCGAGCACTTCGCGAACGACCTGGTGCGGCAGCAGTCCAGTCCCCTTTTCCAGGCCCTTGCAGACCCAGAGGAAGGGCGTTTCGACCTCGACATCGCGCAGATGCTGCAGCGCAGTACGCAAACCAGCCAGAGGTGCAGCGATGATCATCAGCTCGGCATCCTTGCTGGCTGCCGAAAAATCAGCCGTCGCCCGCAGCGAAGCAGGAAAGCGATGGCCCGGCAGGTAGCGGCTGTTTTCACTGGCCGCCTGCATGCGTGCAGCCTTTTCAGGATCGCGTGCCCACAAGCTGACGGAATGACGGTGGGCAAAGGAGATCGCCAGGGCAGTACCCCAGGCACCGGCACCCAGAACCGCGATTTGCATTGCACTTCCCCCTTTCCGATCCAGTGGTGTCAACAATCACGCTGCCAATCAGTCATGCAGTCTTTCCCTTTCCGGACCCCGTGGGGCGCCTGCCGGGATCATGAAAAGGTCTTGGTGTGCATCGACGTGCCGCGGTGACGCGCGAAGATGGCCAACCTTCAGCCGGTCCTTGTGTGTGGCCAATAACGCCAGGCTTTGTTCCACATAAGCATTTGAAGACAGCTCGCCTGCCGCGTAGCGTCGGAGGAGAGCCAGCCAGCGTGTGTGGATGGCACAAGGCATGTGCCTGTCGCCACCCGCGATCGGGCAATCCGGGCAGCGCGTACTGGCCAGGGAACTGATGGCCGCCTGTTTTTGCCACTGCTGGCGATACTGTCTGGCATTCGCCTCAATCCACGCCAGTGCACGCATCTCCCTTTCAGCGGCAGGAAAGCGCTCGACATGCGCTTCGATGGCAGAAAGCTGTTGGCGGAAAAACTCGGCATCGGAGCATTCCTGATTCGGGGAATCACCCACAAAACGGGTAATCAGCGCAAGGGTGGGGTCATCTACGATGTACATACATTTCCTGCCTGGCGTCGGCATGCAAGTGGCGGACGCATACAATATAGCAGATAATGGTGCGGTGCAACAAAAAACTTTCTGGGCAACGGCAAACAGGTTATATCGTTCTCGGTAACCGCAAGACCAGTTTGAGCGGCGCTTACCATGCCCTCGACTTCGCCAAGTACGGCTCGCGCTACTTGGCCGCGTTCGCTCATCGCTTCAACCGGCGATTTCATCTCGAGACGTTTCCCGGCTGGCTTCTCGTGGCTACGCTCGGAACGTTGCCTCCGTCGAGGCGAAGGAGCTTGCTAATCAGGCCTGATATTGGAGCAAGTAGGCACCCGCCCCAGCGAAGTAGCCGATCAGAGCCAGCCAACTGATCTTCTTCACGTACCAGAAGAAGTGAATCTTCTCCAAGCCCATGGCAGCGACGCCCGCTGCCGAACCAATGATGAGAATCGAACCACCTGTCCCCGCGCAGTAGGCAAGGAACTCCCAGAGGAAGTGGTCAGTCGGGTATTGCTCTAGGCTATACATTCCCATCGACGCTGCGACTAGCGGGACGTTATCGACCACTGCGCTGACGATGCCGATGATCAGGACGATCACATCCTGCCGCCCCACGGTCTGATCCAGCCATTGCGCTAGTGAAGTCAGGATATGAGTATGCTCCAAGGTGGCGACGGCAAGCAGGATGCCGATGAAGAACACGATGGAACTCATGTCGATGCGGCTGAGAGCATGTACCAGTGTCAGGTGCTGCTTGCTTTCGCTCTCTTTCTTGCGATGGACCAGATCGCCGACCAGCCAGAGGATGCCCAGACCGAACAGAATGCCCATGAAGGGTGGCAGATGGGTGATGGTCTTGAATGCAGGAACGGCGACCAGAATGCCAATGCCCATGAAGAACATCAGATTACGTTCAAAGTCGGTGGTATCCAGGCCATGATCACTCGCGCGTATTTGCGGCGACTCGACAGGCTTTCCGCGCAGGACATAAGCCGTCACTGCCAGCGGAACCACCATGCTTAACATCGCGGGGATGAAGACCGACTTCATGATGGCCAGTGTCGTGATCTGGCCGCCGATCCAGAGCATGGTGGTGGTCACGTCGCCAATCGGAGACCATGCACCACCCGAATTGGCTGCAATGACGATGATGCCTGCAAAGAACAGACGGTCTTCATGCTTGGCGAGTAGCTTCCGCATGAGGGAAATCATGACGATGGTAGTGGTCAGGTTATCCAGCACCGAACTGAGGAAGAACGTCACAAAGCCGACCAGCCACATCAGCGACGACAGCCTGGTTGTACGAATACGTCTAGTAATGACTTCAAAGCCGTTGTGAGCATCGACGACTTCCACAATGGTCATGGCACCCATCAGGAAAAACACGATCTGGGCTGTTGCCATGACGGATTCGCTCAGTTCTTCCCCGACCTTGTGGGCATCGCCCCCAGCCAGTGCATAGATCGTCCAGAGCAGCCCTGCGCCTACCAGCGCAGAGGCAGACTTGTTGATCTTGATCGGATGCTCCAGTGCGATGGCGGCATAGGCAATGACAAATACGATGACGAGCGAAGTCAGCATTTCAACAATCCTCGAGTTGATCTTTGGGTAGCTATGGACAAGCTTCAGGCCAATTGTGACAACAACGCGTACTGCACGGCTTGGGCGTGACTATTGTTTAACCAAAAATGGGAAATCC
>DIME01000122.1 GCA_002425405.1 Candidatus Accumulibacter vicinus
CATCGTCCGAGAACTCTCGCAGCACCGGCCGCACGCTGGCCGGAGCGACTTTTTCGGTGACCTTCTGGTCGGGATCGGTGTAGCTGAAAAATTTCATTGCTCTTCCCCTCCGTCGCTGCGAACCGTTTCGCCGGCGAAGGTGGCGACGAAGGAACTGACCGGTCGGTGTGGCTGCAAGGGTTTGCGGCTGCCCCAACGCTCGACGTAGATATCCCACAGCCTGGCCTTGCGTGAGCTCAGCAATTGGCCCATGCGGTTCTCGGCCGACGCCGCCCGGTCGATGGCCTCGGGAGCCAGTTCGTTGGCCAGTATCTGTACAGCGGCCCGAATGGAAGCATCGGTCTGCCGGAAGTGCTCGCCCAGTTCGGCGAGACCGGTCTGGAAAGACTGCTGGCTGTCCAGGTAGGCCCGCCGGGGCGGGCCGAACAGTACGCGCAGCGCTTCCTCGCTGGTCGGCATGATGCTGAGCGGATTGCTGGGGGCCGGGCCGGGGCGTACCCCTGGCGGCTGGTCGAGGGCAGCGTTGCGCAAGGCCAGCAATGGCCGGATTTCGTCGGTGATCAGGAGCAGCAGTTGCCCCAGTCGTTCGCCCAGCGCGGCCGCATCGGTTTCGTCGAGGTCTGCGGGCGACAGCCCGAGTCCTCTGGCCATGCTGGCCAGTACGCGGTCGCCGGTTGCCGGTTGCGCCGGCGGCGAGGGGTCGGTGGTGGCGGTAGAGGGGGAGGGGGAAGGGGCGGCTGCCGCGACAATCCGGGTGACCACCGGCTCGGCCGGCAGTGCTGGCGGTGTCTTCACCACCCGCGCGAGGAAGGTCACGTCGTCGTCGGCCGCTGGAACGCTCGCGGGCGTCGGCGTCAGGGCAACCGGCGGCAGGTCGGCAAGCAGCAATGCCGGGTCACCGCCGCGCCGCGCACCGCCAGCGGGACGCACGGGTGCCTGGGCAGGGGGCGGTTCGACTGCCGCCGGGGCAGGCGCCGGTTGGTCGATGCCGTGGCTGGTCGCGTCGTCCGGGGTGGTGTTCGCCAGGCCGGTGATCTGTACGGCAATCAGGTAGGGGCCAATCAGCAGCAGGTCTTTGTCGCGTAGCGGGTAACTGCCGCTGACACGGTCGTTGATGTGGTCGCCAGGGTGATTGACGAAGGTTCCATTGGAAGAGGTGTCCTGGAGAACGAATGCACCGTCTACGAAGCGGATCGTGCAATGGTGCCGGGAAGTTCCGCCGGTTCGGTCGGGTAGCGTCCAGTCGTTACTGTCGTCCCGGCCGATCCTGAGCACCCCTTGGTGATCCAGCGTTTTCGTCAGAGGATGCTGGTCGGCAGCGCTGGGCTTGCTCTCGATCGTCAGTTGCAGCAGCGGTTCGGTGGCCGGCGGAGAATGACTGTGGGCCAGGTCGTCGTGCCTGACTGGCCGATCGTCATCCCGGAGTTCGACGCGGATCAGGTAGGCACCGATCCGCAGCCGCTCGCCGTCCTGCAAGGCATGCGGACTGGTCAGCCGGGTTGTGTTGCCGTCGATGAAGGTTCCGTTGGTCGACAGGTCGTAGAGCAGGTAAGCCTCGGGCGAGCGGCGGATTTCGCAATGTCTGCCCGACATCAGTCGGCTGGGGTCCGGCAAGGTCCAGTCCAGTCCCGGCAAGCGTCCTATGCTGAGACTCTCGCGGGCGCCGAACTCGATGCTCGCAGTGGCGGTGGCTGGTAATTCGGGTGCGTTCTCCAGCGTCAGGCGAAGCTTCATGAGAAATTCCCTGAAAGAGGTCGGAGCGGCGCCGTGCCGGCAATCTGTGCCCGTCCTTGCTGCGCAGCGGCCGCTTACCCTGCGAATTCTCGGACAAAGGGCTTGTCGGGGGCAAGCGCTTTCCTGCATTACTTGCCGACCAGCGCCCAGGTTTCTGTCCCTGCTCCTCGACGGGTGCCTCCGAATTGGCTAAACTCTGTCATAAAATCCTCATTACTGAACTGGGAAAGATCATGCGCCGGGTCGTCTTCAACCAAAAAGGGGGCGTGGGCAAGTCCACCATCGCGTGCAACCTGGCCGCCATCGCTGCAGCACGAGGCCGACGGACACTGCTGATTGATCTGGATGCACAAACCAATGCGTCCCGCTACCTGCTCGGCAGGGCGCTGGACGAACAGCAGAAGACCCTGGCTCACTTCTTCGAGGACATTCTTGGCTACCGTCTGCTTCCCGAGGCGCTGAGTACCTATGTGATCCATACGCCATTCCCGGGTCTCGACCTGCTGCCCGCCGACCCCAGGCTCGAGGAATTGCAGCCCAAGCTTGAATCGCGCTACAAGATGTACAAGCTGCGCGAGGCACTGGAGAAGATTGCCGCTTACGACGAAATCTGGATCGACACCCCGCCGGCGCTGAATTTCTATACCCGTTCGGCTCTGATCGCTGCCGATACCTGCCTGATCCCTTTCGATTGCGATGATTTCTCGCGCCGTGCCCTGTATACGCTGATCGCCAATGTGCGCGAGATTCAGAGCGACCACAACCGTTCCCTGCGCGTCGAAGGCATCGTCGTCAACCAGTATCAGGCACGGGCCAACCTGCCGCTGCGCCTGGTCGACGAACTGCGTGGCGAAGGCTTGCCGATCCTCGACGCCTTCCTTTCGGCTTCGATCAAGATCCGGGAGTCGCACCATCTGGCGCTGCCGATGATCCACCTCGACCCCCGGCACAAGCTGACCGGTGAGTTCTCAGCCCTCTACGACCTGCTGTCGCAGTGAGCGTATCCGGCTCTGCCGGGTGTATGATTTCCCTTTGTCATTGATGCGGGAGATCGATATGCCTGCGGTACGACAATGCCTGCGGCTGTTGGCGATGCTTTTCATGCTGCTCGGCTGGGGTGCGGTGATGGCTGCCCCGACCAAGGGTCAGGTCGCGCTGGTCGTCGGGATCGGCGCCTATCAGAATGCCCCGGCACTCCCCAACCCGCCCAGGGACGCTCGCGCCGTTGCCGATTCGCTGAAAAAACTCGGTTTTCAGGTGGAGCTGGCCGTCGATCCGGACAAGGCCCGCCTGGAACAGGCGGTGAAGCGCTTCGGCGACCAGTTGCAGGGCGCCAAGGTCGGCCTTTTCTTCTACGCGGGTCATGGCCTCCAGGTCAGCGGCCGGAATTACCTGGTGCCGGCAGATGCCAAGATCGAAAACGAGCGCTCGCTGCCTTTCGCTGCAGTCGACGCCGACCTGGTACTGACGCAGGCGGAAGGCGGGACGCTGTTCCTCGACGAGATCGAAGCCCT
>DIME01000197.1 GCA_002425405.1 Candidatus Accumulibacter vicinus
CCCAACTGCTGCAAGCGCTGAACCGGCCGCGGCTGCTGGCGCGCGTCGCTCAGGCGCGCGATGCGGCGAGTCGCGCGCTCGACCCGGCGGCCTGGGGCCACGCGCAGTTCGCGGCCGAAGGCACGCGTGTCGAGCAACTCCTCGCCGCCGGTCACGTCGGCGATGCGCTGGTGGCGGCGCAGCGGTTGCACGAGCGCGCGCAGGCGGCCGGCGAAGCGGCGTACGTCGACGCCGACTACGACCTGGCGGTGGCGTGCTTCCTTCTCGGGCGCATGCTGCAGATGGCCGGGAACGCCAGCGCCGCGTTGCCGCCGCTCGCAGAAGCGCGGCAGCGCTTCGAGGCCGTCGAAGCGCGCGAGCCCGGCTGCGGCGCGGCGGGTATGGCGGCCGTCTGCATCACCGAGCGGGCCGACTGCCTTACCGACCTCGGCCGCCTCGACGAAGCCGCGCAGGCTTACGAAGAGGCGATTTTGCTCGCCGAGCAATGGCACGACGAACGCCAAGTCGCCGTCGGCAAAGGCCAGCTCGGCACTGTCCGGCGGCGGCAACGGCGCTTCCCGGAAGCGCTTGCCGCGTGGCGCGAGGCGCGCGAACGCTTCGCGGCGCTCGGCGAAGCGGCGACAGTGGCCGTCGCCTGGCATCAAATCGGCATCGTCCACCAAGACGCCGGCCACGGCGACGCCGCCGAAGACGCGTACCGCGAGTCGCTGGCGATCAGGGTGCAGTGCAACGACATCGCCGGGCAGGCGAGCACCTTGGGCCAGCTGGGCAATCTCTACGACGACGTTCTCGGCCGCCCCGAAGACGCCGTCACACACTACCGCCAAGCGGCCGAGCGCTACGTCGCGCTGCGCGACGTGGCCAACGAAGGCCGCACGCGCAACAATCTCGCCAACACGCTGCGCCGCCTCGGCCGCCGCCAAGAAGCGCGCCGCGAGATCGAACGCGCGATCGTGTGCAAGCGCGGCCTCGGCCACGCCGCCACGCCGTGGAATGCCTGGGACATCCTCGCCGGCATCGAGAGCGACGACGGTCGCGCGCGCGAGGCATGCCAGGCAAGCTTGCAGGCGCGCGACGCCTACCTCGTCTGGCGCCGGGACGGCGGCGAGAGCCACAGTCCCGGCGCTGGCCTGGCGGCCGAAATCGCCCGCCTGCTACTCGCTGGCGACACCGGCAGCGCCGGGACCCTGCTTAAGCAACTGGCCGGAATGCCCGACCGACCCGCCTGGCTGCCGCCCTTCGTCGCCGCGCTGCAAGCCGTCGTCGCCAGCGAGCGCCGCGCGTCGCTCGCCGACGCGCCCGGACTCGCCTATCGCGACGCAGCCGAGATCCTGCTGCTGCTCGACCGCCTGAGGGCCGCCGGGCGCTGACGCTGCGGCGCCGTGAGCCTGGCGATTCGCTCATCGGCCCCGGCGGCGGCCTGTCGTTCTCCGGCGCTTTCCTTGCTCCAGCGCTCCTGCCTGCTCGATCGATCGCCGATCACCGGGATTCGACGCAGACCCTTCGTCGAGCTGGTCAGCGATCGGCGCCGGCTGTCCGATGGCCTGATCGAAGTGCGCTTTGTCGACACGGCGGGTGGCATTTTCGCCGTACCCTCGCCGACTCGCCGTCCGGGCGCCAATATCGCCGACCGGGTCCATTTCAGTTGTCGATGCCGAAAGCCGGCACATCCGGGCGTTGGCGGGCGGCGAGGCGGTGAAGATCGTCGCCCTGACCGCCTCGGCACTCACGTCTGGCCGCTACGCCGGACCGGCAGTATCCGCTTGCTGGTGAATGTACTTCCTGGCGGTGCGTCTATCCAGACCGGTGCGCCGTGCCACTTCTTCATAGGTGCCCAGGCGCTTGTAGAGCAACTGACAATAGCCGGCAAGCAAGGCGCTTGCTTCGAGCCGGCCGTCGTCGATCGCTTGCCGCAAGGCGTCGCTGCTCGCTCCGGCTGACGCCTCGATGGCGGCATCGTAACGTCCGGTGAGCAGGATGCGACGCACCGCCTGTTCGAGTTCGCGCACATTGCCCGGCCACGGATAAGCGGCTGGCAGGCAGGCGGCGAGCGCGTCAAGGACGCGTCCGCCGACCGTTGCGTCGGCAACGCCGAGCATGCGCGTCACCAGCAGCCCGACCAGTCGCGCCAGCTCGTCCGGCGCCTCGGCGAGTCGCTGGCGCAGCGTCGGCAGCGTGATGGCGTCCGAGCACAGGCGGTAGTAGAAGTCGTGACGAAATTCGCCGCGTGCGATCAGTTGCTGTACGGGTCGATTGGTAGCGGCGATGACTCGTCCGGCAAAGCGCTGTGTCTGGTGACTGCCGATGGGCGTGAAACTTCGCTCCTGCAATACCTGCAGGAGCTTGATCTGAATCGGGATGCTGACCTCGCCGATTTCGTCGAGAAGCAGCGTGCCGTGCGCGCTCGAGCGCGCGAGAACGCCGTCGTGATGTTCGATGGCGCCAGTGAAGGCACCCTTGCGATGGCCAAACAGCTCGGATTCGATCAGGGTCTCCGGGAACTGTGACAGGTTGATGGCAATGAAACTGTCGGCGAAGTTGGCGGCGAAACGCCGCTGCTGCCACAGGTAGGGGATGTGCCCCGAACGGCCGATCGCCGCCGCCGCCTGACCCTTGCCGGTTCCCGTTTCCCCCAGCAGGAGGGTCGAGAAATCTTCCATCCGTTTCCACAGATGGGTGTCGAACAACTGCATGTCATGGGTGAAGACGTTGTTCCAGAGCGCCCGCCGCAGGCTTTTCATCGATGGACTCTCGCCCACGAGTCCGGCCTCGATGAAGTAGTACGCCCGCCGCAACTGGTGAAAGAGGGCGAAATAACGTGCCGCTTCTTCGTCAGAAAAGCCTCGGCGTACCAGTTCGCCGAGGAGTCGGTCGGCGAGCGTCGCGTCAACCCGCGTTTCCCGTCGACTGGCCTGGCGCTCGATCAGGGCGTCCAGGCCTGCCAGATGGCGGTGATAAACGTCGAAAAGGAATACCGGCTTCGCGCAGTGGGCGTCTTCGGCGGTCAAATCACGCAACGCGAACGTCCCCTGCGCATCCAGCGCCTGCAATCGGCGACTGATGACCGTCATCAGGGCTTCGGCGTCGGCCATCCCCGGCCGCATGACGTCCCCGGCGACTTCGCGCACCTGCTGCGCCCGTACCTCCGAGAAGGGATTGGCGAAAACGATCTTGCCGATGCGCAGAAAGAAGTCTCGATCACGCGCGCTCAGCATCTGCGACGCAGCCATGACAGCACCTCACAAGCATGTACAAGAAATGCAATGGCTGCCTACATGGAACGCGTATCGGCAGCAAGAATCCGGGGGGTAGCTGCATTGTAGATCAACATGTTACGGATGGCACGCAAACTGCTGGACGACTGATGCCTGAACAACCACGAAGGAGCACGCGATGAACCCGACCCTCAACCACATCAACCTCTGGATGGCCTGGATCGGCATCCTGCTGGGACTGCTCAGCGGTGCGCTGATCGGCCTTTTCTTCCACCGCGACGAGTGGCTGGGTGGCTACGGCAGCTGGCGTCGCCGCCTGCTGCGACTTGGTCACATCAGCTTCTTCGGGATAGCGTTTCTCAATCTCGCGTTCGCCAACACGGTCAGCCTGACGGGAGCGACGACACCCGCCTTCACTGCCTGGTCCTTGGTGGCAGGCGCCGTGCTGATGCCGGCCGTTTGTTTTCTTGCAGCGTGGCGCCCGAGCTTCCGTCATCTTTTCTTCTTGCCGGTGTTGGCGCTTATCGGCGCCACCGTCGGCCTGCTCGCTGGCGAGGTGCTGCCATGAGCCAGTCGATTGATGGGCCGTTCGCATTGCCAGCCGCGGCTAGTCAGCCCATGCCGGTGATCGCCGGCACGAAGCAGTTGCGAATCGTCTTCATCGCCATGAGCGGACTGCGCGCCTGCGATCCCGAACTGACAGCGCTCGGCCTGACGCTCCCCGGATTTGTCGAACGCAATCGCAGCATAGCCTCGCTGCCCAGCCTCGGTCTGCTCACTCTGGCCGGGATGACGCCGGCGCAGCACCAGCGCCGTTACCTTGAAATGCCCGATCTGAGCGGCATCGACCAGCTTCCCCGTGACGTCGATCTGGTGGCCATCTCGAGTTTCAGCGCGCAGATCAAGGAAGCCTACCAGGTGGCAGAACATTATCGGACCTTGCGTATCCCGGTCGTGATGGGCGGCCTGCATGTGACCGCGTTACCGCAGGAAGCGATTGCCCACGGTGCGGCCGCGGTGGTCGGCGAAGGCGAGACCGTGTGGCACGACGTTCTGCGTGACGCCGAGCGTGGCCAGTTGCGCCCCTTGTACGACGCGCGCGGTGCCGAGTTCAACCTTGCAGCGGCGCCGATGCCGGCCTACGAACTGCTGGACCTCGAGCGCTACAACCGTATCACCGTCCAGACCAGCCGCGGCTGCCCGTGGCGCTGCAGTTTCTGCGCGAGTTCGATCCTGCTCACCCGCAAGTACAAGCAGAAACCCGCGGCGCAGGTGCTGGCGGAAATCGACCACATCCGTTCGCTCTGGCCGCGGCCTTTCATCGAGTTCGCCGACGACAACAGCTTTTGTCACCGCGCCTACTGGAAAGCCCTCTTGCCCGAGATCGCCAAGCGTCAGATCAAATGGTTTGCCGAAAGCGATCTCGCGATTCATGAAGACGACGAGTTGCTGAGGCTGATGCGCGAAGCCGGTTGCGCGGAGGTGCTGATCGGTCTCGAGAGCCCGACGACCGAGGGACTCGACGGGGTGGAGACGAAGTGCAACTGGAAACTGTCGCAGGCACCGCAATATCGCGACGCCATCCGCCGCATCCAGGCCCGGGGCATTCGTGTCAACGCCTGCTTCGTGCTCGGACTCGACGGTCAGACGACGCAGGTCTTCGATCAGGTACTCGACTTCGTTGCCGAAGCCCTGCCTTTCGACGTGCAGGTGACGGTGCCGACACCTTTTCCGGGTACCCCGCTGTTCGCGCAACTGCAGCGGGAAGGGCGCCTGCTGGCCGATCGGGCCTGGGAGCGCTGCACCCTGTTCGACGTCAACTTCCGGCCGACACACATGAGCCCGCAGGAGTTGGCGGCCGGCCTGCGCCGGATGGTCGTTGCGCTCTACAGCGAGGAGGCGACGGCGCGCCGGCACCAGCATTTCAAGGCGCTGCGCCAGCAAACGCAGTCGATGGCCGCCTGAGGGCAAGGGAACGGCCCGCCGTTCGGCATCCGCTGCCGTCGGACAGGCGATCGACAGCCTGGATATCTGTAGTCCGGGCGCGTGAACCGCGACCCGGGCGTTCAGCCCCGCCAGGGTACGGCCGGCAGGTCGAAGCGGAAGGTGGTCCCGACCCCGGCAGTGCTGCCCACGGCAATGCTTCCACCGTGCAGTTCGACGATTCTGCGGGTGATCGCCAAACCCAGACCGGCGTTGCCCGCGCTGCCGAACTCGCCACGGTCGGCGCGGTAGTAGCGGTCGAAGACCTGCGCCAGATCCTCGGGTGCAATGCCGCGACCGGTGTCGCTGATGCTGACCAGCACGTGCTGCGCATCGGCGTCGAGTTCGATGCGCACACTGCCGCCAGCGGGCGTGTGGCGGATGGCGTTCTCGAGCAGGTTTTCCAGGACGCGCTCGATCATGCCGATATCGGCCCGCACTGGCGGCACGGCGCTGGCGAAGCGATGTTCGAGGCGCAGTCCACGCTGCTCGGCGGTGAGCTGGAACTTCTGCAACACGTCCTGCACCAGCTCGGTCAGCGGAAATTCTTCCGCCTGCGGGCAGACGTCGTGCGCATCGAGCTTGGTGAGTTCGAACAGGTCACGCACCAGTTTGCCCAGTCGGTCGCTGTGCTTGGCAGCGATCTCAAGGTAGCTGCGCGCCTCGTCGGGAGATAGTGCGCCATGCTTCAGGAGCAGGATCTCCAGGTAGCCCTGCATCGACGCGAGCGGCGTGCGCAGGTCGTGCGACACGTTGGCGAGCAATTCCCGGCGCTGCTCGTCGTTGCGTTCGAGTGCCCGCAGTTGCGAGGCAATTCGGTCCGACATTTCCTGGAACGCGACGACCAGGCGATCGATCTCGTCGCCGTGTGGCCTGGCCGTCAGACCGCGCATCGGCTGGCTGAGGCCGTGGGCGCGGAAGGCATCCATCTCGGCGGCCAGCAGACGCAAGCGCCGGGTGAGCAGATTGAAGACGATCAAGGCGGCGAGCAGGGAGAAGGCGATGGCGCCGATGACCAGATCGGCGGCCAGCTCGAGCAGGCGGCGGCCCTCGAGCATCTGCTCGGTGGCAACGATGAAAGCGGCTCCCAGAGCAAAGAACAGCAACATCAGAGCGACCGCCAGTTTGCCGTAGAGCGACCGCAACATCGACGTTCAGCCGGCGCTCTGGTCGCGGAATTTGTAGCCCACGCCCCACACCGTCAGGATGAACTCTGGCTGGTTCGGATTGGGCTCGATCTTCGCGCGCAGTCGGTTGATGTGTGCATTGACGGTATGCTCGTAACCGCTGTGGCTGTAGCCCCATACCTTGTCGAGCAGTTGCGCGCGGCTGTAGACGCGGCCCGGGTGCTCGGCAAAGTACCACAGCAGGTCGAACTCCTTGGCCGTGAGATCGACCGCCTTGCCGGCCAGAGTCACCTGCCGCCGTTCGACATCGACTCGCAGCGGCCCCGAGTCAAGTACCTTAGCCTGTTCGGTCGGCTTGGCCAGGTGGTCCACGCGGCGAAAAATGGCTTTCACCCGCGCCGCGAGCTCGAGCACACTGAACGGTTTGGTGAGGTAGTCGTCGGCGCCCATCTCGAGGCCGAGAACACGATCGAGTTCGCTGGATTTTGCCGTCAGCATCAGAATTGGCGTATAGGTGCTCTTGCCGCGAATGCGGCGGCAAATCTCCAGTCCGTCCATGCCGGGGAGCATCCGGTCGAGAATCACCAGGTCATAATCCCGCGACTCCGCTTCGGCAAGGCCGACAATCCCGTCGTAGGCGGTCTTCACCGCGCACGACAGCTCGCTGAGCTGGAGCTTGATCAGCCGGGCAATGTCCTCGTCGTCCTCAACTACCAGAACCTGTCGTACCATGCTGGCTCCCTTGCAGTTGTCCGGCAGCGGGCTTCGCCGCCTGTTGTTGCAGCATTTCGAGAGCCATCTCCCTTTCCATCTCGGCCCCGGCCCGCGCCGCGAAGACGCGGTAGATCGACGCGACCAGCATCTCGTCGCCCATCGGCCTGGTGTCGAGAAAAGCGAGGTGGCCAATGACTTTGCCGTCGCTGGCGAAGATCGGAATCCCGAGATACCCTTCATAGCCTGCTTCGACGGGGAAAGTCGTGCCGACGTTCTGCGGGTGGAAGCAGACGCGCCCTTCCTTGACAACGGTCTCGCAAGGTGTACCCGGCAGGTCATACTCGAAATCATCGAGAAAAGCGTGCTCGGACCAGAAGGCCAGCGTCCGCAGGCGGCTCGTCGGGTAATCCGCGCACTGGGTGATGAAGGCACACGCGACCTGTAGCGCGCAGGCGAAATGTTTTACCAGGGTGCGGTAGAAGGCATCGCCGGCGGCGCCGGCAGTGCCTTCCGCCATCTCGTTGAGGATGGTTTCAAACCGCTTGATGCATGACGGTCTGGATTTCATCGGTCGCAGAACGACTGGCAATGACGCGATCACCTGAACCGGAGGCTTCGCCCGGGTTGCGGGCAAGGCCCGCCAGGGGCTTGATGACCTGTCGATCGACGGTGATCGCACTGACCACCAGGAATGCCGCTGCGGTTGCCAACGCGGCCATCGCCAAAGCCGTCCGCCCGGCCGGCAGCATCACTTCCGGTAGCCAGCCCCATGCCAAATAGGCCACCGCAAGAACGCCGAACAGGCCGGGTGGCAGCAGGATTTTCCATCGCAAGTTGATCACGAAGCGTCCTCCAGTCGTCCCTCGCGCAGCTTTCACAGGCTCAACCATAGGCGAAGTACGCAATAGATTCAAGTTTCTGCCGAGTGTTGCCGGCCTGCCATTCCTGGGTCAGGCCGATGCGTACCGATGTGACCGAAGCTTGAGCACTGCGTGATACATCCGTGATTTTCGGTGGCCATACTGCTTTCAACGATGCACAACAACCAGGGAGACGGGGTTACCTCGGCTGCCACGCGAGCCCGCTCGATGAGGACAATGCACATGCCTGCTACCACCGAAACTGTCGTGAACCATGACCGCACTCCTGCGCCGGGCGCGTTGCGCAGCCGACCGCTTGCCACGGGGATGCCGGCGCGCAGCGGGGTCGGGCTGCGCGCGCCGCACTACCGCGAAATCCTTGCCACACTGCCGGCCGTCGGTTGGTTCGAAGTGCACAGCGAGAACTACTTCGGTGGCGGCGGTCAGCCACTGCACTATCTGGAGCGCATCCGCGCCGAGTACCCGATCAGCCTGCACGGTGTCGGCCTGTCGCTGGGCACGACGGACAGCCTCGATCAGGACCATCTGCAGGCCTTGAAGACCCTGATGGCGCGTATCGAACCTGGCCTGGTATCGGAGCACCTGTGCTGGAGCAGCGTCGCCGGCAGGCACGTGAATGACCTGCTGCCGCTGCCCTATACCGAAGAGGCCCTGGCCGTGGTCTGCGCGCACGTGCACCAGGCGCAGGAGGCGCTCGGCCGTCCAATCCTGGTCGAGAACGTCTCCAGCTATCTGCAGTACTCGCATTCGACGATCGACGAGTGGGACTTCATTGCGGAAGTCGCGGCGCGCAGCGGTTGCGGCATCCTGCTCGACATCAACAACATCTACGTCAGCGCCTGCAACCACGGATTCGACGCGCGGCGCTACCTGCACGCGGTGCCGGCGGCAGCGGTCGGCGAGATGCACCTCGCCGGCTTCGACCGGATCGCCGGCCTCCTCATCGATACGCACGGCACCCGTGTCGCCGACCCGGTGTGGCAGCTTTACGCTGAGGCGGTCGAGATCTTCGGCGCGCAGCCGACACTGATCGAGTGGGATACCGATCTGCCGCCGCTGGCGGTCCTGTTGCAGGAGGCGGCTACCGCCGATCGCGTGCGAGGAGAAAGACATGCCCACGCTGCGTGAACTGGAGCTTGCTTTCGTGCGCGGCATGTTCGACGCGACCGACGTCGCGGCCGAGAACTTCGTCTGCGCCAACGGGATGACGCCAGCGGCGCGACTGGCGATCTACCGCAACAACATCGTCCACAACTATCGCGAGGCGCTCCGCGATGTCTACCCGGTCGTCGAGCGACTGGTGGGTGAGGACTTCTTCCGCTTCGCCGCCGACCACTACATCCCGTGCCATCCGTCATGCCAGGGCAACCTGCATAGTTTTGGTGGCGAGTTCGCCGCTTTTCTCGAGCAATTTCCTCCGGCGGCCGGCTTGCCCTATCTCGGCGACGTGGCGCGCCTGGAGTGGAACTGGCATGAATCGTTTCATGCGGCCGACGGCAGCGCGATGGCGATCGACCGGTTGATGACGGTGGCACAAGCCGCGCTGCCATCGCTGCACTTCCAGTTACACCCGAGCTGCCGGCTCCTGGCATCGCCATTCCCGGTTGACCGCATCTGGGCGGCCAATCAGCCCGACGCTGCGGAGAGCATGACGGTCGACCTCAGCGCGGGTGGCGTGCGGCTGCTGATCCGCCGTCGGGGTGATGCGGTGGCCATCGAGCCCGTCGACGACCCCGAGTTCGCGTTACTGGCCGCCCTGGCGCAGGGCCTGCCGCTTCAGGCTGCGCTGGATGCGGCCCAGGCGGTCGATACGAGTTTTGACCTCGCTGCTTTTCTGGTGCAGCGGGTAAGCGACAGCACGCTGGCGGGGTTCGTCGTCCCGACCAGCACTGCGATCGGGTCGGCGGTCCCGCCCGGTCGCGGGCAATGTAGCCAACGATCGCGTTTACAGAAACGTGATCTTTCGGTGAACAGGGCGTGAAGTCCGCTCTGCATACTGACCACAGATGGGATGCCATCCTGTCTGATCTCTTCAATCAACCCGTAAGGAGAAACAACCATGAACCACTCAGAGCAAATCATCCGTAGTGCAATCGCCGGTCTGCTGGCTCTCGGCGTCAGCGCGGCAAGCAGCCAGGCCATCGCCGCTCCCGGCGATAACGAAAAGTGCGCCGGCATCGTCAAGGCCGGCAAGAACGACTGTGGCACGAGCAAGAGTTCGTGTGCCGGAACCGCCAAGGTGGACCGCGACCCCGAGGCCTGGGTATTCGTGCCGAAAGGAACCTGCGACAAGATCGCCGGCGGTACGGTCACCACCAGCGCGCATGCCAAACCCGGCGGCGCTGCCGGCAAGTAAGCCTGGCATACGCCCTGTCCGCTGCAGCCGTAACGGACAGGGCGGCGCCGACCCATCCTGAAGGAGAGTGAAATGGATCTCGTAGCGAATCGAAACGGCGGCATCAGCGTACCCGCCGACCATCCTGGCCGTATCGTGCGCTGGGCACAACTCGCGCTGCGCGCCGCCGAATGGCTGGCGCCAGGCCTTGACTTCGGCATCCGCCTGCTGATCGGCAGCGTCTTCTTCCAGTCGGGGATGACCAAGATCGCTTCCTGGTCGTCCACCGTCGCGCTGTTCGAAAACGAATACGCGGTCCCCGGCCTGCCGCCGGAAGTAGCTGCCTACCTCGGTACCGGCGTCGAACTGTTCATGCCCGTGCTGCTGGTGCTGGGCCTGGGCGCGCGTGCTTCTGCCGCCGTGCTGTTCGTGTTCAACATCATCGCCGTGATCTCGTATCCCGACCTGTCCGAGGTCGGCCTCAAGGATCACCAGTATTGGGGCCTGCTGCTGCTGGTGACCTTGTTTCACGGTCCGGGCAAGCTCTCCCTGGATCATCTGATTCGCCGCAAATTTCTTGCCAGCTGAGGTGACGGTATGACTGAATCATGCGGAGTGTGCGAAATGCGGATGCACCAGACCAACATCCGGGAAACCACGCTCGACGGTCAGCGGGCCATCGTGACGGGTGCCAACTCGGGCATCGGCGAAGCGATCGCCAAGGGTCTGGCAGAAGCCGGCGCGGCCGTGGTGGTGAACTACGTCGCCGACGACGAAAATGCCCAGCGGGTGGTCGATGAGATCTGCGCCACCGGCGGTCGCGCTTTCGCCATCAAAGCCGATGTCAGCAGCGAAGAGCAGGTGCAGGCGATGTTCGAGCGCGCCATCGCCGAACTGGGCTCGCTCGACATCGTGGTCAACAATGCCGGCTTGCAGCAGGACGCGCCCTTTCACGAAATGACCCTGGCCCAATGGCGCAAGGTGATCGACGTCAATCTCACCGGCCAGTTCCTGTGTGCGCGTGCAGCGGTGCGCGAGTTCCTGCGCCGCGGGCTGATGCCGCACTTGTCCTGCTCGCTGGGCAAGATCATCTGCCTGTCGTCGGTCCATGACGTCATTCCCTGGGCCGGGCACGCCAACTATGCGGCGAGCAAGGGTGGTGTCGCGATGCTGATGAAAACCATGGCGCAAGAACTGGCGATGCAGAAGATCCGCGTCAACGCCATCTCGCCGGGTGCGATCAAGACGCCGATCAATACCTCGGCGTGGGCGACGGCGCAGGCGGAAGCGGCCTTGCTGAAGCTCATCCCCTACTACCGCGTCGGCGAGACGCGCGATATCGCCAGGGCTGCCGTGTGGCTCGCTTCGGATCACTCCGACTACGTCACCGGCGCAACGTTGTATGTCGACGGCGGCATGACCCTGTATCCCGAATTCCGCGAAGGAGGGTAAACATGGACTCACGGTTCACCCTGACGCACGCGCGGACCCGCGGTTCAACCGCCGCGATCGTCGCGCCGGCGGCAGTGTACTGAAGGCGGACGTGGCATGGACTACGACGTAATCATCATCGGCGCCGGCGCCGGCGGCTGTGCCGTGGCCTATCACCTGACGCAGTCGGGCAAGCGTGTGCTGCTGCTGGAAAAGGGCATGGCCCTGCCCAGGGACGGCAGCACCCTGGACGCCGACAAGGTTCTGCGGCGCGGCATGTTTCTCAGCGACGAGCCCTGGTTCGATCGCCATGGGGCGACGATCGTGCCCGAGGAACACTTCAACCTCGGCGGCAAAACCAAGTGGTATGGCGCCGCCCTGTTGCGCTTCGCCGCCCACGAATTTGGCGCCGATCCGGATCACGGGTGTCTGGCCTGGCCTTTCCCCTACGAGGAACTGGCACCGTTCTATGACGAAGCCGAGCAGCTTCTCGGCGTCCGCCAGTTCGGGATCGAGGCCAACTTCCAGCAGATCGTCTCCGGTCTGCGGCGCCGGGACGCGCAATGGCGCCGACAGCCGATGTCCCTGGGCCTGGCCGCGGACATCCTCTCCCATCCCGAAGAAGCGCGCCATTTCGACGCCTTCGCCTCGGTGCGCGGGCTGAAGTGCGATGCCGAATCGTCGCTGCTCAACCGCGTGAGCCACAAGCCGAACCTGACCATCCTCACCGGCAAAGCGGTGTCCGGGTTCATCGCCGCCAGCGGCGATGCGACGCGCGTGGACGGAGTCGTGTGCGACGACGGCAGTCGCCATCACGCGGCCGTGCTGGTGATCGCCGCCGGCGCCCTGCACAGTCCGCGCCTGCTGCAGTCCTACCTGGAGCGAACGGGTCTGGCAAAGGCCTTGCCGAGCTATCACCAGGTGGGCCGCAACTACAAGGCGCACGTGCTGACGGCCATGCTCGCGCTGTCACACCGTCCGGTCACCGACGTGTTATGCAAGACACTGCTCCTGCTGCATGACGGCATGCCGCACAGTACCGTCCAGACACTCGGCGGCAATCTGGCCGAGGAGATCGTGCGCAGCCAAATGCCCCGCTTCGTGCCGAACTGGCTGGCGGCGCCGATCGCCAAGAGGGTCTACGGCCTGTTCCTGCAGACCGAGGACGGGTCGCATCCGGACAATCGCGTCGTCGCCACGGCGCAGGGCAGCGATCGTCCCCTGCTCGACTATGACCTTGCCCGGCTGCCGGCGGCACAGGCGGAGCACCGACGCCTCGTGCATACGCTGCAGCGCCAGTTGCTCGGGCTGGGATACGTGGCCCTGGTCAAGGCGATTCCACTCCAGGGCACCGCCCATGCCTGTGGCACGCTGTTCGCCGGCAACGATCCGGCGACTTCCGTCGTCGATGCCCACGGCAAGGTGCACGGCATGGGCAACCTGTACGTCGCCGATGGCAGCGTGCTGCCGCGCTCCAGCCGGGCCAACCCGGCGCTCACCATTTATGCCTGGGGCTTGCGCCTGGCAAGCCATCTTGGCAGCACCGTCCTGGCCGGCAGGAAAGCCGCGGCCGGATTCACCGTGGCGCACGACGGAGGCTGAGATGACCATCCAATTACCCACTGTCGTGCGTTTTGGCCGAGAAGTCTGCGGCCAACCGGATCAGGCCGAGCGCCGCGAGTGGTGGCTGGCCAACGGCCGCGGTGCTTACGCCGCCGGTACCGTCGCCGGCTCGCTCACACGCCGCTATCACGGGCTGCTGCTGGCGCCGCTGCAGCCACCGCTGGGGCGTTATCTTGTATTCGCCAAGGCCGATGCGACGCTGATCGACGGCGAACAACGCACGCCGCTGTTCACCAATCGCTGGGGCGGCGGAACCATCGCGCCGGCGGGATACGTACATATCGAGTCGTTCCGCCTGCAGGGCCGCATGCCGGTATGGCGCTTCGCCGTCGGCGACGTGTCGATCGAACAACGCGTGTGGATGGAACATGGGGCGGACACCACTTACGTCGCCTTCCGTAGGCTGTCCGGACAGGCTGCCCAACGCAAGCTCACGCTGCAAGTCGCTTTGCTGGTCAATGCGCGTGATCACCACGGCAGCAGCCGGCCAGGGGACTTCGAGCCGTCGATCGAGGCGGACGACAGCCAACTTGGCATCCGCCATCCGAACTGGTTCACGCTCTACCTCAAAGCGGCCGGTGGGTCCATCGCCGCGCGCCACGACTGGTGCGAGCACTTCGACCTGCCGCTGGAGCGCGAGCGCGGCCTGCCCGACCGCGACAACCATCTTTGCGTTGGCGAGGCGACACTGGATCTGAGCGGTGGCGACTGGGTCGGCGTCGTCGCCAGCCTCGACGCCGATGCGCCCAGCGACCTCCAGGCAGCCATGCGGCAGGCGCTGGCGCACGACGCGAGCTGTCTGCAGCGCGCCAGGGAGCAGGTTCCCGAGTTGGCCGCTGCCCCCGGCTGGGTCGATCAGCTGATCGTCGCCGCCGACAGCTTCATCTTCGCCCGCCCGACGCTGGGCACACCCGACGGCGAGTCGGTCATTGCCGGCTATCCCTGGTTTGGCGACTGGGGCCGCGACACCATGATCGCGCTGCCGGGGCTGACGCTGGCGACCGGTCGCGCCGACACCGCGGGTCGCATTCTGCGCACCTTCGCCCGCTTCGTCGACCGCGGCATGCTGCCGAATATCTTTCCTGGCGTGGGCGACAGTGCCGAGTACAACACCGCCGACGCAGCGCTCTGGTACCTGGAGGCCTGGCGAGCCTATGTCGCGGCGAGCGGCGACCTGCGCGGCCTGCGCGAGGTGTTTCCGGTACTGCGCGAGATCGTCGACTGGCATGTTCGCGGCACGCGCTACGGCATCGGGCTGGACTCGACCGACGGCCTCCTGCGCGCCGGCGAGGCGGGCGTGCAGCTTACCTGGATGGACGCCAAGATCGGCGACTGGGTGGTCACGCCGCGCATCGGCAAGCCGGTCGAGATCAACGCCTTATGGTTCAACGCGCTGGCGTCAATGAGCGAATTTGCCGAGCGTCTGAACGAACCGGCGGCGCCCTACCGCGCCCTGGCTGCCGTCGCGCGCGCCGGTTTCCAGCGCTTCGTCATGGCCGGCGACGGTGGTCTGTTCGACGTGCTCGACGGCCCCGCGGGCGACGACGCGTCGCTGAGACCAAACCAGATCCTTGCCGTGAGTCTACCGCATTCACCTCTCAGCCCGGCGGCGCAGGCCGTCGTGGTGAGGCGCGTCGGCCGCGCCTTGCTCACCTCATACGGCCTGCGCTCGCTTGATCCGGCCCATCACGATTTCCAGCCGCAGTACCACGGCGGCGTCTGGGAGCGCGACGGATCCTATCATCAGGGACCGGTGTGGGGCTGGCTACTGGGGCACTACGCCCTGGCGGAGTTCCGTGTTCGCGGCGATGCGCCAGCCGCGCAGCAGCGCCTCGAAGCGCTGCACGACCATCTCCTCGATGCAGGTCTGGGCACGGTCAGCGAGATCTTCGACGGCGCGCCGCCGCATACACCGCGTGGCGCACCGTCGCAGGCCTGGTCGGTGGCCTGCGCGCTGGAGGCTTGGTGGCGACTCGCGCGGGCGCAGCAGCAAAGCGCTGCGCAAGCATCGACGCGAAACGCCGGGACGCTGGATAGTGCAGCGACGGAAGCCGCTGGATAGTCATTTTTTTTGTGGAGCAGACGATGAAAGCCAACGAGATCTTGAATAGCGAGCGGCAACGCCTGGAGGCTCAGCACGACGGACGCGAGAACTGGCGCCTGTGGGGCCCGTACCTGGCCGAGCGTGCCTGGGGAACGGTGCGCGAAGACTACAGCGCGGGCGGCAGCGCCTGGGAATACCTCGACCACGACCAGGCGCGCGCACGCGCCTACCGCTGGAACGAAGACGGCATGGGCGGCATTTGCGACGACAAGCAGCGCCTGTGCTTCGCCCTTGCGCTATGGAACGGCGAAGACCCGATTCTCAAGGAACGTGCCTTCGGACTGACCGGCAACCAGGGAAACCACGGCGAGGATGTCAAGGAATACTACTTCTATCTCGACGCCACACCGTCGCACAGCTATCTGCGCTACCTCTACAAGTACCCGCAGGCCGCCTATCCCTACGCGCAACTGGTGGCGGAGAACGGCCGCCGCAGCCGCCAGGATCCCCCCTTCAATCTGCTCGACACCGGCGTCTTCAACGACCAGCGCTACTGGGACGTGGAGGTGCGCTACGCCAAGGCCTCGCCCGAGGAGATTCACATCCGCATCATCGCCAGCAACCGCGGGCCGCAAGCCGCGACGCTGCACATCTTGCCGACGCTGTGGTTCCGCAACACCTGGTCGTGGGGCGCCGGCGTCGACGATTGGGGTGCCCCCAAAGCGGTGAGCAAACCGCTGCTGGCTGCGGCCCCCACGCCCAGCGGTGCGCAGTGGGCCGTGCGTGCCGAAGAGGAGACGCTCGGCGCCTACTTCCTCTATGGACGGCAACCGGCTGAACCGCTCTACACCGAAAACGAAAGCAATGCCGAACGCCTGTGGAACCACCCCAATGCGACGCCCTATGTCAAGGACGCTTTCCATCGTTACGTGGTCAACGGCGAACTGGCGGCAGTGAATCCCGCCCGCACCGGCACGCGGTTTGCGGCGCGGCACGTGCTGACCGCGGCCGCCGGAGAGACGGTGAGCATCGAACTGACGCTGGCGCGCGGCGAACGGCAGGCGCCATTCGCCGCGCAGGAGGCGCTCTTCGTCCAGCGCGAGGCCGAAGCGACGATCTTCTACGAGGACCTGCAACCGCACTGCAGCCGTGAGGACGCCCGCATCCTGCGCCAGTCGCTGGCCGGCATGATCTGGTCGAAGCAGTTCTTTCACTTCGACGTGGCGCGCTGGCAGGATGGCGACCAACTGCCGCCTCCGGCCAACCGCAAGCACGGACGCAACCGCACCTGGCGGCACATGAAGGCTGCCGACGTCATCTCCATGCCCGACAAGTGGGAGTATCCCTGGTTCGCCGCCTGGGACCTGGCGTTTCATTGCGCTGCGCTGGCCCTGGTGGACGTGGACTTTGCCAAGGATCAGATCGAACTGCTGCTCAAGGAGACCTATCTGCATCCCAATGGACAGATCCCGGCCTACGAGTGGGCATTCGGCGACGTGAACCCGCCGGTGCTGGCGATGGCGGCGCTGAAGGTCTTCCGCACCGAGCGCGTGCAACGCGGCAAAGCCGACCTCAACTTCCTGGCGCGGGTCACGCACAAAATGCTGATGAACTATACCTGGTGGCTGAACCGCAAGGACGCCGAGGGCAACAATGTTTTCGAAGGCGGCTTCCTGGGGCTCGATAACATCTCGGTATACGACCGCTCGCAGCCGCTGCCGGCCGGCTATTCGTTGAAACAGGCAGATTCCACCGGCTGGATGGCGATGTTCGCGCTCAACATGACGGTGATGGCGCTCGAGCTGGCCGCCGAAATGCACGACTACGAGGACGTGGCCATCCAGTGCTACGAGCAGTTCATGGCAATCGCCAACTCGATTGCCGGCCACAGCCAGACCGGTTTGAGCTTGTGGGACGACAAGGACCAGTTCTTCAAGGACCTCGTCGTCGGCCCCGACGGGCAAAGCCGGCACATCGACGTCTTTTCGTGGGTCGGCCTGATCCCGCTGTTCGCCGTCGAGGTGATCGACCAGCGCCTGCTGAACAACGTGCCGCGCTTCCACGCCGCGCTGGTGGGGCATTACCGAGGGACGTTCAATGGGCACAAGGTGACCCACTGTCCGATTCAGAGCAACGTCCGCGAAGAACATCTGTTGTCGCTGCTCGGACCGGCGCGACTGAAGGCGGTCTTGCGGCGGGTACTCGACGAGCGCCAGTTCCTGTCGCCCTTCGGCGTGCGCAGCGTGTCGCGCGTTCACGCCGAGCAGTGCGACCTGGGCACGCTGCCAGGAATCGGGCAGGCGCTCATCGAATACGTTCCGGGCGAGTCCAACTCGGGGCTTTTCGGCGGCAACTCCAACTGGCGCGGACCGATCTGGATGCCGACGAACTACGTGCTCGTGCAGGCGATCGAAAAGTTTCACCGCTACTACGGCGACAGCTTTCTGGTGCCGGCGCCGTGCTGCGAAGGCGGACAGACCACGCTCAAGGAGGCTGCCAAACTGATCTCGGAGCGGCTGGTCAACATCTTCCGCCGCACGCCCGACGGACGCCTGCCGGCTTTCCCGGGCGGGTCGCCGTTTCACAGCGATCCCCATTGGCGGGACTTGTTGCTCTTCCACGAGTATTTCCACGGCGACACCGGACAGGGCCTGGGCGCGATGCATCAGACCGGCTGGACGGGACTGGTGGCGAACCTCGTCGAGCGCCGCTATCGCGTCGATATTCCGGCCTTCTGGCGGCAGCAGCAGAAGGCAGAGGAAGCACGTCGGCCCGAGCTGGCCGAGCAGATCTAGGAGCGCGTACCGATGCGCCATGCCCTGCGCCAGCACTGGCCCGAGTATCTGATCGAGGCGGCGGGTCTCGGGCTGTTCATGGTCTCGGCGTGCCTTTTTGTGACACTGATCGAGCACCCGGCGTCGCCGCTGCCGCAGCTCATCGGCGATCCCGCGCTGCGGCGCCTCCTGATCGGCCTCGCCATGGGACTCACCGCGATCGCCCTCATCTACTCGCCGTGGGGCAAGCGTTCGGGCGCTCACCTCAACCCGGCGGTGACGCTGACATTCTTCCGCCTCGGCAAGATCGCGCCCTGGGACGCCCTGTTCTATGTCCTCTTTCAGTTCGTCGGTGGAGTCACCGGGATGGCGGTCGCGATCCTCCTTCTGCGCTCGCCCGTCCTGTCGCATCCGGCCGTGAACTTCGTCGTGACGCTTCCTGGCGAGCAGGGTGCGGCTGTCGCCTTCGTGGCCGAAGCGGCGATCTCTTGCGGCCTCATGTTGACCGTGTTGTTCGTCAGCAACTCGCCGCGTGCCAATCGCTACACGGGGCTCGTCGCCGGCGCACTGGTAGCGGTTTACATCACGCTCGAGGCGCCGCTGTCGGGAATGAGCATGAATCCGGCGCGCAGCTTCGCATCGGCCCTGTCGGCGCAACAGTGGACGGCGATCTGGATCTACTTCACGGCACCGCTCCTCGGCATGCTCGGCGCCGCGGCGGTCTACGTTCGCCTCAGGGGTGTGGCAGCCGTGCTGTGCTGCAAGCTGCACCACGAAAACGGGCAGCGCTGCATCTTCCGCTGCCGCTACGGCGCACAAACCACTGGAGATCACGAGCCATGAACAACACGCACGCAGCGAAGCTCTCTTACCGACTGGCCTGGCTTCCCGGTCTCGTCAATCTGTCGGTCGTCGCCTTGCGTTTTCTCGAGCGCTCGGCCGGCCCGCTGGTCGAGTTGCTGATCCGTCTCGCCCTGGCGCAGGGTTTCTTCGTCTCCGGCGTGCTCAAGGCCGCTCACTGGGACAACGCGCTCTATCTGGCAGCCCACGAATATCCGGTGTCGTGGCTGAACCCGGTGAGCGCGGCCTGGCTCGGCGTACTCATCGAACTGCTCGGCTCGGTCCTCCTCGCGGTGGGGCTGGCGACGCGTTTTGCCGCGCTCGCGCTGGCAGCGCTGGCGCTGGTCATCCAGTTCAGTTACCAGACGCTCGACACGCACCTGTTCTGGGTCGCGCTGCTGTGCTGGTTCGTCGTGCGCGGCGCCGGCGCGCTGTCGCTCGATCGGCTGCTCGCCCGCGGGCTGGCGCGCACGGCGGTGCCCTTTGCCGCCGCGGCGCTCCGCCTGTTTGCCGAAGCCACGCGCTGGCTGGCACCGCTGTACTCCCTGCTCCTGCGTTGGTGGCTGGCTCTCGCCGTTCTGGCTGCCGTCGCCGACGTCGCCATCGCCACGTCGAACGGCGGCGCAATGAACCTCGCGGCGTTGTTGCCGGTCACTTCGGCGGCCGTCTTCGCGTCGCCCTTGACGCTCGTTTGCGCCGCGCTGCTGGCGCTCGGTTGCGCCACCCGCCCGGCCGCCCTGCTGCTGATGCTGGCCGTCTCCGCCGTGCGCATGCTGGGGCCGGGCGTCGAAGCCTATCCGTATTGGTTCATGGCGCTGGCGCTGCTGGCGCTGTGGGGGCCGGGCCTCGTGTCGCTGGATGCGCTGGTCGAGCGCGCGCTGCGCCGGCGCTTTCCGCGGCTCGCCGGTCAGCCGGCCTTTGCGCTCGACAGCGTGCCGCGGGTGGTGATCGTTGGCGCCGGCTTCGGCGGGCTGACATGTGCCGCAGCGCTGACGAGCGCGCGGGTGGCAGTGACCGTGATCGACCGTCACAACTATCATCTGTTCCAGCCGCTGCTCTATCAGGTGGCCACCTCGGGCCTGTCGCCCGGTGACATCGCGACACCGGTGCGCGGCCTGTTCCGCGAGCACTTCAACGTGCGCGTGCTGTTCGGCGAGGTCAGCGGCGTCGACCCCGTCAGGCAGGAGGTGCTGATGGACGGCCAGCGCATCGCCTACGATTACCTGGTCCTGGCCACCGGCGCGGCACACTCGTACTTCGGCCGCGACGACTGGGCGCCCTATGCGCCCGGACTGAAGCGCGTCGAAGATGCCACCGAGGTCAGGCGGCGTCTCCTCACGGCCTTTGAACAGGCCGAAGTGACCGACGACCCGGCGGAGCAAGCGAGCCTGCTGACTTTCCTCATCGTCGGCGGCGGCCCCACCGGCGTCGAACTCGCCGGCGCCATCGCCGAGCTGGCGAAGTTCGGCATGGAAAAGAACTTCCGCCGCTTTGACCCGGCCGCGGCACGGGTGATTCTGGTGCAGTCAGGCCCGCGCCTGTTGCCGACCTTTGCCGAGGATTTGTCGCAGCGCACCCGGCAGGCGCTGGAGAAACTCGGGGTCGAAGTTCTACTCGACAGCCGCGTCGAGAGCATCGACGACCGCGGCGTGATGGTCAATGGCCAGCGCATCGCGGCGCGTACCGTCTTGTGGGCTGCCGGCGGCGTCGCTTCGCCGGCGGCGAAGTGGCTGGGTGCGGAGGCCGACCCGGCCGGCCGCATCAAGGTCGGGCCGGACCTGTCGGTACCCGGTCTGCCGACCGTCTTCGCCATCGGCGACACGGCGCTCGCCAATGCCTGGAACGGTACGCCGGTGCCTGGCTTGGCACCGGCAGCCAAGCAGGGCGGCAACCATGTCGCGCAGGTGATCCGCGCCCGCGTCGAGGGTCGGCCGGCGCCGGCCGCTTTCCAGTACCAGCACCTGGGCAGTCTGGCCACCATCGGGCGCAAGGCGGCGGTGGCGGACTTCGGTTTCGTCAAGCTACACGGCGGACCCGCCTGGTGGCTCTGGGGTGCGGTGCATCTCGGATTTCTGGTCGGCCTGCGCAACCGCATTTCGGTCATGCTCGACTGGTTCTGGGCCTATCTCACGTATCGCAGCGGCACGCGGCTCATTACCAGCGGCGCCGGCAGTCAGAAGACCGGGCAGCGGCACGTGGCAAACGCGTTGCAGCGGCAAGGGGCGGCCTGAGAAACCCGGCGGGCCGTCCGACTTTATTCAGGACGCAAGCGGGCGCCGATTCAGTGCAGCGCGCGGTCCGCCCGCAATCGTTCGACCGCGAGGTCAAGAAACGCGCGTACCCTCTGCGAGGCTTGCTGTCCCTCGCGGTGCAGCACATGCACGGGTAGCGCCGGTGGCTCGAATTCGCTGAGTACGGCCTGAAGTCGGCCGCTTTGCAAGTGTGCAGCGACCTGGTAGGAGAGCAGACGCGTCAGGCCAAAGCCGCCCAATGCAGCCGCCAAAGCCGAGTCGTTGCTGGTGGTGATCATGCGCGCTTGCAGCTTGAGCGGGCGTAGCGAACCGTTCTCTATTAGCCGCCATACCGGTGTCGGCGTGACGCCTGCCGCCGAGACGATCCGGTGGCCGAACAGGTCATCGGGCGCACGCGGCTCGCCACACTGTTGAAGATAGGCCGGGGACGCGCAAATGACCCGGCGCACGCGTCCAACCGGTATGGCCTGCAGCGAGGAGTCGGCCAGCTCTCCGATGCGCACCGCCACATCGACGCCTTCGTCGAGCATGTTGATCACACGATCGAGAAACAGACAGACAGCGCTGACCTCGGGATATCGCAACAGGTACTCGGTGACGATCGGGGTGACGAACTGGGCGCCGAACAGCACCGGGGCGGTGAGCGTCAGCCGCCCGCGTGGCGCTTTGTGCGTGCCGCCGACCGACTCGTCCGCCTCGGCAATCTCGGCCAGAATGCGCCGACAGTCATCGGCATAGCGCGCCCCGGCGTCAGTGACCCGGACGATGCGCGTGCTGCGCGCCAGCAGACGAACGCCGAGCTGCCGCTCGAGCTCGTTGATGGCTCGCGTCACCACCGATGGCGACAGGTTCAGCTTACGCGCCGCGCCAGCGAAGCCGTTGGCATCCACCACGGCCACGAGTATCTTCATGTGCTGAAGTCTGTCCATGTTATCGCGCACTCACCAACCCCAGCGCCAGGCCGAACATCACGAGTGCGATGCCCGTGTCGAGTACCCGCCAGGCGGCGGGGCGGGCGAACAGGGGGACGAGCAGGCGGGCGCCGTAGGCGAGCGCGAAGAACCAGCTGACGCTGGCGGTGAAGGAGCCGAGGCCGAAGGCCCAGCGGCCGGATTCGCCGTGCTGGTTGGCGAGACCGCCGAGCAGGATCACCGTGTCGATGTACACGTGCGGGTTGAGGAAGGTGAACCCGAGGCAGGTGGCGATGGCGGCGGCGCGGCTGGCCGAGCGGCCTTCGTCCACGGTCAGCCGTTCACCCTGCCGGGCGCATTGCAGCGCGCGCCAGCCGCAGTAGACCAGGAAGGCGGCGCCGCCGTAGCGGGCGAGGCCGAGGGCGGCCGGGTGGGCTTCGATCAGCTGGCCGAGGCCGGCAATGCCGATGGCGATGAGCAGCGCGTCGGAAAACGCGCAGATCAGCGCGACTGGCAGCAGGTGTTCGCCGCGCAGGCCCTGCCGCAGGACGAAGGCGTTCTGCGCACCGATGGCGACGATGAGCGCCAGGCTGGCGAGGAAGCCGGCAACGAAGGAAACGGCAAAGGGTGGGGCGGCGAACACGTGGACTCCTGCAAGGGTTTCGGGCGATCGGATGCATTGATGGCGGTAGCTTAGCGAGCGACAATGAGAAAGAAAAACTAATTTTTCTAACCATTCGTTAATTCCGCTCATGAAATGAATCTCGACAACGCCCAGCTCGCCGCCTTTGCCATGGTGATCCGCGAAGGCTCGTTCGAGGCGGCGGCGCGCCGCCTGCACGTCACGCCGTCGGCGATCAGCCAGCGCATCAAGCAGCTCGAGGAGCGCCTCGGGCAGGTGCTCGTGCAGCGCGCCACGCCCTGCGTGCCTAGTGTCGCCGGGCAGGCGCTGGTGCGATTTGCCGAGGAGGTGGCGCTGCTCGAAACCGAGATGCTGGCCGCGCTCGGTTCGTCATCCGGCGAGGCGCCGCCGGTGGTGCGGATTCCGGTGGCGGTGAATGCCGACTCGCTCGACAGCTGGTTCCTCGACGTGCCCGGCACGCTGCCGGACGGGTTGCAGGTGGTGTTCGATCTGCGCGTCGATGACCAGGAGCACTCGGCGGCGCTACTGCGCGAGGGCTCGGTGATGGCCGCGGTCAGCGCCAACCCGGCAGCAATCCAGGGCTGCAGCGTGGCGCCCCTGGGCTTGATGCGCTACCTCGCGGTCGCGTCACCGGGATTCGCGGCGCGGCACTTCGCGGACGGCGTCGACGCGGCGGCGCTGCGACGGGCGCCGATGCTCCGCTTCAACGCCAAGGACGGGCTGCAGCACCAGTTCATCGCCGCCCGCACGCCGGAGGCGGTGGCGCCGCCGATTCATCTGGTGCCCTCGGTGCACGGTTTTGTCGGCCTGGCGCGGCGCGGGCTCGGTTGGGGCATGGTGCCGGAGGCCTTTGCGCGCCAGGCGATCGCGGCCGGCGATCTGGCCGAGATCGTGCCCGGCGCGTACCTCGACGTACCCCTCTACTGGCACTGCTGGCGCCTGCCATCAGCGGCGTTGGCAGCGCTGACGGCGGCGGTGGAGCGGGCGGCCGCGGCCGGGCTGCGGCCGATGCCGCGGGGCTAGGCTTGGGCGGCGTGGTGCGTTACACCGACGACATTTTGCGGTGGGTTCTAAGTGCCTGGTTGCAGCTCCATGCGTACTGCACGAGTCTTGCCTTCTCTATCGACTGACAATTCAACGACGTCGCCGATACGGCGATCATCGAGTCGGGCCAAGAGGCTGGCGACGCCATCGATGGACTTGCCTTCGATCGCGGTGATCAGGTCGCCCGGCGCGATTCCTTGCGGCGTAGCACTGATGCCGACCAAACCTGCTCGCTGAGCAGACGAGCCGGGCTGCACGCGCAGCACGAACACGCCCTGGCGCCCTGTGAGCATCTGCAGTCGCAGGTTGAGTTGCTCGTCCACCTCGATCCCCAAGGCGGGACGGATGTATTTGCCTGATTTGATGAGTTGTGGGACTACACGCATGACCGTATCGACCGGTACGGCAAAGCCGATCCCCGCCGACGCACCTGAAGGGCTGTAGATTGCAGTATTAATTCCGATCAGGCGTCCGGCAGAATCGAGCAGCGGTCCTCCAGAGTTGCCAGGGTTGATGGCGGCATCGGTCTGGATCAGGTGCTCAATTCCAGGGCCGCCGGCTTCGCCAGGCAGCGAGCGATCCAGTGCCGAGATAATTCCAGTGGTCAGCGTCCAATCGAGCCCAAAAGGGTTCCCGATCGCGAAAACCTTCTGACCAACCTTGAGGTCAGCGCTGGAGCCGATCGGCACCGCTGGCGGACGCTTGAAACCTACCCCGATCTTGAGCACCGCGATGTCGTGCGCAGGACTAATACCGACCAGGGCGGCCTGGTAGTCGCGGCCGTCAGCGAGCTTGACGGTCGCTTGCGAAGCGCCCTGGATGACATGGAGGTTGGTGACGACATGTCCGGCATCATCCCAGATGAAGCCAGAACCGGTGCCGCGCGGCACGGAAAAGACATTGCGCGTCCATGCATCACGGACCAGTTGGGCAGTCGAGATGTAAACTACCGAGTGACGCGATTTCTCGAACAGTTCGATGGTCGTACGCTCATCGACTGCGAGATCTCCGCGAGGCGTTACCGTTCGCTCGGCGGCCTGCCGCGGACTGAACCATGCTTCGATGGCAGGCAGGAACTGCCAGAGCAGCATCAGCGCCGCAAGACAGGCCGTGATGGTGAGCCAGCGTGCGAAAAAGCGGTCTGGTGCAGGGAGGCCGGAGGGATGATGGTAAGCCATGTTGGCAATCAGCGCCAGAAGCCGCCGGAGTGCCCGCGCGGTGAGCGCACCGCCGTGACGGGACACTGAATCGCCGCAGGCAAGCGGTTGATGGACTTGCGGTCAGGACAGACGATATGCAATGCGGCGCTCATGCGGGGATTCCTTCAACAGGGGTGTATATCCACGGCGGCCATGTGCATGCTGCCCACGTTGAGCGCGGGATACCCACCGCGCCCGAAGCCGCGGATGCTCGGGGGTCTCTTGCACGCCTGCGGGATCTCGCGTTGCAATCGAGCCCGTTCAGCGCACAGCCGGGGTTGTCGCTCTGGCCGCTTCTGCCGCTGAATGTATGGACTTTCGGATGGATTTCAAGTCTCCGAGTTTCCACGCCCGCAGCGCGTCTGACCAAAATTGTCGCTACAGGACGTCCGTCGGCTCTCGGTCTCAAGGCAAACCCGTCACAGGTGATCACTCTCGTCGGTCGATAAGGACGGTGTCGGGAGCAAGCGGAGCAGCGCATCACGGCCGTCGTCAAACTACTGCGTTCGTATGGGGTGCCAAAAAGACAGCTCCATCCGGTTCGCCGCTACGGCGTCGAACCGGGAGAGTCTGAGTCTGCATGCCGGACGGCGGTGTGCCCCAGAGAATCTGCCGGGCGGAGTTGATCCATCTAACGGTCATGACTTTGCAAGATACCCCTGATCATGAAAGTCATGACCGTTTCCCTCTCCCCCGACCCCTCCCCCACACGTGGGGCGGGGAGATTCGTGAGTCGCTGACGCGCCTTTCACATTAAGCAGTCCCCGACAAGTT
>DIME01000063.1:0-9163 GCA_002425405.1 Candidatus Accumulibacter vicinus
CATGTGGTCAATGCCGGCGACGGGCGCCACGCCCACCCGACGCAGGGTCTGCTCGACATGTACACCATCCGTCACTACAAGCAGGATTTCAACAACCTGGTGGTAGCCATTGTCGGCGACATCCTGCATTCCCGTGTAGCGCGTTCGGATATTCATGCGCTGACCACGCTCGGCGCTGCCGAGGTGCGCGCCGTCGGCCCGCAAACGCTGTTGCCGACGGCCCTGGACAAGATGGGACTGCGGGTCTGCCATGACCTGCGAACAGGGCTTCGCGATTGTGATGTGGTGATCATGCTCCGCCTGCAGAACGAACGCATGAATGGTGCGCTCCTGCCGTCGGCGCGCGAATACTTCCATTGCTACGGACTGACGCCGGCGATGCTGGCGCTTGCCAAACCCGATGCCATCGTGATGCATCCGGGGCCCATGAATCGTGGCGTCGAAATCGACTCCGATGTCGCCGATGGCCCACAGGCAGTGATCCTGCCGCAGGTCACCTTCGGGATAGCGGTACGCATGGCGGTCATGGGCATTCTGGCAGGAAACTGAACGATGAACGAGCAACCCCTCCCCCTCCATATCCGGAATGCCCATCTGATCGACCCGAAAAATGGCCTGGATGCCTGTCTCGATCTGTTCATTGCCGACGGACGTATTGCTGCGATCGGCCAGCCGCCGGCAGGCTTCTCTGCCGCACGTCAGATCGACGCCAAAGGGCTGATCGCCTGCCCCGGCCTGGTCGACCTGTCAGCCCGCCTGGGCAGCATCGAACCGGAACTTGCCGCCGCGGTCGCCGGTGGCGTGACCTCTCTTGCCTGCCCGCCCGACACCAAACCGCCACTCGATGAGCCAGGTCTCGTCGAGCGCCTCGTCCGGCGCAGCGAAACACTTGGTCTGGCGCGGGTCTATCCGATCGGCGCGCTGACCCAGCAGCTGGCAGGCGAAAGACTCGCCGAGATGAACAGTCTGTCACGTGCGGGCTGTATTGGCTTCTCACAGGCCAAGCATCCGATCGTCGACACGCAGTTGCTGATGCGGGCCATGCAGTACGCCGCCACCTTCGGCTACCATGTGCGTCTGTGGCCGCAGGACCAGTTTCTCGCGCGCGAAGGCGTCGCCCACGATGGCGAGGTCGCATCCCGACTAGGACTGACCGGCATTCCGGTATCGGCCGAAACCGTCGCCATCACCACGGCACTGCAACTGGCAGAACAAACCGGTGTTCGCCTGCACCTTTCGCGGCTGTCCTCAGCTGCCGGCGTGGCCCTGATCAGCGCCGCGAAACGTAGCGGCATGCAGGTTTCCTGCGATGTCTCGATCCATCACCTGCATCTGTCGGAAATGGACATCGGTTACTTCGACAGCAATGCACGCTTCGACCCGCCACTGCGTGCGTCAAGCGACCGTGACGCGCTGCGCGTCACGGTCAGGGATGGACTGGCGGCAATCTGTTCGGACCACACACCGATCGACGCAGATGGCAAGCAACTGCCCTTTGCCGAAGCATTGCCCGGAGCCACCGGACTTGAACTGTTGCTGCCCCTGACACTGCGCTGGGCGAAACATGCAAAGCTGCCGCTGGTGCTGGCGCTGGCCCGCATCACCTGTGATCCGGCGGCCATTCTCGGCATCGAGGCCGGCTCACTGGCCATCGGCAGTGCCGCCGACATTTGCCTCTTCGACCCTGCCGAATCCTGGCTCGTCACCCCGGAAGCACTGCGCAGCCAGGGGAAAAATACACCCTTCCTGGGTTACGAAGTAAGCGGTCGAACCCGCATGACTTTGGTTGGCGGGCGCATCGTTTTCGAGGCCTGAGCATCAGCGCAGGCCTCCCGCCCGTTGCGACGACGATACAGGCCAGAGCAGGCAGCGTACCGCATCGGCACGCGCACCCAGCACCGACAGCACCTTGCGCCGCGAGGTCTGGCCACTTTTCAGTTCGACTGCCGACTTGGCCAGACCCAATCGCTGCGCGACAAACGCCAGCAGTGCAGCGTTCGCCCGACCGTCGATCGCGGGTGCAGCAAGGCGGATCTTCAGCGCGTCGCCGTGCAGGCCGGCGACTTCGCTACGCTTCGCACCGGGCTGGACATGTACGGCCAGCATGATCGAGCCGTCGACTTCGCGTAGCCAGTCGACCACGGCTTACAGAAAGATCAGCAGCAACTGCGCGAGGACAATGGCCACCAGCGGTGACAGGTCGATGGCGCCAATGGGCGGTACGAAACGCTGGATCGGCCGCAGGATGGGGCGCGTCAGTTGCGATACCGGCAGGCTCAGAGGCGAGTACGGACTGACCCACGACAGGACGGCTTGCACCAGCAGCGCGCCAATCAGCAGGTAGAGGCTGAAACGCAAGGTGGCCAGCAGGCCTCGCCAGAGCAGCAGCGGCAGCAGAATCTCCGGCGCCAGGCTCTCACTGCCGACATGCAGCAGGGTCAGCGCGCCGGCAAAAATCACCTGCAGCAGATAGGCCGGCAGGAGACTCGCCAGATCCAGGCCATACCAGCCCGGCAGAATCTTGCGCAAGGGCCTGACCAGCCAGTTGGTCAACTCGACGACGAACGTGCCGATCTGATTGTTGAAGGAAACGCGGCAAGCCTGCATGTAGAAACGCAGCAGCAGCGCAAAGGTCAGGAAACCGGTCAGCGTTTCGAGCAAGAACAATCCGGCCTGCGTGATCATCAACCATCCTTGCCCAGCAGTTCACCCAATTCCCGGCCGCGGATGTTGGCGGCCAGCACGCCGGCGACGAAGCCTTCCTTGACGCCACGCTCGGCCATGGTGCGCAATGCCGCCTCGGTGGTCCCGCCTTTCGAAGTCACGCGCTCGCGCAGCACACCTGCCGTTTCATCCGACTGTGCGGCAAGCTTGGCAGCACCGAGCACGGTATCGATCGAGAGCTGGCGAGCCTGCGCCGGCGACAGGCCCAGTTCGCTTGCCGCCTGCTGCAGTGCTTCAATGAACAGGAATACATAAGCCGGACCACTGCCGGAGATCGCGGTCACCGCGTCCATGTGATATTCATCGGCGATCCACAAGGTGCTGCCGACCGCCTGCAGGATGCGCTCGGCACCGAGTCGCTCGGCCATCGACACCGCGGGCAGCGCACACAGCCCGGTAATGCCGGCACCAACCAGCGCCGGCGTGTTGGGCATTGCGCGTACGATCCTGCCGTAGCCGCCCAACCATCGCGAAACATCGGCCAGGCGCAGACCGGCGGCGATACTGATCACCAATTGCTGCTTGAGGTATTTGAGTAGCGGCGTACAGGCTTCGCGCATCTGTTGTGGTTTCACCGACAGCATGAGGGCGTCGCAGTCGAGCGCAACGGCACTGACCGCCTCATAACATCGAACCCCGTAGGCCAGCCGCAGCTTGGCGCGCCCCTGCGCACCCAATTCGATGACGGCGATGTCGCTTGCCGAAAAACCGGTTTTCACCAGGCCACCGATCATCGCGTTGGCCATATTGCCACCGCCCAGGAAAGTGATTCTCATGCTCTGTGTCTCTCGCCAAAAATTGCAGTGCCAACACGCACCAGCGTCGACCCCTCGGCAATGGCCGCTTCAAGGTCATCCGACATGCCCATCGAAAGTGTATCAAGGCACAGGCCATCTGCCTGTAATCGTTCAGAAAGTTCCCGCAGGAGGCGGAATGGGCGACGCTGCTCGACGCAGTCATGGTGCGGCGCCGGAATGGTCATTAGACCACGCAGACGCAGTTTTGGCAGCACCGCCAGCGCATTCGCCAATGCCGGCGCAGCGGTTAGCGGGACACCGCCCTTCGCGGCCTCGCCACTGACATTGACCTGCAGGCAGATCGACAGGGGAGGCAGCGATGCCGGACGCTGATCGGAAAGGCGTTGCGCGATCTCCAGACGGTCAACCGAATGCACCCAGTCAAAGGCTTCGGCCACCATGCGCGTCTTGTTGGCCTGCAGCGCACCGATGAAATGCCATTCAAGTTCCAGCACACGCAGTTCGGTGATCTTCGCGACGCCTTCCCGCACATAGCTTTCGCCAAAAGCCCGCTGGCCAGCGGCTGCCAGCTCGCGTATCTGGGCAGCGGGCCAGGTCTTGCTGACCGCGAGCAGCTGGATCGTGTCGTCAGAACGACCGCACTGCCCAGCAGCGCTGGCGATTCGCGCGCGAACGGCTTGCAGCTTGGCGGAAAGTATGGTCATAATCGGGTGCTACGCAGATTGTTCGAAGTATAACACCGCACCCTGCCCACCGTCCGAGGACCGAAGCGAATGGACATCACCGAACTGCTGGCCTTCAGCGTCAAGAACAAGGCTTCCGACCTCCACCTGTCGTCCGGCCTGCCGCCGATCATCCGGGTGAACGGCGATGTGCGGCGAATCAACCTGCCTGCCATGGAGCACAAGGACGTGCATGCGATGGTGTACGACATCATGAGCGACGTTCAGCGCAAACAGTACGAAGACACCCGGGAATGCGACTTCTCGTTCGAGATTCCCAATCTGGCGCGTTTTCGCGTCAACGCCTTCATCCAGAATCGCGGTGCTGCTGCGGTCTTTCGGACCATTCCGTCGAAGGTGCTGACGCTCGAAGACCTTAACTGTCCAAAGATCTTCAAGGACATTTCGGACTATCCACGCGGCATCGTACTGGTCACCGGGCCAACCGGTTCAGGCAAGTCGACCACTCTGGCGGCGATGATCAATCACGTCAATGAAACGGCTTATAGCCACATTCTCACCGTTGAAGATCCGATCGAGTTTGTTCACCAGCCCAAAAAATGCCTGATCAACCAACGCGAGGTCGGTCCACATACCCTGTCCTTCCAGAACGCCCTGCGTTCCGCTCTGCGTGAAGACCCGGACGTGATTCTGGTTGGCGAGATGCGCGACCTCGAAACCATCCGTCTGGCGCTCACCGGTGCGGAAACCGGCCACCTGGTTTTTGCCACCCTGCATACCTCGAGCGCCGCCAAGACCATCGACCGGATCATCGACGTGTTCCCGGCCGCTGAAAAGGAAATGGTCCGATCCATGCTTTCCGAATCGCTACGGGCAGTGATTTCCCAGTCTCTGCTCAAGACCAAGGACGGTCAGGGGCGGGTTGCGGCACACGAGATCCTGATCGGCACACCGGCGATTCGTAATCTCATCCGTGAAAACAAGGTCGCCCAGATGTATTCCGTCCTGCAGACCGGACAGCAATATGGCATGCAGACCCTTGACCAATGCCTGACCGAACTCGTCAAACGGAATATCGTTTCAATGATCGAGGCTCGCAACAAGGCGGCCAACAAAGACAACTTCATGGGCATGTAAGCCGTCCTTGCAGGCAGGAGAGGAAGCATGGAAAACGACCAGGCACTGAAATTCATGCACGAACTGTTGCGCCTGATGGCCCAGAAGAACGGCTCCGACCTCTTCATCACCGCCAACTATCCTCCGGCGATCAAGATCGATGGCAAGGTGGTGCCGGTATCCAATCAGCCGCTGTTGCCGCAGCACTCTGCAGAACTCGCGCGCTCGATCATGAACGACCGGCAGGCTTCCGAATTCGAGGCGACCAAGGAATGCAACTTCGCCATCTCGCCTGCCGGAATCGGCCGCTTTCGCGTCAATGCGCTGGTGCAACAGGGGCGCGTCGCGGTGATCTGCCGCACCATCAACCTGAACGTTCCGACTCTCGATGAACTCGGCCTGCCACTGGTGCTGAAGGATATCGCGATGACCTTGCGCGGTCTGGTCATCTTTGTCGGTGGTACCGGTACCGGCAAGACCACTTCCCTGGCAGCACTCGTCGATCACCGCAACCGCCATAGCCAGGGCCACATCATCACCATCGAAGACCCGATCGAGTTCGTTCACGAGCACAAGAAGTGCATCGTCACCCAACGCGAGATCGGCGTCGATACGGACAGTTGGGAAGTCGCGTTGAAGAACACCCTGCGGCAGGCACCGAACGTGATCATGATGGGGGAAATCCGGGATCGTGCGACCATGGACTACGCCATCGCTTTTGCCGAAACCGGACACCTTTGCCTCGCCACGCTGCACGCCAACAGTACCAACCAGGCAATCGACCGGATCATCAACTTCTTCCCCGAGGAACGCCGCCACCAACTGCTGATGGACCTTTCGCTCAACCTGCGTGCTCTCGTCTCGCAGCGCCTGCTGGCCAAGAAGGACGGCAAGGGACGCGCCCCGGCGATCGAGATCTTGCTCAATTCTCCACTGATTTCCGACCTGATCTTCAAGGGCCAGGTGCACGAAATCAAGGAGGCGATGAAAAGGTCGCGGGAACTCGGCATGCAGACCTTCGATCAGGCCCTGTTCGACCTCTACGAGGCCGGTCAGATCAGCTACGCCGACGCCCTGCGCAATGCCGACTCTCTCAACGACCTGCGCCTGCAGATCAAGCTGCATGGCAAGGAATCGAAAGACCGGGATCTGACGGCAGGCATCGGTCATCTGGACATCGTTTAGTAGAATGCCCGGCCACTGACCCTGCAGACCTTCACCGACACCATGAATCTGTCTCCCCCAGGTTCATCGTCTCCAGAGCACCCGCGCCCGGACATCCTTGGCCGGCCATCTGGCATCGCACTCTACATTGCGGTGTACGCAGCACCGCCATCCGGAAAGGAGGATTCACCATGCCTCAGAAGTATCTGATCCGACGCGACACCCCGTCCTGGAGCGTGCAGGTGTGGTTGTCGTTCGGCCTTGCCGTGACCGCCTGCACGATCGGCATCTGGCACATGCCGAGCCAGGAACTCGACCGGGCGTTTTTGGCCGTCGGTTTCTGCTTCTGCCTGTTTGCATCGTTTACGCTGGCCAAGATGATCCGTGACAACCGCGACGAGCGGATCGATACCGGCGCCTGGGTGATCACCGTCTGGGCAGGATTCGCGATGGCCGTATCGCTGACCACCTGGGGACTCTTCCGGATGACGATCGGCGACTGGGAAAAAGCTTACATGATCGTCGCCTGGCTTTTTCTGCTCAACACCGTATTTAGTGTGGCGAAACTGGTTCGCGACAAGCAGGAAGCAGATTTGCTGGAGGGAATTGCAGACACCGAGCCGCGATCTCCAGCGAACGATTCGACCATGAAATAGTCGGCAGCGCGCGGAGTCCGTCGGGTTGGGCGACGGGCACCGCACTCATTCCTTGCTCCTGACGAAGGTTTCGTGCCTGGCAAGCGCCTGCGCCCTGCCGTCGGCAATTCTGGCCAGCGTTTTTTCCAGACGAGCGTGCAACATGTCGAGTTGGCGGCACAGCGATTGTTCGGCGGTACTTCCATCTTCGAGCACGACGCAGCCACCGCTGGCCGCGGTTGCCTCGACGTAATGGCGGCAGGCATCCGGCAGGTAGCGCGCAACCATCTCCCGTACGAAAAACGTTTCTTCGATCGCCAGGTCGGCTGCGGCGAGCGCAGCGATCACCCTAGCGAGCGTTTCCTTGGTCCGCGCGAGCGTCGTCAACGCGGCCTGCGGCAAGTGCCTGGAGACTTCTTCGAGGTAGTCGTCAAAGCACTCGGCATCGCGCTGCAACTCACCGGCGTAACCGAGCTGCGTCAGCGAGTCGTACCGCGACGCAGCCCGGTGTCGCCACCACAGCGCTGCCGCTGCGGCCAGCGCCACGACACCGGCCGCGGCCAAGACGATGGTTGCGCTGGCGAATAGCGCCGAGACCAGCAGCCCGATACCGCCGATCAGCATGAGCAGGACGAGCGGTGGCGGTTCGCCCGGTTTTCCAGCGCCGGCGCGCAAGGCTGCAGTCAGCGGCCGGCCCACCAGATGCTTCCGGTTTGCGCGCTCCAGTCGCTCGATCAGTCGTGTGCTCGGCAGGGGTGGAGACTGCCGACGGCGCGGCAATGCGCGTGCAGGCAATTCTCCGGCAACCCATCTGTCACGCCCGCGCGGGTCAGTCATCTCACCTGGCCGCCATCCTCAGACCGGTCTTCTTGAGAATGGCGGTTGAAAACAGCACATCATGCGAACGACAATCGGCCCCGATGATTTCGGCGATGGCCACTACCTTGGCCAGAACCTCGGCGCGTGAACCGCCATGCACCATGGCAAACAGGTTGTATGGCCATTCGGGGAGCCGGCGCGGCCGGTGGTAGCAGTGGGTCACGAAATCGAGTCCGCCGACGCGTACGCCGAGTTCGTCGATACGCTCGTCCGGCACGTCCCAGACACTCATGCCGTTGGCGGTGTAGCCGATCGCGTAGTGATTGGGCACCGCGCCGATGCGGCGGATGGCGCCACTCTCGAGCAGGCGGGTCAGGCGCGCCATCACCTCCTCGGGAGGGATGCCGATCGCTTCGGCGATTTGGTGATATGGCCGTGCGACCAGCGGCAGGCCATTCTGGGTGGCAATGACGAGACGGCGGTCGGTGGCATCGAGGATGACGGCAGCTTGAGCGCTCATGAGCGCACCGCCAGCTTCATTTCGACGAAGTATTCCTGCAGCTTCGGGAAGGGAAAGACCGGCAGGCCGCTGGCCTCCTCAATCCGGCGTATCGCGGCGTCGATGCCGTCGGTAGTTTCGGTGGCCAGGACGAACCACATGTTGAATTCACCGTTGCGGTCGCTTTCCCGGCGGTAGTTGTGCGCCACCTCGGGAAAGGCATTGACGATTTCGAGGACACGCAGCCAGTCCGCATCGGGAACGCGCATCGCCGCCAGAACGAAGGCACCGCCCATGCGCTCGACCTGAAACATCGGGCCGAAGCGGGTCAGTACGCGCGTTGCCAGCATTCGCTGCAGACGTTCGAGGAGTTCCGTTTCGCTGATCCCGAACCTGCCGGCCACTTCGGCGTAAGGGCGTTCGCAGATCGGGAATCCGCCCTGCAGACCGTCGATGATCGCGCGATCGGTGGTGTCGATGCGTGCCGCTTCACGCATAACGGGCACCACGCTGTTTGAAGCGGGTCAGCGAGAACAGCACTGCGTGCGCGTAATCGGTCAACTGCAGGCGTGCTCGCAGCTCGGCGATGCGGGCCTCGACTTCCGCCCGTGCCTGGCCATGGATCATGCAGAACAGGTTGTAGCGCCAGGTCGGCGGCACGCGCGGGCGCCGATAGCAGAGATTCACCCCGGATTCGCACGCCAGGCGCTCGCCAATGGCGCTGACGCTGGCGTCGGGAATGTCGTGCACCAGCATCGCATTGGC
>DIME01000063.1:9496-22270 GCA_002425405.1 Candidatus Accumulibacter vicinus
CCTCGGCGCACCAGCGACGGATGCGTTCGAGCACTTCGCTCTCGTCGCAGCCGACCCGGCTGGCCAGCACCGAGAACGGCCGAATGAACAGCGGCAGGCCTTCCTGCAGGGCCATCACCAGACGACGTTCGAATTCGTCGAGTGGCGTCGGTGCAGTGAACTGCTGACTGCGCACGCGCACGCTGCCCACCCTCTCTCCCTGCCCGTCCAGCGCAAAACCGAGGTCGATGTGGTATTCCTCGAGCAGCGGCAGCTTCAGCACCGGCCAGCCGGCCACCTGTTCGATCGCGCCCAGGGCCGCCTGCAGGCGCCCTTCCGACCCGGCCGTGGCGACGAACCAGAGATTGTAGCGGTGCTCACGCTCGTAATTGTGATTCACTTCGGGAAAGCGATTGACCACTTCGGCAATCGCGGCCAGTTGGTCCGCGGGTACCGCCATCGCGGCCAACGTACTGACACCGATACGTTTCGGGGCAAAAATGGCGCCGACGCGCGCGATCTTGCCTTGGCGACGCAGCCCTTCCAGGGCCCGCAACACCACGCCCTCGGCAACTCCCAGCCGCGACGCCAGCTCCGCGAAGGGCGCAGAACAGAGCGGAAAATCCCGCTGAAAGTCATTGAGAAGGCGAAAGTCGATCGCTTCGTCAAGTGTGTCCATCAGAAACCCATGCGGTTGGCGCGGCTGGTGAAGAATATCCCGCTCGGCGCCTGTACGTCCAGTTCGCCAAGCTTCGAGAACGTCGCCGTATCGTAGATCAGCACCCGGTTGTCATCGCGGGCGGAAATCCAGACCTGTTCACCGCGCGGCGTGAATTCCATGTGCAGGACGGCCCGACCGGGTGCAAGCGTCTTGACTATTTTCCCGCTCAGGGTATCGATCACTTCGACCCAGCCGTTGTCGGGAAACGCGTAATTGACCCACACCTGCCGGCCATCCGGCCGCGCCATGACGAACACCGGCTGTCCCTTGACGGCGATACGGGCGATTTCCTGCCAGTTGCCGCCGGCAACGACCCACACCTCGTGGCGGCCGATCGCCGGCAGATAGACGTTGCCCTGTGCCATCGACCAGCCGCGCAGGTGCGGCATCTTGAATACCGGCAGCTTCTCCTGGCCACGCCCGTAGTTCGCGAGAATTCGCCGTGTGCCCTGCTCTGGCCGCCAGGTGTCGAGCAGGACGACGCCATCCTCGCCGAACAGTCCGGCCAGGTAATGGCGACCATCGGGGGTCACCAGTCCATCGTAGGGCTGCAACCCGGCCGGATATCGTTGCGTCTGCGGCTGCCGAGGGTTGGAGAAATCGCTGATCCAGACTTCACCGCCCTCAAAGAGCGCGTAGGCAAAACGTTGGCCGGCGAGATCGGCGAGGCCAACGACTTTCGAAAAACTGCCCGGCGCGTATTCGGCCGGTACTTCGGAGAGCAGTTCCAGGGTTTCGGCGTCAAAAGCCTTGATGCCACCGGGTGTGTAATTCTGTGCAACAACAATGCGGCCGTCCTGCGAGATCGCGCCGCCGATGGCATTGCCTGACTGCAGCACGCGCTTGACGATACGCGCCTCGAGCAGATCGACCTTCGACAGCCCGCCATCACGCCCGAAGACGTAAGCATAACGACCATCACGCGCATAGACGACCGAGGCGTGCGAGAGGTCACCGAGTCCGCCGATACGCGCATAAACTTCGCGCCGGCTGGTATCGACGAGACTGAGTTGCCCGCTCGCGCGCTCGATAACCACCCCAAGGTCGGCACTGCCTCGCAGGGTCGGCGTGGCGCAACTCGCGAGCAAAACAATCGACAGCAGGGCCAATATTCTCTTCATGCTCATTTCTCCCGGGGCGCCGCTGGCGCCCAGATGTCTGCCGCCGCGCAACACCGAAGCGCTGCTCGGCCATCGTTGCCGATGCACCGCACCGGCCTACCACTTCTTCCTGGTCGCCATGGCCTTGCACATCCTGCCCGGCATCCGCAGGCTCGACTGGTAGGCCGAAATGGCGAGCAGCTGACTATTGTCGTACTTGCTGATGATTCTGACCATCTCCGGGTTGGCGTTGCGGCGCTTGCCGTCGCGGATCTCGGTCATCTGGCGCAGCAGGTATGGATAGTGCTGTCCGGCGATTACCGGATAACCCTTGTCCCTGAAGCCTTCGCCGCTGGCGCCATGGCATCCTCTGCACTCCTTCTCGTAAAGCACCTTTCCGGTTGCCATTTGCCGATCGGCGTCCGACCCCTCATAACGACCATGCTCGACGGGAATACACAACCCTTCGATATAGGCAGCGACGTCAGCCAGTTCCTGCGGATCGGTCAGGACCGCGGCAAACGGGTACATCGTCGGGTTGTCGCGCACACCGGCGCGGATGTCGGCCATCTGCCTGATCAGCACGCTGCTGTGCTGGCCCGCGAGCTGCGGGATGCTGCCGTCGGAAAGTCCGCCTGCCGACGGCAGGTGGCAACTGCGGCACAACTCGTAGATTTCCTGACCGCGCTTCCGGTTGCCCTTGAGCTCCAGTGCTGCGCTCTTCTCCCCTGTCGACGCCTGCCATGGGTAATCCCTGACCTCGATGCCCGCAGGCCGGGGTACCGGCGGCCCGGCCTGCACAAGCACCGCGGCAAGCATCGCCAGACAAAACCCCGGAACCTGTTTGTTCATTGCCCACTCCCTGCTGTTTGAAAACTGAATCGTACTTCCTGGCCGACGATGACGGTACGTTCATTCAGCTTGAGCTGCAGCCATCCTTTCTCCTCCGGTCGTCCGACCCCTTCAAACCCAGGGCCCGCTGATACAAGGCATTCTTTCCGACCCCGGTAATCGCGTGCGCCAGCCGGCTGGCCTGCCGGATCGACAGGCCATCGTCGAGCAGAAGCTGCAACACGCGTTCGCCCTCGGTGCTTTCCTCGACCGGTGCTGCACCGGAAACGAGCAGCACGAACTCGCCACGCTGGCGATTGGCATCGGCCAGCAACCAGGCCTGCGCTTCACCGAGTGCGCAGCAATGAATGCTTTCGAACAGCTTCGTCAGTTCCCGCGCCAGAACCAGCGTACGTTCCGGTCCAAAGGCCGCGCACAGGGCAGCGACGGCTTCGAGAATGCGATGCGGCGCCTCGTAGAAGATCAGTGCATAGGGCAGGGGCGCCAGTTCCCGCAAGACCGCTGCGCGCTGCCCGGCCTTGTTCGGCAGAAAACCGTAAAAAAGAAAACGAACTTCGTCGAGCCCTGCCGCAGACAGCGCGACCACCGCCGCACAGGCACCAGGCAGCGGAATGATGCGATGGCCGGCAGCACGCACTTTCGCCACCAGCCGCGCACCCGGATCCGATACTGCCGGTGTGCCGGCGTCCACGACCATCGCGACCGACTCACCGGCGGCAAGGCGCGCGATCACCTGTTGCGCGGCGCCTTCTTCGTTATGCCGGTGCGCCACCAGCAAGCGCGCATTGCAGCCGTAGTGGCGCAGCAGGGGTGCACTGTGACGCGTATCCTCGGCGGCGACCCAGGGCACCTGCTGCAGGACTTCGATCGCGCGCTGTGTGATATCGCCAAGGTGGCCGAGCGGCGTCGGAACGACATATAATGCAGGAGATTCTTCTGTCATGGAGATCAGCTTGCCGGTGAGCCTTAAAGATAACACGCGCAGGCCAGCAGGATACCTTGCTCGTTTAGCCAGCCCAGCCGCTTCGGGGGCGATGGCCGAGGAACTCGCCGCGCGCTTCCTCGAAAGGCACGGTCTGAACGTACTGCTGCGCAATTATCGCTGTCGGGGTGGCGAGGTGGACCTGATTTGCCGGGACCGGCAGGTACTCGTCTTCGTTGAAGTGCGCCTGCGCCGCAACGCCCGCTTCGGCGGCGCGGCCGCCAGTATCGACCTGGCCAAGCAGCGGCGTATCGTTCTCGCCGCGGAGCATTACCTGAGTACCCATCCTGGTCGGGAATCCGACTGCCGCTTCGACTGCATCCTGTTCGACGAACTGTCCGAGGCCGCCATCGAATGGATTTGCGATGCGTTTCCGGCAACTGATTAGTCCCCTCCTCTGGCTGGTCCTCGGCGGATATGCCGGCGCCGCTGAAACGATCCGGGTGCTTGTGCAAAGTTCGCCGCTGGCCGGCAGCCAGTATTACGCAGTCGCCGAGCTGTGGTCGCAGATCAAGCCTGGCGACCGCCTGATCCTGATCCGCGAACCCGACAACCGCCATGACCGCAAAGCCATCCGCGTCGAATGGAACGGGCGCCTCCTCGGTTACGTCCCGCGTGCCGAGAACCGTGCCGTGGCGCAGGCAATCGACGCCGGCGAGAAACTCGAGGCGCGCGTTTCCCGACTGCGCGACGACCCGAATCCCTGGCGCCGCGTCGAGTTCGAGGTGTTCCTGGTACTCTGATGTTAGAATGGCCTTCCTTCTTGTCCCGGAACATCGTCACAGCCCATGGATTTGATCAGCCGTATCAGCGGGCACTTCACAGAGAGCGCACAAACCAAGCTTGACGCCGTCGAATTTCTGGCAGCGCCCATTGCCGAGGCGATCGAAGCGATGGTCGGCTGCCTCCTGAACAATGGCAAGATCCTCGCCTGCGGCAATGGCGGCTCGGCGGCTGATGCCCAGCACCTGGCGGCCGAACTGGTCGGCCGCTTCGAGCTGGAGCGCCACGAACTGGCGGCAATTGCACTGACCACTGATTCCTCGGTGATCTCGGCGATCGCCAACGACTACGGTTACAAGCTCGTCTTCGCCAAGCAGGTACGTGCCCTCGGGCAGCCCGGAGACATTCTCGTGGCCATCTCCACTTCGGGCGATTCGCCAAACGTCATCGAGGCGATCAATGCTGCACACGAAAACGACCTGCGCGTTGTGGCCCTGACCGGCAAGGGGGGGGGCACGGTCGGCGAAATCCTGCGCAAGGATGACATCCACGTCTGCGTACCGGCGGAGCGCACGGCGCGCATCCAGGAAACACATCTGCTGATCATCCATTGCCTTTGCGATGGGATGGACTGTCTGCTCATGGGAGTCGAAGAATGAAAAAAAGTCTCGTCACCAGCTTGTTGCTCGGCGCGCTGCTGCTGCCGATGCTGCAGGGTTGCCTGGCAATGCTCGCCGCCGGTGCGGGCGGTGGCGCTCTGGCGGCGCTCGATCGGCGGTCGCTGGGAACGCAAACCGACGATGAAAGCATCGAATGGAAAGCCAGTGCACGCGTCCACGAGAAGATCGGCGATCAGGCGCATACCAGCTTCACCAGCTATAACCGCAAGGTGCTGATTTCCGGAGAAGTGCCCTCTGAACAGATGAAGGCAGAAGTCGGGCAGATCGTCGCCGGGGTGCCACAGGTCCAGGGGGTTTACAATGAACTCGTGGTTGGTCCGATCAGCTCCTTCTCGGCGCGCAGCAATGATTCGTATGTGACGACGCGGGTCAAGAGTCGCTTTGTCGACACCGGCAATCTCAACGCCGTACATGTCAAGGTAGTGACCGAAGCCGGGGTCGTCTATCTCCTGGGTCTGGTCAGCCAGCGCGAAGCCGACACAGCGATCCAGGTGGCACGAACCACCGGCGACGTCAAGAAGGTCGTGACGCTGATGGAGATCCTCCCCGACGCCAAAGTCAAGGAACTGGAGCTGAGCATGCCAGCCACCGCCAAACCCCCGGCAAGCTCTCCAGCGGCTGGCGGATAGCAGAGCCATTCCTGAGCGCTGCCAGGTGGCAGCGCTCAGGCCGCAGCACCTCGCTCGATGACCACGCCGACGCGCTGCACTCCGTGCATCATGCCGAGTTTGGCAATCGAGACGCGCACCCAGGTGGCGCCGAAGTCCTCCAGGAGCAGGGTAGCCACATACTCGGCAAGCCTTTCGAGAAGGTTGAAATGGCGGGCGCCGAGTTCGGCACGCAAACGCTCGACCACCAGCGCGTAATCGATGGTATCACCGATGTCGTCGCTGGCGCCTGCAGAGGCGGTCGAGGTGCCAATCTGCAAGGAGATTTCCAGCGTTTGCGGCATGGCCCTTTCACGCGGGTAGATGCCGATCAGCGTCGAGGCGCGCAGGTCGTCGATGAAGATGATGTCCATGTGGTGAGACGTCAGGTCGGTGTAGAATTGCCCGTCGGGCGTGCACAGCCCGCAGCGCGATTGCAGTGCGCGCATTCTAACCCAGAGCACTACTGACTACCCAAACCCCTCGATGCCGCCGCCCTTGATCTCTCTGCTTGCGGTCCTTGCCGCTTATCTGCTCGGCTCCGTGTCCTTCGCACTGGTCGCAAGCCGACTCTTCGGCCTGGCCGACCCGCGCAGCTATGGTTCGAAGAACCCAGGCGCCACCAATGTGCTGCGTAGCGGCCACAAGGGCGCCGCTCTGTTCACCCTGTTTGGTGACACCGCCAAAGGCTGGTTGGCGGTCTTTCTTGCCAGTCGCCATGCTGCCGAGTATGGTCTGGGCGGCTATACCGTCGGGCTCGTTGCACTGGCCGTCTTTGTCGGCCATCTCTACCCGGTTTTCCTGAGATTCAGAGGCGGCAAAGGCGTGGCAACGGCCGCCGGCGTGCTGCTCGCCATCGACCTCTGGCTGGGGCTGGCAACCCTCGGCACCTGGTTGCTCGTCGCCTTCACACTGCGCTATTCGTCACTGGCCGCCCTGCTGGCGGCAACGGCAGCGCCGATTTACGGCTTTCTCATGTGGGGGCGCGATTCCATGCTGCTGGTGGTCGGCCTCATTGCCATGGCACTGATCGGTAAACACTGGCAGAATCTGCAACGCCTGATGGCCGGCAGCGAGCCGAAGATCGGGGGCAGGAAGCCATGACCGGGGACCCCTCAGGTACTCGAACCTTCCCGAAAACCTTCCCAACCACCCACAAATCCCCGGAGCGTGCGGGGATCGGAGCACTGCACCTCCATGACGCCTGATACACAGGCACCCGAGTGGCCTCTCCAATCCGGCCATGAATGACGATCCGATGCCCCGCCCGCAACGTCGTCGCCTGCAGGTGCTGGCGGGGATCTGCGCCATTGGAACAGGCGTCGGCGCCGCCAAGTACCTGACCGGACACGCCCGGCCGCCAACCGGCAACCCGGTCGCTGCCGATCTCGCGGATCTGCTGCCAGGAAGGCTGCGGGTGCTCGACTGGCAGGGTCGCACGCTATGGATTCTGCGCCGAACGGCTGAGGAGGTCAGCGCCCTGGCCGATCACGAAAGTGAACTCGTCGACCCACACTGCCAGCATTCGCTGCAACCCGAAAACTGCAGCAATCGCCATCGTTCGCTGCACCCCAATGTCTTCGTCGCCATCGGGCAATGCACCCATCAGGGTTGTACGCCACAGCTGCGCAACGGGCCCGGCATCCGCAGCGAGTTTCTGTGCCCCTGCCATACCTCGAAATTTGACCTTGCCGGGCGCGTCTTCCGTAGTGGACCGGCGCCGGCCAACCTGGTGATTCCAGTATATCGGCTTGACGGCGACAGCCGCGTCGTGGTCGGCGAGGCGTAAGCAGCCCTGACCCTGGAGCAGCATGCTATGCTACCGCTCAACATTTCAGAAGAGCCTTATATCAAAGGAATGGCGCATGCAACAGGTCGATGATGAACATTGTCCCGGATTGAATCCGACCATGGACGGCGAGCACCGCGTCCAGCTTGGCCTGATCAACGCCTTGTGTGATGCCGTCGAGGCACACGCCGACCCCGGGGAAATCGGTCACATCCTGGAAACCCTGGTGGAGTACAGCAAGGCACATTTCCTGTCGGAAGAGTTACTGATGCGACTCGACAGTTACGATGGCTTCGACGAGCATGTCGAGGACCACGCCGAAATACTGGACACCCTCACCGCGATCACCGACACCTATCAGATCGACCAGACCGAACTGATACCGCAGCAGGCGCGCAAGCTGTTGGCTTTCCTGATCCGCCACATCGAAACGCGTGATGCGCACTACGCGAGTGCGCCTCGTCTCTGACGAGGATCATCGCAGGCAACTCCTGACTTCGGGGGGCCACTTCAAAATACTGCTTGCCGGACTATTGCAGGAACTGGAATGGTGATTTGCGCCGCACGGCGATTCCCCTCACACGATTTTGATCCGACCATGTCTACCCGTGACTGGCGCCCGCATTGGCCTCCGGCCACCTGCTCCGCGTCGTCGCCTCGTCCCCTGGTCCCCCACTCTCTGGAGAATCGTCATGTCGGCCATACCCGCTACCCCCATCAAACTCTATCGTCACCCCCTGTCCGGTCACGCCCATCGCGTGCAACTGATGCTGTCGCTGCTCGACTTGCCGACACAACTCGTCGACGTCGACCTGATGAAGGGAGCGCACAAACAACCCGAGTTCCTGGCCCTGAACCCGTTCGGCCAGGTTCCGGTGATCGACGACAACGGAACGATCGTTGCCGATTCCAACGCGATTCTCGTCTATCTGGCTCGCCAGTACGGAGGTGAGCAGTGGCTGCCGAGCGATGCGGTCGGTGCCGCCGCGGTGCAAAGGTGGCTGTCCGTGGCCGCCGGTCAGATCGCCTTCGGGCCGGCGGTGGCGCGTCTGGTGACGGTATTCGGAGCGAAGAAGAATGCGGACGAAGCGATTGCCCTTGCGCACGCCGTTCTGAGCGTCATCGAGGGCAATCTGTCGCGGCACGCCTTCCTCGTCGGCGACGCGATGACCATCGCCGATGTGGCGGCCTATACCTACCTCGCGCATGCGCCCGAAGGCAACGTATCCCTGGACGCCTACCCGAAGGTGCGCGACTGGCTGGCGAGAATCGAAGCCCTGCCCGGCTTTGTCGGCATGCAGAAGACCGCCGCTGGACTGGCGGCGTGAGCACCGCAACCGGGAGTCGGCAAGAATGAGCGCGGCAACAGTTTCCCCCTGGCACCGCGGCGAACGCGAGCTGCAACAGAGCGTCGGCGTCGCCGAGCGCATGGAGGTGTTTGGCCGCCAGGTCATCCGCGACTACATGCCGGAACAACATCGCACGTTCTACCGGCAGCTTCCGTTCCTGGTGATCGCCGCCGTGGACTCGGCCGGCGATCCCTGGGCGACGCTCGTCGAGGCGCGCGCGGGTCTGGCGCAGTCAGCCGATGCGCGGCACCTGCAGATCAACGCCCTGCCCGGCCCGGGGGACCCTGCGCGCGACGCGTTGAGGCCGGGCGACGGCATCGGCGTGCTCGGCATCGAGCTGCAGACGCGTCGCCGCAATCGCGTCAATGGCAGAGTGGTCGCGCGCGACAACCGCCAGTTGACGTTGCAGGTCGAGCATGCCTTCGGCAACTGCCCGCAATACATTCAGGCAAGGAACTTCACGTTTTCCGGTGATCCCGCCGAGCCGTTCAGCGGTCACGCGGAAGTTCTGCCGACCCTCGACGCCGAGGCCAATGCCCTGATCCGGACGGCCGATACCTTCTTCGTCGCCAGCTATGTGGATCCGGAAGGGGATGCCGGCAGACGCCAGGTCGACGCCTCGCATCGCGGCGGCAAGCCCGGTTTCGTGCGTATCGACGGCGATGTCCTGACCATCCCCGATTTTGCCGGCAACCTGCATTTCAACACCCTGGGCAATCTGCAGGTCAATCCGCGGGCGGGCCTGCTGTTCATCGACTTTGCCAATGGCGATCTGTTGCAGCTCAGCGGCCGTACCGAACTGGTCCTGGCGGGTGACGAAGTCAGCAGTTTTCAGGGGGCCGAGCGGCTCTGGCGTCTGCATGTCGTCAAGGCGGTGCGCCGCCGCGGCGTGCTGAAGCTGCGCTGGCGTCTCGATGAGGTCTCTCCCAATTCGCTGCTGACCGGATCGTGGGAAGAGGCCCTGGCTCGCCAGCAGGCACAAGCCTTGCGCAACCAGTGGCGGCGCTTTCGCATCGCGCACATCGCCGACGAAAGCTCGACGATCAAGTCCTTTCATCTCGAACCCGCCGACGGCGCCGGTTTGCCGCTCTTCGAGGCCGGGCAGCACCTGCCCATCCGGCTGATGGTCGCCGCGGGAGCCGCACCTGTCATTCGCACCTACACCCTGTCGGCGGCGCCGTCGGATGGCTACTACCGCATCAGTGTCAAGCGCGAAGGACGGATTTCGCAGTTCCTGCATGAGCACATCGCCGTCGGCGATGAAATCGAGGCCCGTGCGCCGCTGGGCAATTTCGTCGTGGACCCGCATGAACGCCGCCCGCTCGTTCTCCTGTCGGCCGGGGTGGGAATCACCCCCATGCTCGCCATGCTCCGCGAGGTGGTGTACGAAGGGGTGCGTACCCGCCGCGTCCGCCAGACCTTCTTCGTCCATGCGTCGCGCACGCTGGCCGAGCGGGCCTTCGACAGCGAACTCCAGGAACTGATCGAGCGTGCCGATGGTGCGGTCGAGGCGCTGCGCATTCTCAGTCAGCCCGAGCCCACGGCCGTTCTCGGCGGCGACTATGACGTTCAGGGCCGCATCGATCTTCCCTTGCTGAAGGCCATCCTGCCCTTCGACGATTTTGATTTCTACCTCTGCGGTCCGGCGGCGTTTGCTCAGGACCTGTACGACGGCTTGCGGGCGATGCAGATTGCCGACGAGCGAATTCACGTGGAGCAGTTTGGCCCCTCGTCGCTGCGCCGGCGAGTGGCGGAAGCGGTCACGGCAAACCCACTGCCCACCCTGCCGGTGGCCGAAACTTCCGTCGCGGTCGTGTTTGCGCGGTCGGCCAAGGAGGCCCGCTGGCAGCCGGGCGGCGGCAGCCTGCTGGAACTGGCGGAAGCGCGTGGCCTGACACCGGAATTCAGTTGCCGGGGCGGTTCCTGCGGCACCTGCAAGACCCGGCTGCTGGCAGGCCAGGTCAGCTACACGTCGCCGCCCGCCGTCGCCCTGGCGACCGACGAGATTCTGCTCTGCTGTTCGGTGCCGGCGGCGGGTGCCGGCAACGCGGCGGGCCTGGTGCTGGACTTGTAACGCGTCGATGGCCGCTGCTCGCCGGCAACGGGCATCGGCAAGGAATGACTCGAGGAAAGGGGCTTGTCCATGAACACGCTGGAAGTCGATGTCGCCATTATCGGCGCCGGCACCGCCGGAATGTCCGCCTACCGCGCCGCGCTGGCGCATACGCGCAGCGTCGTGGTCATCGAGGGCGGGCCGTACGGGACGACCTGCGCGCGCGTCGGCTGCATGCCCAGCAAACTGCTGATCGCCGCCGCCGAGGCCGCGCATGCGGCAAGGCAGGCCGACGCCTTCGGTGTCGTCGTCGATTCGCTACGCATCGATGGCGCCGCCGTCATGCGGCGCGTTCGTGACGAACGCGACCGCTTTGTCGGCTTCGTCACCGAGGCGGTGGAACATTGGCCGGCCGAGCACCGCCTGCGCGGTCACGCGCGCTTTCTCGACCGCCACACGCTGCAGGTTGGCGAGCACACGCGCGTAACGGCGCGGCGCATCGTCATCGCCACCGGCTCACACCCGAACGTGCCGGCCGAATGGCGCGAGGCCGCCGGCGATCGGCTGATCGTCAACGACGACGTCTTCGCCTGGCAATCGCTGCCGCAGTCGGTCGCCGTGCTCGGGACCGGGGTGATTGCGCTGGAGCTGGCGCAGGCCCTGCATCGACTGGGCGTGCGCGTGTCTGTCTACGGCCGCGGCGAGCGCGTCGGCCCGCTCACCGACCCCGTCCTGCAGTCCGCAACGCGCAAGGTCTTCGCACAGGAGCTGTCGATACGCCTGGGAGCGTCCGACCTGCACCTCCGGCGTATCGGCAACGAGGTCGCCGTCCGCGTCGGTGACGAGGCTCCGGCCGCTGAACAGCGCTACGAGTGGATATTGGCGGCGAGCGGCCGCCGTCCCAATCTGCAGGTGCTCGACTTGCCGCAGAGCGGCCTGCCGCTGGACACGCGCGGCGTGCCTCTCTTCGATCCCGGTACCGGCCAGATCGCCGACAGCCACGTCTTCATCGCCGGCGACGCCACCCATGAGCGGGAGATCCTCCACGAGGCGGCGGACGAGGGCCGCATCGCCGGTGACAATGCCGGCCGCTTCCCCGACGTGCGCGTGCGGCCGCGGCGCGCCCCGCTGTCGGTGGTGTTCTCCGATCCACAGATCATGCTCGCCGGACAGAGCTACGCACAGTTGCTGCGCTCGGGGGTGGACTTTGCCGTGGGGGAGGTCTCGTTCGAGGATCAAGGGCGCAGCCGCGTGATGCTGAAGAATCGCGGTGTCCTGCATCTCTATGCCGAGCGGTGCAGCGGTCGCCTGCTGGGGGCCGAAATGCTCGGTCCGGCGGCGGAGCATCTGGGGCATCTGCTGTCCTGGTCGGTGCAGCGAGGCGACAGCGTGCAGGCGATGCTCGACAGTCCCTTCTATCACCCGGTCATCGAAGAGGGCCTGCGAACGGCACTGCGCGAGCTACAGCGCGCCTTGCGCATGGGGCCGCCGCCGGTCGAGCGCTGCCTGGACTGTGGTCCGGGCGCGTAAACTTCGGACCGGGCGCGCTGCACGCTGCGCCGCCTCGGCCGGCTCCAGGAAGCGCGCCAAGCGAGCTTGCGGGCGCGCGACACGTACCTTGCCTACCGCCGCGACGACGGCGAGAGCCACACCGGCGGTGCGCTGCTGGCGGCCGAAATCGCCCGCCTACTGCTCGTCGGCGACACCAACAGCGCCAGCGTGCGGCACGGTTTTCTTGTGCTGATACCGCTTGACATGGTACGGGAAGCCCGTACAGTTCAAGTCATGCGTACCGTGATCGAAACCCCGACATTCCAGAAACAGGCCGCGAAGCTGTGGTCAGAAGACGAGCGACTGGACTTCATCGACTGGATTGCCGCGAATCCGCTCGCCGGGGAC
>DIME01000063.1:22590-24558 GCA_002425405.1 Candidatus Accumulibacter vicinus
GCGCGGGAAGTCGTGCTGCTGGTGGCGGCGTATGGCAAGGCGGAACGCAGCAACATGCTGCCCGTCGAAATCGACAAGGTGGTGTGAGATGGAGGGTACGGGAATAGACATCGAGAAGGTGGCGAGGGCTATCGAGGCCGACGCCGGTGAAGCGCTGCCGGACCTGCGACAGGCGCTTGCCGAGGAGAGGGACGGGATGGGGTGGGTTACGACGCCCGAGCAAGTCCTTGTGCGCCAGGCGCGGAAGCAGTCCGGCCTGTCGCAAGCGGCCTTCGCCGAGCGCATCGGAACCCCGGTGGCGACGCTGCGCGACTGGGAACAAGGGGGCTTTGCGCCGCCGGGCGCGGTCTTGTGCCTGTTGCGCCTGATCGTCAAACATCCCGAGTTGTCGCAGGAGTTGAGCGAAGCGTGAGCTTCGCCGAACGTCGTTTGGCTCGGGGCACTTCCGGCCGCGAACGTCAAGGGCTTGCGACGACGCCGCTCCGGTTGCGCTGACTGCCGCTCGCGGACCCACGCCACGAACGACGGCGCCGCGCGGGAATCCGGCGTACACTTCTCCGCTCGCAGAACAGGCGCCAACGCCGCGCTGGGAGAGCCCCGATGGCAAAGAACGATTCCGCAAGCGAAGCCGCAACCCTTCCCACGACCTACTTCGTCTCGCACAGCAGCGGCGACGACGGGATCGTCCGCCGCTTGCGCAGGGCGCTCGCCGAGCTCGATACGTCGCTAACGATCGACTCGCGCACGTTCCACGGCGGCGACCCGCTCGAATCGACGATCCGCGACGCGATCGCCAGCTCGTCCGGCGTCCTCGTTCTCGTCTCGCCGCAGGCGAAGGATTCGGCGTGGGTCGGCAAGGAACTGAAACACGCGCTCGCCGTGCAGCGGCAGCGCGGCGGCGCCGAGTCGTTCCCGGTCGTCCCACTACTCCTCGACGGCACGCCGCTCGGCGCGTTCGAGGCGCTGTTCGACGAGCCACCGATCCCCGTCGCCCTCGCCCGCAGCGCGCTCGACGCCGCGCCGCACGAGATCCTCGTCGCCTTGCGCCGGCGGCTGCCGACCGACGCCGAGCCGCAGCCGCAACCGCCGGCCGAAGCGGTCGAAGAACTGCTGCTCGAACTGACCGACCCGCGCCTCGTCACCCATGCCGACGGCCGGCGGCGCGCGTGCGCGCGGGCGCGGCTCGTCCATGTCCCGGCGACGCCGGGGCAGCGCGAAGTGCACAGCGCCCGCTTCGCGCTGGAAGCGCCGCTCGGCGTCATCGAAGCCGGCGACCTGCGCTGGTACCTCGAAGACTACGCCGTCTGGCCGAGCCCGCTGCTCGCCGAGCGCGCGTCGCGCATCGAAGAACAACTCGCCGCTTGGGGCCGGTTGCTGCATGACGCCGCGCTGCCCGCGCCAGCGGTCGCCGAAGTGCTCAAAGCGTGGGCCGCGATCGGCGGCGCGCGCGTCGTCCGCCGCTTCTCGGTCGAAGTCGACAGCGCCAGCGACGCCGGCACACCCGAAGAACAAGTGCTGTTGGCCCGCGAAGCCGCCACGCTCCTGCTCGGCCTGCCGTGGGAACTCCTGCACGATGGCCGCAGCTACCTCTTCCAGGGCGGAGAACCCGTGCGCGTGCGCCGTCGGCTGCCGAGCGAACACGCGGTGCCGGCACCCGTTCTCGCCACCCCGATTCGCGTCCTGCTCGTCAGCCCGCGGCCGGAAGACGACGCGTGTTCCTACCTCGACCACCGCGCCAGCGCCGGGCCGCTGGTCGAGGCCATCGAAGCGCTCGCCGGCCAGGTCGAACTGCATCTCCTGACGCCGCCAACGCTGCCCGCCTTGCGCGACGAACTCGATCGCGCCAAGCGCGCCGGCCAGCCGTACCACGTCCTGCACTTCGACGGCCACGGCGTCTACGACCGCCACGCCGGCCTCGGCGCCCTGTGCTTCGAAGACCACGAAGACGCCCGGCGCGCGCGTGGCAAA
>DIME01000152.1:0-2035 GCA_002425405.1 Candidatus Accumulibacter vicinus
CGTGCAGCACGGGAGACCCGTTACGGTGGTGGGGAGGCCACCGACTGAGGCGTATAAGGAAACGAAAGCGCCGCAGACCGTAGCGGGAGTCGGAGGGGTTCATATTACTGCTGGAGTTCGCGGGACAACATAACCCCGAACGAGGGAAGGGACCCTGCTTTGTTCATGCAACCGAAGAGTGAAGGAGAAGGGGATTGCGACATGCTAGCCACCCCTGAAGTGATCAGGACACTACAGAGGAAGCTCTACACCAAGGCCAAGCAGGAACCGGTCTATCGCTTCTATGCGCTATATGACAAGGTCTGGCGGGCAGACATCCTCAATCATGCCTACCGCCTCGTCCGCGCCAACAAGGGAAGTCCCGGTGTCGATGGGATCAGCTTCGAGGCCATAGAGCAGACGACAGGGATAGACGCGTTTTTGTCGGAATTGGCCCAAGACCTGAAAGAGAAAACCTACCACCCCAGTCCGGTACGGCGCGTCATGATTCCCAAAGCGGACGGCAGCCTGCGTCCGTTGGGGATACCGACGATCCGAGACCGTGTTGCCCAGATGGCCGTCAAGCTCGTCATCGAGCCGATATTTGAAGCCGACTTCTGTCCGAACTCCTACGGCTTCAGGCCGAAGAAATCGGCCCACGATGCGGTCGATGCCATTGCCGAAGCGCTTTATCGCGGCTACACGGAAGTCATCGATGCCGATCTGTCGAAGTATTTTGACAGCATCCCGCACGCCAAACTGCTGGCCGTGGTGGCCGAGCGCATTGTTGATGGTGCGATTTTGCACGTCATCAAGCTGTGGCTCAAAGCGCCGGTCATTGGTGAGGACGCGGACGGCACGCGGAAGTATGTCGGCGGTGGTAAAGCCAGCAGCAAAGGCACTCCGCAAGGGGGTGTGATTTCACCGCTGTTGTCGAACTGCTAGCCTCGTAACACGAATGGAGAAGCCGACCCTCTGGTCTGAAGGGGAAGGGGTCGGCCCGCCGTAACCCGGCAAAGGTGTGGCGAGTTCTTACGATAACGATAGAGATAATCGTCTATACTGAAGCATGAATTTCACCTGGAACGATGCCAAGCGGCAGGCCAACCTGAAGAAGCATGGGCTTGATTTTGCTGACGCGTCGCGGGTGTTCGCAGGGCATACCCTGACGTGCCCGGATACGCGCTTCTCCTATGGCGAGGCGCGTTTTTCCACGGTGGGCTTGCTGGGAGTCGAGGTGGTGGTGATTGCGCACACCGAGACCGAAGACACGATGCAGGTCATTTCGATGCGAAAGGCGGAGCGCCATGAACGGGAATACTACTTTGCAAGCCTCTGACGATCTCGATGAAGCGCCCGTCTGGTCGCCCGAAGATTTCGCGCAGGCGGTGCACCGCGTGGGCCTGCGGCCCGCGGCGATGAAGAAGCAGAAGATCAACATCACGCTCGATCCGGATGTCGTGGCGTGGTTCAAGCAGCAGGCCGGTGGGCGGGGATACCAGACTCTGATCAACGCCACCTTGCGCGAAGCAATGCAGCAAAAGACGATCGAAGAGACGCTGCGGCGAGTGATCCGGGAGGAATTGCACTCGGCCTGAAAGCTGGGGCTCGTCGCTCAGGCGATCCATCAGGCCAATGCGGCGATCAACGGCGCCCAGCATCCAGATGCCCAGATCCGAGGACATCTCTTTGCCGGTGAAGTCTGCGCGAACCGTCCAGCCTGCAGTTAGTCAGTCGTGTTTCCCGCGGGTGCTCCGAGCAGTTCGCCGAGAACGTAGGGCAGGATGCCGCCCGAGCGGTAGTAACTGACCTCGATCGCCGTGTCGATGCGGCACAGCAGCGGGCGTTCGCTGCGCTCGCCATTGGCGCGCTCGATTACCAGGGTGAGCGCCTGCATCGGCAACAGGCTCGGGCCGATGCCGAGGATGTCGAAGGTCTCGTCGCCGCGCAGGCCCAGGGAAGTCACCGAATCGTCGGCCACGAACTGCAGTGGCAGTACGCCCATGCCGACCAGATTGGCACGGTGAATTCGTTCGTAGCTGCGCGCGATCACCGC
>DIME01000152.1:2383-3966 GCA_002425405.1 Candidatus Accumulibacter vicinus
TCCTCGCCGGCGAAGATCAGCGTCGGCGTGCCACGCTCGAGATGGTGCATCGCGGCGGCGAAGACCGTCGTCTGCTGGCCGTCGAGCAGCGTGTAGCCGCCCTGTGGCTGGCGTCCTTCGGCGTCGGCCGGCAGCATCAGGTTACGGATGCGGACATTGGCGAAGGTGCCGCGCATCATCACCTCATGGTGGCCGCGGCGGGCGCCATAGGAGTTGAAGTCGACGCGTTTGACTCCCTGTTGCGTGAGCCACTGCCCGGCCGGCGTATTCTCGCCGAACGAACCGGCCGGCGAGATATGGTCGGTGGTGACCGAGTCGCCGAGGATCAGCAGCGCCCGCGCGCCGCGAAGGTCGCCGGCAGGCTGCGCGGGCAGTTCGAAGAACGGCGGGCGGGCGATGTAGGTCGATGGCGGCCAGTCGTAGACCTCGCCGGCCGGCGCCGGAATGGCTTTCCAGAGATCCTGGTCGGCGCCGACGTCGGCGTAACGCCGGCGGAAGGTTTCGGGATCGAGCGCGAACGGCAGCACGGCGTCGATCTCTTGCGAGCTCGGCCAGATCTCGCGCAGATAGACCGGCTGGCCGTCGGCACCGCGACCCAGCGCTTCGCTGTCGAGGTCGATATTGACCCGGCCGGCAATCGCAAAGGCCACGACCAGCGGCGGCGAAGCGAGGTAATTGGCGCGCAGATTGGGATGGATGCGCGCTTCGAAGTTGCGGTTACCCGAGAGCACCGCGGCGGCGACGAGCTGGTGCTCGGTAATCGCCTGGTTGAACGCCGGGTCGAGGTCGCCGGCGTTGCCGATACAGGTCGTGCAGCCGTAACCGGCGAGCGCGAAGCCGAGCTTGGCGAGCGGCGCCAGGAGGCCAGCCTTGTCCAGATAATCGGTGACCACCCGCGAGCCGGGAGCCAGCGAGGTCTTGATGTGCGGCTGCACGCGCAGGCCTTTGTCGACGGCCTTCTTCGCCAGCAATCCGGCGGCGATCATCACTGCCGGATTGCTGGTATTGGTGCATGAGGTGATCGCCGCGATCAGCACGTCGCCGTGGCCGAGGTCGATGCCGGGCCGCTCGGTCGCGTAGCGCTGTCGCAGGGTCTCGGGTGGGCGGGCAAAGCCGTCGGCCGACTCGGCTGCGCTCAGCAGGGTGTTGAAGCGGCTCGCCATCTCGGGCAGCGCGATGCGGTCCTGCGGCCGCTTGGGGCCGGCCAGGGAGGGGACGATGCTGGCCAGATCGAGGCGGACGGTACGCGAGTAATCGATCTGGCCGGCGCGCGGAATGCCGAACAATCCCTGCGCCCGGAAATAGGCTTCGAAGAGCACACAGTCCGCTTCGCTGCGGCCGCTGCGGCGCATGTAGTCGACAGTCTTGTCGTCGACCGGGAAGAAGCCCATCGTCGCCCCATACTCCGGTGCCATGTTGGCCAGCGTCGCGCGGTCGGTCACCGACAGCGTGCTGGCTCCCTCTCCGAAGTACTCGACAAAGGTGCCGACCACTTTTTCGCGGCGCAACAGCTCGGTCACCGTCAGCACCAGATCGGTGGCGGTGACGCCTTCGCGCAGGCGGCCGCTGAGTTCGACGCCAAC
>DIME01000152.1:4321-11443 GCA_002425405.1 Candidatus Accumulibacter vicinus
CCCCAGCCGACGACGCCGACGGCATTGATCATCGTGGTGTGCGAGTCGGTGCCGACCAGCGTGTCGGGAAAGCACAGCCGTTCCCCGCCGGTGCGCCCTTTTTCCACTGCGCCCAGGGTCTGCTGACGAACGCCGTGGAACAGATGTTCGAGATTGACCTGGTGGACGATACCGACGCCCGGCGGCACGACGCGGAAGGTTTCGAAAGCCTGCATTCCCCATTTCATGAACTGATAGCGTTCGCGGTTGCGCGCGAACTCGAGAGTCATGTTCTGCTGCAGCGCCTGCGGCGTGCCGTAGTAATCGACCTGTACCGAATGGTCGACGACCAGGTCGACCGGCACCAGTGGCTCGATGCGCCGCGGGTCGAGTCCTCGCGCCTGCGCCACCTGCCGCATTGCCGCGAGATCGCAGAGCAATGGCACGCCAGTGAAATCCTGCAGCACGACGCGCGCGACGACGAAGGGGATCTCCTCGCTACGGCGTGCGCGTGGTTGCCACTCGGCGAGTTCGAGGATGTGTCGCTCGCTGACGCGCTGGCCATCGCAGTGACGCAACAGTGCTTCGAGAACGATGCGCAGCGACACCGGTAAACGAGGCACATTGCCAATTTCGGCAGCCGCCAGGGCCGGCAAGGAATAGAACAGGGCCTCCGGCTGGCCGGGAGGCGTGAAGCGGGCCAGCGTATTGAATGGCGAGTGGGGCATGTCGAACCTCCGGATAGATGCACGCTTGACGCAGATGGTGATCTGACAGTGCGTGGTGGCGTTGCGTTCGCCTGATGAGGTCAGGTTCCTTGTCCCTCATCTTGTTCCCCGGTCTAGCGGTTCGGCGCATTGCCTGGCCCTCCTGGCTGCGTTCGTCCAGGTAGAGCATCGGGTCCAGCACGAGTCAGCGGCGCGATCTGGACGACGATGATGCCGCCTAGAATCAGCGTACAGCCCGCCATACCACTGACGCTGAGGCGATCTCCCATGAGCAGGAAACCGAACAGCGCCGCAAAAACGGTTTCCGCCGAAAGGATGATTGCCGCATCGGCTGGCTGTGAATAGCGCTGCCCAACCACCTGCGCGGTGAAACCGATGGCCACTGAAAAGACGCCGGCATAGACGATCGGCAGCCCGGCTTGGCGAATTCCGGTCAGAGTGATCGTTTCACCCAAGCCGGCGGCGAGCAGGCTGATCACCCCGCAGACCAGAAACTGCCCGCATGCGACCAGGAAAGGAGCGGCGATGCGCTCGGTAACGCGTCCGACAAAAAGCACATGCAAGGCCCAGAAGACGCTGCTGGCAATCACCCAGAGATCGCCGACCATCAGGTCGATTTCATGTGTGCCCGACAGCAGCCAGCTTCCGGCCAGGCAGCCGAGTGACGTCGGCCAGACCGACCAGTGTGGGCGGGTCTGGAGAATCAGCCATGCCAGCAGCGGTACCAGTGGCACATAGAGGGCGGTGAGAAAGCCGGCGTTGGTCACCGTGGTGCTGGCGATACCGATCTGCTGCAGTACCGCGCCGAGCATCAGCAGCACGCCCAGGGCGCCGACGCCAAGGGCGTCGCTGGCCCGCGGCCGGGCATCGTGCAGCGACAGCAGCCGCCACTCGCGCCAGGCCAGCGGCAGCACGATGGCGGTCCCGAGCAGGAAGCGCATGCCGGTGAAGGTCAGTGGCCCGACTCCGTTCATTCCCGCAGACTGGGCGACAAAAGCCGAACCCCAAATGACGGCGACGGCAAGCAGCAACAGATTGGCTTGTGAGCGATTCAAGCGGGCGGGTCTGTGACCAGGCCTGCCAGTTCAGGCGCGTACCATTGGGAGAACCTGTGGTGTGGCAAACTGTAGAGGGCGGCGTAGCAGGCGAACTCTGCGCGTTTGGGCAGCAAAGTCCATCTCAGGGGACTGTTTTGCGGCGGGATGCATGGCGTGTGCCTAAAGTCGCCATGATCGATCGATGCGGACGAAAAGCACTTAGAGTCCAAGCGTGCTCGAACTGAGCGGTTCGCCACCGGCGGCGACGATTTCTTCGAAGCGCTTGAGATGGGGCGTGCTCTCGTGAACGTCATCGATGATCAGTCGGGCACGCGCATGATCGCGATGGAAGCGGATCAGTGTGTGCCGGCGATCGGCGATCAGCAGCGAATCCTTGAGGGTGTCGAGGTGGGGCGGTGACTGAGTGATCGTCAGCGCCGGCGCATAAACGGTCAGCAGGCTCATCAACTGCGGACTGTACTGTCTGACGAATTCCGGCTTCTGCACGACGATCGTCAATCGCTGATGGTATTCCCGTGCAGCAAGCAGGCTGCGCAGTACGGCAATCCGCTCCGGACGCTCGAGCTTGAGCGGCGCGAGGTCTTCATCGAAAATCTCTAGCGTCGCGGTCGACAGATCCAGGATCTCCTGCACTGCGCCGTCGTAGTCGCTCCAGGTGGTGATCAGTCTGCTGCTCATCGATGGCGTTCCGTCTGGTCGTTGGCAGACATCATACCGCGATCCCTGGGCGAATTCGCAAGCGGAATGAAGAGTTGCGGCGCACGCGCGCCGAGGCCGAACTGGAACGTTATCCCCGATTCTGCTGCTCGACACTGAACAATCCATGCCTGCGCATGGCATCATCATCCTGCATTCGGGAAGCGTCGACAGCCGCATGGCGCTGCGGTGGATGCTCATGACTTTATCCCAGGACATCAACCGTGACTCCGACAACGCAATGATCGCTCTGGTGGTGATCTGCTACCCGGCATCTGTTGGCGATCATCAACGATATTCTCGACCTGTCGAAGGTCGAGGCTGGCAAGCTGGACCTGGAGCAGGGGGATTTCGCTCGCGAGACGATCCTGGACGGCGTTCGCTCGCTGATTGCCGAGCCGGCGCGCGCCAAGGGCCTGACGGTCGAGACCGAAGCGCAGCACGTGCCGCTGTGGTTGCGCGGCGACGCCACCCGCTTGCGCCAGGCGCTGCTCAAACGGTGGTGCCGGCCTCGGCCTGGCGATCACGCGCCGGCTGGCGCGTCTGATGGGGGGCGATGCCGGCACCGACAGTGTGCTCGGCCAGGGTAGCCGCTTCTGGTTCACCGCCCGCCTGCAGCGTGGTCACCGGGCCATGGCGCCCCGGTCTGAGCCGGCGCAAGGTGCCGAGTACACCTTGCGCCGGTGTCATGCCGGGGCGCGCCTGTTGCTCGGCCAGACCCGGTAGCAGGCGGCATAGAGCGCCGGCAGAAACCATAGGGTCAGCAGCGTGGCGACGATCAGCCCGCCCATGATGGCAACCGCCATCGGTCCCCAGAAGACGCTGCGGGTCAGTGGAATCATCGCCAGGATGGCTGCTGCGGCAGTCAGCATGATCGGCCGGAAGCGCCGCACCGTCGATCCGATGATCGCTTCCCAGGCCGGCTTGCCGGCTTTTTCGTCCTGCTCGATCTGGTCGACGAGAATCACCGAATTGCGCATGATCATCCCCGAAAGCGCGATCACGCCGAGGTTGGCGACGAAGCCGAAAGGCACCCGGAAAATCAGCAGCGCCAGGGCAACGCCGATCAGTCCGAGCGGTGCGGTGAGCAGCACCAGCAACATTCGGCCGACGTTCTGCAACTGGATCATCAGCAAGGTGATGACGCCGATGAGCATCAGCGGCATCACCGCCTTGATCGAATTCTCGCCCTTGGCCGACTCCTCGCTGGCCCCGCCGGCTTCGATGCGGAAACCGGGCGGCAGCCGGGTGCGCAGGGCGTCGAGATGGGGGTCAATCTGAGCGGTGACGGCGGGCGCCTGCATGCCGTCGCGGAGGTCGGCACGCACGCTGATCGTCGGCAGGCGGTTGCGGCGCGCGATCACGGTATCTTCGAGGGCGAAGCTGATCTTTGCCAGTTGCGCCAGCGGCACGTAACGGCCGCTGCGGGTCGGGATGTTGATGTCCGCCAGCGCCGAGATGCGGGCACGTTCGTCGCCGGCGGCGCGCACGATCACGTCGACCAACTGATCGCCTGTACGCATCTGCGTCACGGCAACGCCGGTCAACAGCGAATGGAGGAAAGCCGAAAGTTCCTGTGAACTGACGCCGAGTGCGCGCGCGCGATCCTGATCGATGTCGATACGGATCATCTTGCCCATCTCGTTCCAGTCGAAGTTCACTTCCTTGAGATGCGGATTGGCGCGCATCACCTCGGCCACTGCCGCGGCGAGCCGCTGCAACGCTTCGAGGTCTTCGCCGGACACCCGAAAGACGACCGGAAAGCCCACTGGCGGACCGTTTTCGAGGCGCAGCACGCGCGTGCGCAGGCCGCTCCATTCGCCGCCGACATCGCCAAAGCGTTCTTCAAGGCGTCGCTTGAGGTCCTCGCGCGCCGCGAGGTCGTGGGTGGTGATGACCAATTGCGCGAAATTGTCGTTGAACAGTTGCTGGTCGAGTGGCAGGTAGAAGCGCGGGCTGCCATTCCCGAGATAACTCGCGAAGTACTTGATCGAGCGTTTCATCTCCGGTTCGGCAAGGATCGCTTCGACTTTCCGGCTCGCCGTTTCGGTCGCTTTCAGGGAAGCGCCGTTCGGCAGCCACAGGTCGACCAGTAACTCGGGACGACTCGATGCCGGAAAGAACTGTTTCTGCACGCCCAGTCCCAGGCCTGCCAGCGCCGCTACGAAAGCGGTCAGCGTGGCGGCGATGACCAGCCAGCGATGCCGCAAAGACCATTCGATGGTCGCCCGAACACGACGATAGAACGGCGTCTGGTAAGTGTCTTCACCGTGCTGTTGCGCCTTGTGGTGCAGTTTGTCCGCGTCCAGCAGCAGGTAGCCCAGGTAGGGCGTGAACAGTACTGCGACGACCCAGGAAACCAGCAGCGCAATGCTTACTACCGCGAATATCGAAAAGGTATATTCGCCGGCACCGGATCTGGCGAAACCGACCGGCATGAAGCCGACAGCGGTAATCAGGGTGCCGGTGAGCATCGGAAAAGCGGTCGAGGTGTAGGCGAAGGTGGCTGCGCGGAAGCGATCCCAACCCTGTTCCATTTTCACGACCATCATTTCGACGGCAATGATTGCATCGTCGACCAGCAGACCAAGCGAGATGACCAGCGCGCCGAGCGAGATCCGCTGCAGGTCGATTCCGGATATGGCCATCAACAGGAAGGTGACCGCCAGCACCAGCGGAATCGACAGGGCGACGACGGCGCCGGTGCGCATGCCGAGGCTGAGGAAGGAAACCGCCAGGACGATCAGGACCGCTTCGGCCAGCGACGACATGAAGAGGTTCATCGACTGGCGGACGATTTGCGGTTGATCGGCGACGACGTGCATGTCGATTCCCCGCGGCAATTGTTTCTGCAGGCGTTCGCTTTCAGCACGCAAGCGGTCGCCGAGCCGGATCACGTCGCCCCCCTTGTTCATGGCGATGGCGATGCCGATCGCGTCCTGACCCTGAACGCGCATGCGGGGTGTCGGTGGGTCGGCAAAACCGCGTTCAACCGTTGCGATGTCGCCGAGGCGGAACAGGCGCCCGTCGGCCTGGATGCCGATCTCGCGAATGCTCTCCAGCGACTTGAAATCGCCTGAGACGCGAATTCGTACCCGGTCGGAAGGCGTTTCGTAGAATCCGGCTGGCGTCATGGCGTTCTGCTTCTGCAGTGCATCAAAGAGCGCCAGCGGATTGAGACCGAGTGTCGCCAGCTTGGCGTGCGAAACCTCGATGTAGATCTTTTCTTCCTGGACGCCGATCAATTCGATTTTCTTGACGTCGGGGAGCTGCCGCAGTTCGCGGGCGATGCGGTCGGCTTCGCGACGCAGCGTGGCGAGGTCGAAGCCATCGCCGGTCAGAGCGTAGATGTTGATGAAGGTATCACCGAATTCATCGTTGATGAAGGGGCCGAGCACACCTTGCGGCAGCGTATGCCGCATGTCGCCAATCTTCTTGCGGACCTGGTACCAGGTTTCCGGAACCTCCTTCTTCGGCGTGTAGTCCTTGAGCAGAACGGTGATCAAGGATTCGCCGGAGCGCGTCTGCGAGCGCAGCACGTCGACCCAGGGGACTTCCTGCAGGCGTTTTTCGATCCGTTCGGTGACCTGCAGTTGCATTTCGTTCGCGGTGGCGCCCGGCCACAGCGTACGCACCACCATCGCCTTGAAGGTGAAGTCCGGGTCCTCGGCGCGGCCGAGCTTGATATACGCAAGCACACCACCGAGCATCAGCACGACGATCAGATAGGCGACCAGCGAGCGGTGGCGCAACGCCCATTCGGACAGATTGGGAGAGATCATTGCCTGGAGATGCCTGACCGATCCTTTGCTGGCTGGGGTTCGTCAAACCGGGGTGCCTGTTCGATCACTTTGACCTGCTCGCCGCCGCTCAGCTTATGGACGCCAGCGACGACGATTCTTTCGCCGGCCTGCACGCCGCTGTCCAGTACGGCGGTGTCGTCCCGATAGCGGGCGATCGTGACCGGTCGCAAGGTGACGGTTTGCTCCGCGCTGACCACCCACAGCGCTGGCTGGCCAGCGTGCTGAAAAATGGCCGTCAGTGGCACCGTCAGGCGGGCTTTCCCGTCAGGGCGATGGAAGTGTACCCGGGCGGTCATCCCGAGCAGGACCCGGGCATCCGGATGGTGAATCGACACGCGTGCCGCATAGCTGCGGGAGATCGGGTCGGCAACCGCCGACACTTCGCGCAGCGTTCCCGGATAGCTGGCGTCGTTGTCTGCCCACAGTCTCACCTCTGCCGATCGAAGCGAGCGCAGCTCCGGCATGCGTGCCTCGGGGATCGAGATCGCGACTTCCAGGGTGTCGGCACGCGCCAGTCGCATCACGGTCTGCCCGGCCGCCACAACCTGGCCGACTTCTGCCATGACGAGTCCGACGACCCCCGCCTGCTCGGCTTTGAGAACCGTATACGCGGTCTGGTTGCGAGCCAGTTCAGCCTGTACCTGTGCGGCCCTGAAGCTGGTCTCCTTGGCCTCAAGGGCTGCCTGGCTGACAAAGTTCATGGCATGCAGATTCCGGAAACGCCCGAGATCGGCAGCAGCAAGGTCCAGTTGGGCGGAAGCCGCCGCCGCTGCCAGAGCGGTATCGGCGGGATCGAGCCTGGCCAGTACCTCTCCGGCCTTGACCACGGCCCCGGTATCGACCAGGCGGGCAGTGATC
>DIME01000152.1:11573-16255 GCA_002425405.1 Candidatus Accumulibacter vicinus
GTTGGGCGGAAGCCGCCGCCGCTGCCAGAGCGGTATCGGCGGGATCGAGCCTGGCCAGTACCTCTCCGGCCTTGACCACGGCCCCGGTATCGACCAGGCGGGCAGTGATCTTGCCGGGAATGCGGAAGGCGAGCGGGATTTCGTAACGCGAGCGAACCTCTCCCGAGTAGTTGAGGCTCTCGTCTCCCGAACTCTCGCCAAGAACGCGCGTCAATACCGGCCGGGCGGGTTCGGGCGCTACCGGCTCCTTGCCGCAGGCGGCGAGCAGCGCGAGCAACAGGAGAGTATTTTGAGGAAAGGCTGTGTTCAGCCGCATGCCGTGCCTTACGGGCAGGTGCGCATCGGGGTCAGTGTCTGCACCGCGCAAAACGAGCACTAGCCGCCTGGGAGCAATGATCGGGTCAGTAATGTAGCGGTTGCGGCCAGTGGAGTCAATTGACGCTGATGCTCAGCGGATGGCCTGCCAGAGGTCATTGCCAGCGCCGATGGCAATCCTGTTCACAGAGCCGATTGAATGTAAAAACAAACAGATAAGCAAGCCGGGTGAGCGTTTGTGGGGTTCACGCCAAGCACCACCAGGGTGGTGTCGAAAGCCTCCAGAAATTTCTTTACATGCCGTAACCTTGTTGTTAGCATCGAAAGGAGAGTCTCCATAGGTACGCTAACTGCAAATTATTGAAGGGTTTTTTAGGCGAGGAGTGGCAATTTGCAGCTTGATTTTTCGATCTTTAATCCCAAGGCGCGCTCGCTGATCGGTCTTGATATCAGTTCGTCGTCGGTCAAAATGGTGGAGCTGGCCAGTGATGGCAAGGGTGGCTACCGTGTCGAGCGTTACGCGATCGAAGTCTTGCCAAGGGATGTCGTGTCGGATGGCAACATTGTCAATCTTGAGTCGGCCGCGGAATCCGTCAGGCGAGCCTGGAAGAAGCTGGCGACCGCGACGCGGCAGGTGGCGATCGCCCTGCCGTCGTCACATGTCATTACCAAGAAAATCATTGTCATGGCGGGGCAGCGTGAGGATGAACTCGAACTGCTGGTGGAGTCCGAGGCCAACCAGTACATCCCGTTCCCTCTCGATGAAGTCAACCTGGATTTTCAGGTGGTCGGGCCCGCGCCGTCTTCTCCTGACGAGATCGAGGTTCTGATTGCTGCGTCGCGTAAGGAAAAGGTGGAAGACCGTGTTGCCGTTGCCGAATCGGCCGGCCTCAAGCCGAAGGTGTTGGACGTGGAGTCCTACGCCATGCTTGCCGCTTTTGAACTGATTGAGGCACAGCTTCCCGAAGGCGGCAAGGGGAAGATCGTCGCCTTGGTGGACATCGGCGCCAATGTGATGAACTTCACCGTTCTCCGCAATGGCCAGCAACTCTACGCTCGCGAACAGGCATTTGGCGGCAATCAACTAACGCAGGATATTGCCCGCCTGTTTGGCATGAGCTTCGAGGAAGCAGAGGCCGAGAAACGCCGAAATACTCTGCCGGAGAAATACGAGGCCGAACTGTTGCGGCCATTTCTTGAATCGCTGGCTCTGGAACTGTCGCGTGCCTTGCAATTCTTCTTCACTTCGACGCAGTTCAACGAGGTCAACCACATCGTCCTCGCAGGGGGGTGCGCAGTCATTCCGGGTGTTGACGAAGTGGTGGCTTCCCGGACCCAGATCAACACGATCATTGCTAATCCCTTTGCCAACATGCTGCTCGCCGAACGGGTTCGCGGCAAGAGTCTGCTGGCCGATGCTTCGTCATTGATGGTCGCCTGCGGTCTTGCGCTGAGGAGATTCGACGCATGATACGGATCAATCTTCTGCCGCATCGGGAAGAGAAGCGCAGAGCGCGGCGGCAACAGTTTTACGCCTTGCTGGGCCTGGTGACGCTGCTTGCGGGGCTGATCGGGGTTCTCGTCTACTCGGTGATTGCCGGTTACATCTCGGTGCAGGATGCCAGGAACGATTTTCTCAAGCAGGAGATCGCCGTCCTCAACAAGGAGATCGATCAGATCAAGCGGCTCAAGGAGCAGAGCGACGCCTTGATGGAGCGCAAACGGATCATCGAATCATTGCAGCGTGATCGGGCAGAAGCGGTGCGTTTGCTGAGCGAACTGGCCAAGCAGATGCCGGAAGGGGTGTACCTGCGCTCGTTGAAGCAGGAGGGGCAGAGAATCAGTCTCGGCGGTTATGCCCAGTCCAGTGCCCGAGTATCGACGCTGATGCGCAACATCGAGGCATCGCCGTGGCTTGAAAAACCGCAGTTGCTGGAAATCAAGGCCGTACTTGTCGACAAGCGGCGCCTCAATGAATTCACCATGAATGCCTCGATCAAGAGGAAAACGACCGGGGGAGGAGAGCAGAAGTGAAAGCGAGCGCTCTTCGAAACATCGACTTGAGGTCAATCTTCAGGGATTTCCAGGATCTGAATCCCAAGGATGTAGGGACCTGGCCTCTGGCGCCGCGTGTGACCATCCTGTTGGCCCTGTTTCTGTTGATCCTGTTGGGTGGCTGGTGGTTCTTCTGGGATGAACAGTTGGTGTCCCTGGAGAACAAGCAGCAAACCGAATTGAAGCTCCGGGATGAGTTCGTTGCCAAGAAGAAGCTGGCAGTAAACCTCGATCTGTACGTGCAGCGCCTGAACGAGATTGACCGTTCCTTCGGTGCACTCCTGAAACAGTTGCCCAACAAATCTGAAGTCGAGGCCTTGCTGGTTGAAATCAACCAGGCGGGGATGGGCAGAGGACTGCAGTTCGAGTTGTTCAAGCCTGGAGCGGAGCAAGTCAAGGACTTTTATGCAGAATTGCCAATCAACGTGCGCCTGACCGGCTCTTATCATGACTTCGGCGCTTTCGCCGGAGATATCGGCAAGTTGTCCAGGATCGTCACCTTGAACAATATCGCCATTGCCCAGGGCAAGGACGGTTTGGTGATGGATGCCATTACCAAAACCTTCCGCTATCTCGACGAAGAAGAACTGGCGGCGAAGAGGAAGGCCGCCCAAGCTGCGAAGGCTGGAAAGAAATGAGGAGACTCGTTGCCCTGCTTGGCACGGTCTTTCTGGTCGCATGTTCCACGGGCGATCATGAGGATCTGCGTGAATGGATGAAAACCGCGGCTCAGGATAGCAAAGCCAAAATCCCCCCCTTGCCGGTGGTTGAGCCCTACGAGCCTGCGTCTTATGATGTGGGCGGTCTGTTTGACCCTTTCAAGCCGGCCAAGGTGGGTCCCGAGGAGAAGAAGGGGGGGGGTGGCCTGCGGCCTGACCTCGATCGGCCAAAAGAGCCGTTGGAGCTTTATCCCCTGGAATCGCTGAAATACGTCGGCGTGATGACGAGAAACAAGGTGTCGTACGCCATTATCCAGGTTGAAGGTACGTTGTACCAAATCAAGATCGGAAATTACATGGGGCAGAATTTCGGCGTGGTGGTCAACGTTTCCGAGGCGGATATCACCCTGCGAGAACTCGTTCAGGATTCGGCCGGTGACTGGGTGGAGAGGACGAGTACCTTGCTTTTGCAGGAGAAGGGAGCAAAGTAATGAAGCACAACATCAAACAATACCTGTTTGGCCTGGTTGCCGGTGCGCTGTGGGCGCTTGGAACGGTGCATGCCCAGGAAGACGTTCGGCCGAATTCGATTGAGTCGATGAATGTCGTGCAGCAAGGCTCGGTATTGAATGTCAAGCTCACTTTCAAGGAACCCCTGCGAGCACTGCCGGCAGCCTTCAGTGTCGCCAGGCCGGCACGTATGGCCTTTGATTTTCCGAACACGACCAACGGCCTCGGCAAGTCGAGCCAAACGTATAACGAGGGCGATTTGAAAAGTGCCAACATCGTCCAGGCGGAGGACCGGACTCGCCTCGTCCTGAACCTGCACAAGGCGATGACCTACGAGGCGACGATCGATGGCAACAGCCTGCTGCTCGCCCTGGTACCGAGTGCGACGACAGTGGGCGCGGCAAAGGTCGAACATTTCGCGCAGGCACGTCCGTCTGCCTCGTCCAACAGCATTCGCGACATCGCCTTCCGGCGCGGCAGGGACGGCGAGGGGCGGATCACGGTTGACCTGACCGATGCCAACGCAGGCATCGATATCAAGCAGCAGGGGTCGACGCTGGTGGTCGATTTCGCCAAGGTGACGGTTCCGGAGACGCTGCGCAAACGTCTTGACGTGACCGATTTCGCAACCCCGGTGTTGACCGTGCATACCGACCAGCAGGGTGCCAACGCCCGCATGACCATCACTCCGCGCGGCCTGTGGGAACACAACGCGTATCAGAGTGACAGTCAGTTCGTCATCGAGGTCAAGCAGGTCATCGTGAATCCGAACAAACTGGTGCAGGGTTCGCGTGGCGGTTATCAGGGCGAGAAGTTGTCGCTGAACTTCCAGAATGTCGATGTGCGCCGTCTGCTGCAGGTGATCGGCGAGTTCACCGGCATGAACATGGTCGTCAGCGATTCCGTCGGCGGCTCGATCACCCTGATTCTCAAGGATGTGCCCTGGGATCAGGCACTCGACATCATCATGCAGCAGAAGGGCCTGGACATGCGCAAGAATGGAAATGTCATTCTGATTGCGCCACGTGAGGAAATTGCGACCAAGGAAAAGCTCGATTTCGAATCGAAAGTGCAGATCGGTGACCTCGAGCCCCTGCAGACCGAGAGTTTCCAGATGAACTACATCAAGGCTGAAGCAGTGCA
>DIME01000152.1:16575-44055 GCA_002425405.1 Candidatus Accumulibacter vicinus
TCGAACATGATGTTCGTCAAGGATACGCCGAGCCGCCTCGATGATGTACGGGCGATGATCGCCAAGGTGGACATCCCCGCCCGACAGGTGATGATCGAAGCGCGAATCGTTGAAGCCGGCGACTCGTTTGCCAAGAATCTGGGCATTCGTCTGTCCTTTGGTGCGACAAACAAGACCTCTACGGTAGATTCGGTCACCGGCCGGGTAACCACGACTGTAGAGCAGGTCAAAGACAAAGGGTACATCGTCAATTCGGACCCCAGATCTTCGTCGTTCGGTCTCGTGAATCTGCCAGCGACGCCAAGATCGGGGACCCCGGGACTGCTCAACCTGAGTCTGTACGACAACTCGCTGACACAGTTTCTCAACCTGGAAATTTCAGCACTGGAAGCTGACGGACGTGGCAAGGTGATCTCGAGTCCACGCGTGATGACGGCAAACCAGGTGGAAGCAATCATCGAGCAGGGAGTAGAGATTCCTTATCAACAGGCGACAAGTTCCGGTGCCACCAGCATATCGTTCAGAAAGGCCAATCTCTCATTGAAGGTGAAGCCACAGATCACCCCGGATGGCAAGATCACCATGACCCTGGATGTCAACAAGGACACTCCGAATACCCGTTTGTCGACAGGGGCAGGGGTGGCGATCGATACCAAGCACGTCAAGACCGAAGTGCTGGTCGAGAATGGCGGCACGGTGGTCATTGGCGGCATCTACACGCAGGAAAAGCGTACCAACACCCAGCGAATCCCGTTTCTCGGCGACCTTCCCTATGTTGGATGGATGTTCAAGAACCGGGAATGGATTGACGACAAGACCGAACTGCTGGTTTTCATCACACCGAGGATCGTCGTCGAGAATCTGTCGTTGCGCTGATCACTGCCTGTAGTATGTGTGCATAGGCGGCCAGCCGGGTGAGCTCCTGCTCCCATGGCCATCCTGAGCATGCGATAGAATAGGCGAGTGAACAACGACAAACGCAATGTCTACCTGGTTGGCCTGATGGGGGCCGGAAAAACGACCATCGGCAAGGCCCTGGCCAGGCGCCTGGCGTATCATTTTGTTGATACAGATCACGAGGTCGAAGCGCGCACCGGCGTCGGTCTGCCGACGATCTTTGAGATTGAAGGTGAGGAAGGCTTTCGCAAGCGCGAGGCACAGGTCATTGCCGAACTGGCTGACCGGGATGCTCAGGTTGTGGCGACCGGGGGCGGTGCCGTATTGCGGTCCGAGAACCGGCAGAACCTGCGAGCGAGTGGTCTGGTGATCTATCTCGATGTGCCGCTGCCAACGCTCCACGAACGGACGCGACACGACAAGAAGCGACCGCTGTTACAGGTCAGTGACCCACGCCAGAAGCTCCGGGAACTGCACGCACAGCGCGACCCGCTGTACCGTGAAGTCGCCGACCTGGTCGTCAGTGGCAGCCGAATCACGGTCCAGTCGGTTCTGAATTTGCTGATCAAGGAAGTGGGAGAGCCATGAAAACGCTGACGGTCGCACTCGGGGATCGTTCCTACCCGATTCATGTCGGGCGGGGGCTGATCGAGCGCGCCGAGTTGCTGATACTGCGGCAGCCGAAAGCGGCGATCGTCAGTAACGTGACCGTCGCGCCGCTGTACCTGCAGCGCTTGGCGGACCCTTTGCGCCGGGCCGGCGTTGAAGTCGTCGAGATGGTGCTGCCCGATGGCGAACGGTTCAAGGACTGGCAAACCCTCAACTCGATTTTCGACGGACTGCTGGAGCGACGCTGCGAACGGTCAACAACCCTGATCGCCCTCGGTGGGGGAGTGGTTGGTGACATCACGGGTTTCGCGGCGGCCTGTTTTCAGCGTGGCATGCCTTTCATCCAGGTGCCGACGACCCTGCTGGCCCAGGTCGATTCGTCGGTGGGTGGCAAGACCGGGATCAATCACCCTCTCGGCAAGAACATGATCGGGGCTTTCCATCAGCCACAGCTTGTGCTGGCCGATACCGATACCCTGAATACGTTGCCGGACAGAGAGCTGCGGGCTGGCCTGGCAGAAGTGATCAAGTACGGTTTGATCAGGGATTTGCCCTTTCTTGAGTGGCTGGAGGCTAACCTGGAGTCCCTGCTGTCTCGTGAACCGGTTGCCCTGGCTGAAGCGATTTGCCGTTCGTGCAGGAACAAGGCGGAAGTGGTGGTCGCTGACGAACGTGAGGCGGGCGAGCGAGCCCTGCTCAACCTCGGCCATACCTTCGGGCATGCGATTGAAACCGGCGTTGGCTATGGCGAATGGCTGCACGGTGAGGCTATTGCGGCGGGTTCGCTGATGGCGGCCGAACTGTCGTCGCTGCTGGGCTGGATCGACCGGCATGACCTTCTGCGTGTCGAGCGGCTTTTTCAGCGCGCAGGCTTGCCAGTGTGCGGGCCGGCCTTGAACGTCGAGCGCTATCTCGAATTGATGCAGCACGACAAGAAGGTTCAGGATGGCAAGCTCCGCCTGGTTCTTCTGAAGAAGCTCGGGCAGGCGGTGCTCAGCGACGCAGCACCACTGGCCGAAATCCGCAGGGCCATTGGCGCGCGCTCTGCGCATGCCTGACCTTGCTCCGTACGCGGTCACGGCGCTCAACTCACGCGGTCGCCGTTATTCCGACAGCGAACCCGTCCATCGCAGCGAGTTCCAGCGCGACCGTGACCGGATCATCCATTCGACGGCCTTTCGACGCCTCGAATACAAGACGCAGGTGTTCGTCAATCACGAAGGTGATCTCTTTCGTACCCGCCTGACACACAGCCTCGAAGTCGCCCAGATCGCGCGTGGAATCGCGCGTTCGCTACAACTCAACGAGGATCTGGCCGAAGCCATTTCGCTTGCTCACGATCTCGGTCATACGCCTTTTGGCCATGCCGGGCAGGATGCGCTCAACGATTGCATGCGCGCACATGGAGGCTTTGAGCACAATCTGCAGAGTCTGCGAACGGTTGACCTGCTGGAGGAGCGCTACGCTGCTTTTGATGGCCTCAACCTCTGTTTTGAGACCCGCGAAGGCATTGTCAAGCATTGCTCCTTGGACAACGCTCGTCAGCTTGGAAAACTCGGCGAGCGTTTCATCAGACACACACAACCGTCGCTCGAGGCGCAGATCTGCAACCTGGCGGATGAAATCGCCTATAACAATCATGACGTGGACGACGGATTGCGCGCCGGGCTGATCACGCTCGAACAGCTTCAGGAAGTCAGCCTGTTTTCCCTGCACATTGCCGATGTCCGGAAAGTCTACCCCGAACTGAACGGGCGCCGCTTGATCCACGAAACTATCCGGCGCATGATCAATACCCTGGTTTGCGACCTGATCGAGACCACCAAAACCCACATCGCACGGCAAAGGCCGCGGGATCTTGCCGAGGTGCACCTGGCGCCGCCATTGGTGGCGTTCTCGGACGATTTATACGCGGCGCAGCGCCAACTTAAGCGCTTCCTGCATATCCGACTCTATCAGCACTATCAGGTTCTGCGGATGGCCAGCAGGGCGCAACGTATCGTCAGAGATCTATTTTCCGCCTTTGTCAGCAATCCGCGCTTGCTGCCCCCGCAATATCAGGTCCTTGCCGATGGGGGTGACCAAGTCCGCAGGGTGGCCGATTATATCGCCGGGATGACCGATCGCTATGCCGTCAAGGAACATCGCCGCTTGTTTGCGGTGGGTCTGGAGGGTGCGGTGGGTCTGGAGGGCTGAGAAACCCTGCGGGCGGGGTTTGCCGCGCGTCGGCGAGCAGCGTGCGTGCTAAGGCGACGGCCAATCCTTGATGTATGCCTTGAGCAACTTGTTTTCCAGGTTGCGCTCTTCGAGCACGGCCTTGGCGACATCGTGAAAGGAGACGATCCCGACAATGGTATTTTCTTCCATGACCGGCACATAGCGAGTGTGCGTGTCCACCATGATTCGGCGCAATTCGTCGACGTCCATGTCCGGATCAGCGGTTGGGGGGTTGCGGTCCATCGCCTCGATGACCAGAATTTCGGCAATCGGTGGCGTTGGCCCGACCCGGCGCTCGGTCTGGCGTTTGGCGAGGATTGCCATGACTTCACGGAAAGTCAGCATTCCTGCCAACTTGCCTCCCTCCATGACGATCACCGAGCCGATGTCATTTTCGGCCATCATGATGACCGCTTCCGAAAGAGGCGAGTCGGGATGTACGGCAAACAGTGCTGAATCTTTGACCTGCAGAACTTCTTTGACCTCCATGTCACCCCCTAGAGATAGGATAGCTGGCGGATGCGCCCTTGCACTCATCACCGCGATTCTACCAGATGTCGATCTGCATCCGAAAAGTTCGCCCCCCTGAAAAGCACAACGCCCGCACATGCGGGCGTTGCGGGGCGAACGAGGAAGGATTCCCCGATCAGCTCTTCAGGGCAACCAGCACCTCATCGAGCATCTTCTTGGCATCGCCAAAGAGCATGCGGTTGTTTTCCTTGTAGAAGAGTGGATTGTCCACGCCGGCGTAGCCGGAGGCCATGCTGCGCTTCATGACGATCGAAGTCTTGGCCTTCCACACCTCGAGCACCGGCATGCCGGCGATCGGGCTGCTCGGATCATCCTGCGCAGCCGGATTGACGATGTCGTTGGCGCCGATGATCATCGCCACATCGGTGGTCGGGAAGTCGTCGTTGAGTTCGTCCATTTCGAAGACGATATCGTAGGGTACCTTGGCTTCGGCGAGGAGCACGTTCATGTGGCCGGGCATGCGGCCGGCCACCGGGTGAATGCCGAAGCGCACGTTGACGCCTTTCTCGCGCAGCAGACGAGTGATTTCGTAGACCGTATGTTGGGCTTGCGCGACCGCCATCCCGTAACCCGGGACGATGATCACGTTCTTGGCCTCACGCAACAACTCGGCCGTTTCCGGCGCACTGATCGGCACCACTTCGCCGGCCGGTTGAGCGCCACCAACGGCCGCTGCAGGCGTTCCTCCGGTCGTACCGAAGCCGCCGGCGATGACGCTGATGAAATGGCGATTCATCGCCGCACACATGATGTAAGACAGGATCGCGCCGCTCGAGCCGACCAGGGCACCGGTGACGATCAGCAGGTCGTTCGACAGCATGAAGCCGGTTGCCGCCGCCGCCCAACCGGAGTAGCTGTTGAGCATCGAGACCACCACCGGCATGTCGGCACCGCCGATCGCCATCACCATGTGGATGCCGAACAGCAGGGCGATGACGGTCATCACCACCAGCGGTGTCATGCCGTCGCTGATCGAGCTGGCGTGCAGGAATTCCCGGCCGAAGTAAATGACGACCAGTAGGCCGGCGAGGTTGATCCAGTGGCGCGCCGGGAGCAGCAGTGGGTTACCCGAGATCTTGCCGGACAACTTGCCGAAGGCGATGACCGAGCCGGAAAAGGTGACGGCACCGATCAAGATGCCGACATAGATTTCGACCTCGTGGATCGCTTTTTCGGCCCCGGTCATGCCGGTCGCCGTGACCGGGTCGATGTAGTTGGCAAAACCGACCAGCATCGCCGCGAGGCCGACCATGCTGTGCATCAATGCGACCAGTTCGGGCATCTGGGTCATCTGGACGGTTCGTGCGGCATAGATGCCGATCGTCGCACCGACCGCCATCGCGCCGATCAGCCACGCGTAACCGGCGCTGCCGACACGCGGACCGAAGACCGTCGCCAGAACGGCGATGGTCATGCCGATGATCCCGTAGAGGTTGCCGCGGCGGGAGGTCTCCTGATTGCTGAGGCCGCCGAGGCAGAGAATGAAAAGAATCGTTGCTCCGAGATAGGAGACGGTTGCCAAGCTTTCAGACATGTTCATCAACTCCTATTTGCGGAACATTGCCAGCATGCGCTGGGTTACGGCGAAACCACCGAACATGTTGATGGTCGCCAGGACGATGGCACCGATCGCCAGCCAGCGAATCCAGTCTTCCGGACGATCGAGTCCGGTTTCGATCGGCGGCGCGATCTGGACCAGCGCGCCGATGGCAATGATGCTGCTGACGGCGTTGGTGACGCTCATCAGCGGTGTATGCAGGGCCGGCTTGACGTTCCACACGACCATGTAGCCGACGAAGCAGGCGAGGACGAAGACCGTGAAATGACCGAGGAAGGCGGGTGGCGCACTGGCGCCGATGAACCAGAAGAGAGCCGCTGCAGCAGCAAACATGACGGCAACGCCGGTTCCCGAAGCGGGTTCACTGGCCTTGCCGTGACCGTGCGGCTTTTTCGTGGCAGCCACGGGCTGGGCCGCCGCCGGTGCCGCAACTGGCGCTGCCGACGGCTTGGGTGCCGGGGGCGGCCAAGTCACGTTGCCTTCCTTGATAACCGTCAGGCCGCGGATGGCTTCGTCCTCCATGTTGACGTCGATGATGCCGTCCTTGGTCTTGCACAGTTCCTCGGCAAGGCGCAACAGGTTGGTGCTGTACAGCGTCGACGACTGCCGCGCCAAGCGGCTGACCAGGTCGGTGTAACCGATGATGGTGACGTCGTGCTTCACCACCGCCTGGCCCGGCTCGGTCAACTCGCAGTTGCCACCCTGTTCGGCGGCCATGTCGACGATCACGCTGCCCGGCTTCATTGAGCGGACCATCTCGGCAGTGATCAGCCTGGGCGCCGGTTTGCCAGGGATCAGCGCGGTCGTGATGATGATGTCGACCTCTCGGGCCTGTTTGGCGTACATGTCGCGCTGGGCCTTCTGGAAGCCCTCGCTCATCACCTTGGCGTAACCACCGCCGCCGGAACCTTCTTCGTCGTAATCGACCTTGACGAATTCGCCGCCCAGCGACGCGACCTGATCGGCCACTTCGGCACGCGTGTCGTTGGCACGAACGATGGCGCCGAGGTTGGCGGCCGTGCCAATCGCCGCCAGGCCGGCCACGCCGGCACCGGCAACGAAAACCTTGGCCGGCGGAACCTTGCCCGCCGCCGTGATCTGGCCATTGAAAAAGCGACCAAAGGCGTTGGCGGCCTCGATGACGGCGCGGTAGCCCGCGACGCCAGCCTGGGAAGTCAACGCGTCCATCTTCTGGGCGCGCGAGAGCGTGCGCGGCAGCGAGTCGATGGCCAGCACGGTCACCTTGCGGGCCGCGAGCTGCTGCAGGAGTTCCGGGTTCTGCGCCGGCCAGATGAAGCTGACCAGCGTACTTCCCTGGCGCATCAGGCCGACTTCTTCGGCCGACGGGCCGCGTACCTTGAAGATGATGTCCGACGAAGACCAAAGGTTGGCCGCTCCTTCGGCGATCGCAGCGCCGGCAGCCTTGTACGCGTCGTCCGAGATGTTCGCGGCGTCGCCGGCGCCGGATTCGACCAGCACGGCGAAACCCAGCTTGATCAGTTTTTCAACGACTTCGGGTACGGTCGCAACCCGTTTTTCTCCTGCAGCAGTCTCTCTGGGAACTCCGATTGTGAGCGGCATTCATTCCTCCATCATGTGTATTGCCAGTATTTTCAAAATAACCGGTTCGCAGGGCGCGAAACCAGCCTTCCCCAAAAAAATCTCCAGTCACGGTCTTCAACTCGCTCGGAAAAGTCCCTGTCGGCAATCGCTACCGGGCAATCTTCCCCCTGCTTGTGGCGCAGCCGGCCAGACAAGCCGCCAATCTGAGCTTAGCACAAGTCCGGCGCGGACTTTACCATGACCAAACGTCAGAAAAAACGCGCTGCATCTGTGAGCCAAACGATCGCGACGAACCGGGAAAGGTGTGGCCGTCCCTTTTCTGGATGGTTGCATGCACGCCTTGCTGACGCCGAACAGGAAATCATGGCTTGCCGCAGGGGGGGACGTTGAAGCTGCAGCAAAAAAATTGCCTTGATGGGCATGAATATTGCTTGATTTCTGACTTGGGATGCCGATCTGTCGGGCAGTCGTGCAAGAGCATCGGGCGCCTCTTTTCGGTGCCAGGGAGACGATTTCGTGCACTTTCTTGGTGCGGCGCAGCATCTTGAATGGTTGAGCTATTCAGGGTATAGTCGCCAGTCCCCGTGAGTGGCCCGGTTGATCGGTTTTGCGCCGGACGTCGTGACGTTTCAATCAGGGCCTGCCTGGGTACTGTCTTTGTTTTTTGAGGATTCGAGTGTGATGAATGCGGCCATACCTGAAGGGCAGGGGCTTTATGACCCGGCCAACGAGCACGATGCCTGCGGCGTCGGTTTTGTAGCGCACATCCGGGGCAAGAAGAGTCACTCGATCATCGAGCAGGGCCTGCTGATTCTGAAGAATCTTGATCATCGCGGTGCGGTCGGCGCCGACCCGCTGATGGGAGATGGCGCCGGGATCCTGATCCAGATTCCAGACGGCTTGTTTCGAGAAGAGATGGCCAGGCAGGGCATCCTGCTTCCGCAACCCGGTGACTATGGCGTAGGGATGGTATTTCTGCCCAAGGAGTCCGCTTCGCGCCTGGCCTGTCAGGAAGCAATCGAGCGTGCTGTCCGTTCGGAGCACCAGATCGTTCTGGGTTGGCGCGATGTGCCGGTCGACCATGCCCTGCCGATGTCACCGACGGTGCGCGCCAGGGAACCGGTGATTCGCCAGATCTTCGTCGGCCGTGGGCCGGATATCATGGTCACCGACGCACTCGAGCGCAAGCTCTACGTGATTCGCCGCCGCGCCGCCAACGCCATCCAGGCGCTCGGGCTGAAGCACAGCAAGGAGTTCTACCAGCCGTCGATGTCGGCGCGGACGATCGTTTACAAGGGTTTGCTGCTCGCTCACCAGGTCGGCGAGTACTACACCGACCTCAAGGATCCGCGTTGCATCTCGGCGCTGGCGCTGGCTCACCAGCGTTTCTCGACGAATACCTTTCCGACCTGGCAACTCGCCCATCCGTTCCGGATGATTGCGCACAACGGCGAGATCAATACCCTGCGCGGCAATTACAACTGGATGCGGGCGCGTGAGAAGGGCACTTCATCGCCGCTGCTCGGCGCCGATCTGGAAAAGATCTGGCCACTGATTTATCCGGGTCAGTCCGATTCTGCTTCATTCGACAACGCGCTCGAGCTGTTGGTGATGGGCGGTTATTCGCTGGCGCACGCAATGATGATGCTGATTCCCGAAGCCTGGGAATCGCACACGCTGATGGACGAGAGGCGCGGCGCATTCTACAAGTACCATGCGGCAATGATCGAGCCCTGGGATGGCCCGGCGGCCGTGGCCTTCACCGATGGGCGCCAGATCGGCGCCACCCTTGACCGTAACGGCCTGCGTCCGGCGCGCTACCTGGTCACCGACGACGATCTGGTGGTGATGGCCTCGGAGGCCGGCGTGCTGCCGATTCCCGAGGAGCGGATTGTCAAGAAATGGCGCTTGCAGCCGGGCAAGATGTTTCTCATCGATCTCGACCAGGGACGCATCATCAACGATGCGGAACTGAAAGATACGCTGGCACTGACCAAGCCTTATCAGGACTGGCTGAGCCGCATCAACATCAAGCTCGACGATCTGCCGTTGCCGAAGAACGTTGCGCCGAGTGCCTGTTCGGTGCCCTTGCTCGACCGTCAGCAGGCCTTTGGTTATAGCCAGGAAGACCTCAAGTTCATTCTCGAGCCGATGGCCACCTCGGGTGAGGAGGCCACCGGCTCGATGGGCAATGATTCCCCACTGGCCGTTCTGTCGAACCGCAGCAAACCACTGTTCAACTATTTTCGGCAGTTGTTCGCACAGGTCACCAATCCACCGATCGACCCGATCCGCGAGCAGCTGGTGATGTCGCTGGTGTCCTTCATCGGCCCCAAACCGAACCTTCTCGGAATCAACGAGATCAACCCGCCGTATCGTCTTGAAGTCGCGCAGCCGGTGCTCGATTTCGACAACATGGCCAAATTGCGTCGTATTGCGACCTACACCGGCAACAAGTTCCACTCCGCCGAGCTCGACATCTGCTATCCGCTGGCCTGGGGTAACGAAGGCGTCGAAGCCCGGCTGGCGTCGCTGTGCGCCGAAGCCGAGGACCATGTGCACAAGGGATCGAGCATCCTCATCGTTTCGGATCGTCGGGTCGACGCGGAGCATGTTGCAATCCCTGCGCTGCTGGCGACTTCGGCGGTGCATCACCATCTGGTGACCAAAGGGCTGCGTACCCGGGTCGGCCTGGTAGTCGAAACCGGTGCGGCGCGCGAGACGCATCATTTTGCCTTGCTGGCCGGTTACGGGGCGGAAGCAGTACATCCCTATCTGGCACTTGAAACCCTGCAGCAGATCGCCGGCGGCGATGCCGAGAAAGGTGACAAGGCGATCAGGCACTTCATCAAAGGCGTCGGCAAGGGCCTGCTCAAGGTCATGTCCAAGATGGGCATCTCGACCTATATGTCCTATACCGGGGCCCAGATCTTCGAAGCCATCGGCCTGCAGAAGAAGATGGTCGACAAGTATTTCACCGGCACGTCGACGCAGGTGGAAGGGATCGGTGTCTTCGAAGTCATGGAGGAGGCGATTCGCCTGCACAAGCAAGCTTTCAGCGACGACCCGGTGTTGGCGACCATGCTCGACGCCGGCGGCGAATACGCTTACCGCGTGCGCGGCGAAGAACACCTGTGGACACCGGATGCGATCGCCAAGCTGCAACATGCCACGCGTACGGGCAAGTACGAGACCTACAGGGAATACGCGCAACTGATCAATGACCAGACGCGGCGCCACATGACGCTACGTGGACTGTTCGAGCTGAAGCCCGCCGGTGCGCCGGTGCCGCTCGATGAAGTCGAGCCGGCCAAGGAAATCGTCAAGCGTTTTGCCACCGGGGCGATGTCGCTCGGGTCGATTTCGACCGAAGCCCACAGCACTCTGGCGATCGCCATGAACCGTCTTGGCGGCAAGTCGAACACCGGCGAGGGAGGCGAGGATCCGGCACGCTTCAAGGTGCTCAAGGGCAACGAAAAGGTTTCCGACGTGGTCGGCAGGACGCGCATCGAACGCGACTATCAGTTGCAGCCTGGCGACAGCCTGCGCTCGGCGATCAAACAGGTTGCTTCCGGGCGTTTCGGAGTGACTGCCGAATATCTGGTCAACGCCGACCAGATTCAGATCAAAATGGCGCAAGGAGCCAAGCCGGGTGAAGGAGGGCAGTTGCCGGGTCACAAGGTGTCCGAATACATTGGCTACCTCCGCCACTCGGTGCCCGGCGTCGGGCTCATTTCGCCACCACCGCATCACGACATCTACTCGATCGAAGACCTGGCGCAGCTGATTCACGATCTGAAGAACACCAACTCCAAGGCTTCGATCAGCGTCAAACTGGTTTCCGAAATCGGTGTCGGTACAGTCGCAGCCGGTGTGACCAAGGCCAAGGCCGACCATCTGGTGATCGCCGGCCATGACGGCGGCACGGGCGCCAGCCCGCAATCGTCGATCAAGCACGCGGGTTCGCCATGGGAACTGGGTCTTGCCGAGACTCAGCAGACGCTGGTGCTCAACCGCCTGCGTGGGCGTGTGCGGGTGCAGGTTGACGGACAGATGAAAACCGGGCGTGATGTCCTGATCGGTGCGCTGCTCGGCGCCGACGAGTTTGGTTTCGCGACGGCGCCGCTCGTCGTCGAAGGCTGCATCATGATGCGCAAGTGTCACCTCAACACCTGTCCGGTGGGTGTGGCCACGCAGGATCCGGTGCTGCGCCGCCGGTTTTCCGGTCAGCCCGAACATGTGGTCAATTATTTCTTCTTCGTCGCAGAGGAAGTGCGTGAACTGATGGCATTGCTCGGCATTCGCCGTTTCAACGAGTTGATCGGCCGCAGTGATCTGCTCGACATGCAAAAAGGCATCAGTCACTGGAAGGCACGGGGGCTCGACTACAGCCGGATTTTCTACCGCCCGGAAAACCGGATCGGTGCACCGGTGTTTCAGTGCGAACAACAGGATCACGGTCTGGCAAAGGCGCTCGACAATCAGCTCATTGCACTTGCCAAACCGGCTCTAGATCGTTGCGAGAAGGTCAGGATCGACCTGCCGTTGCGCAACATCAATCGGACGGTTGGAGCGATGTTGTCCGGTCGGATCGCGGAGATCTACGGGCACGCCGGACTGCCTGACGGCACCATCGAAATTCATTTCACCGGTACCGCGGGGCAGACCTTCGGTGCGTTTTTGGCGCGCGGGGTGACCCTGGACCTGATTGGCGAAGCCAACGACTACGTCGGCAAAGGTTTGTCGGGTGGACGGATTATCGTCCGTCCGAGTGCAGGTTTCCGTGGTGAGACGATGCACAACATCATTGTGGGCAATACCGTTCTTTATGGCGCGATCGAGGGCGAGGCGTTCTTCGCCGGTGTCGCCGGCGAGCGCTTTGCCGTTCGCAACTCGGGGGCCACCGCCGTCGTCGAGGGAGTCGGTGACCATGGCTGCGAGTACATGACCGGCGGTACCGTCGTGGTGCTCGGCATGACCGGCCGCAACTTTGCGGCGGGCATGTCCGGTGGCGTGGCTTACGTGCTTGACGAAGAAGGAAGCTTCGAGTCGCGCTGCAACATGGCGCAGGTATCACTGGAGCCGGTCGAGGAGGAATTGGTGGCCCGCCAGGGCAGCGACGCCGGCGATGATCTCGAGGGTCACGGCAAAGTGGATGTACGCCATCTCGGGGTGATCGACGAAGTGCTGCTCAAGGGACTGATCGACAAACACTATCGGTATACCGGCAGCCGGCAGGCGCTGCGATTGCTCAATGACTGGGAGCGGTGTCGCAGACGCTTCGTGAAGATCATGCCACACGAGTACCGTCGGGTACTTGGCGAGCTGGCGGCGCAAAAGCAACTGGAGGCAGCATAAGGATGGGTAAGCCGACTGGATTCATCGAATATCAGCGTCTGGCGGAGGTCAGTGAGCCCACCGCATTGCGCCTGAAGCACTACCGCGAATTTGTCCGGACCCTCACCGACGAGCAGGCGAAGCAGCAGGGCGCCCGCTGCATGGATTGCGGGATTCCGTTCTGCAACACCGGCTGTCCGGTGAATAACATCATTCCTGACTGGAATGACCTGGTTTACCGTGGCCATTGGGAACAGGCGCTGGCGGTGCTGCATTCCACCAACAATTTCCCGGATTTCACCGGCCGTATCTGCCCGGCACCATGCGAAGCGGCGTGTACGCTCAATATCAACACCGACCCGGTCGGCATCAAGTCGATCGAGCATGCGATCGTTGACAAGGGTTGGGAAAAGGACTGGATCGTTCCACAGCCGCCGAAGGTCAAGACCGGCAGGAAAGTGGCCGTCGTCGGTTCCGGCCCGGCCGGCTTGGCGGCTGCCCAGCAGCTGGCGCGCGTCGGGCACGCAGTGGTCGTCTTTGAAAAGAACGACCGTGTGGGTGGCCTGATGCGCTACGGAATTCCCGATTTCAAGTTCGAGAAATCGCATATCGACCGACGCATCGAGCAGATGCAGGCTGAGGGCGTCGAGTTTCGTGTCAACCAGGAGATTGGCGGCAGCGGTGCCAAGGCAGTGCCGGTGGCGCAGTTGCTGGCCAACTTTGACGCGCTCATCATCGCCGGAGGCGCCGAGTTGCCGCGTGACCTCAGGGTGCCCGGTCGCGACCTCGACGGCGTACATTTCGCGATGGAGTTCCTGCCTCAGCAGAACCGGGTCAACGCCGGCGACCGAGTACCTGCGCAGATTCTCGCAACTGGCAAGCGGGTGATCGTGATCGGTGGTGGCGATACAGGTTCCGACTGCGTCGGCACCAGCAACCGGCATGGCGCGCTGTCGGTCACCCAGTTCGAGGTGATGCCGCAACCACCGGAGCAGGAGAACAAGAGCCTGACCTGGCCGTATTGGCCGCTCAAACTGCGGACTTCTTCTTCGCATGAAGAAGGTTGTGCGCGCGATTTTGCCGTCTCGACCAAGGAATTCCTCGGTGAGAACGGCAAGCTGAAAGCCCTCAAGGTGGTTCGCGTAGACTGGAGCAAAGGCCACATGCAGGAAGTCCCCGGTAGCGAAACCGAGATCGCGGCCGACCTGGTATTACTGGCCATGGGCTTTGTTTCGCCGGTCAGGCAAGGCCTGCTGGAGCAACTGGCGGTTGAGCTCGACGCACGTGGCAACGTCAAGGCGACGACCGATGGGGAAGGCTGTTACGCCACCAGCGTCGCGAAAGTGTTTGCCGCCGGCGACATGCGGCGAGGCCAGTCGCTCGTCGTCTGGGCCATTCGCGAAGGTCGACAATGCGCACGGGAAGTGGATGCTTTTCTGATGGGCCGTTCCGATCTGCCGCGGTGACACGTCATCACGAATTGCATTCCGTGACGAATGCAATTCGTGCCGTCGTTGTTGCCTGCCGTGACAATGACGGTTTTTTCAGGTCAAGAACAGCGCCAAAGCGTGACATTGTTGTGAGTTGTTCATGTCTGTAACTGAAATAATATACGGCAAGACGATTGGCGCCTGTCGTGACGCCGATCAGCTCCGGATCTGACTCGTCCACCGGGGCGCTGTTGCCGTGCGAGGGCAGGCAGCAGGAGAGATTCCAACCATCGCGTTCTACCGGGTTCCTGTTCATGAATATCGTCATTCTCGCCGCCGGGCAAGGCAAGCGCATGCATTCCAATTTGCCCAAGGTGCTGCATCCACTGGCCGGCAAGGCGCTTCTCGCGCATGTGCTGGATACCGCCCGCAGCCTCGTGCCGCAGCGCCTCTGTGTTGTCTATGGGCACGGCGGCGACGCCGTGCGGACGACGATCGATGCTCCGGACCTGGTCTGGGTCCTGCAGGAGCCGCAACTCGGGACCGGCCATGCCGTCATGCAGGCCCTGCCGCATCTGGGTGCCACCGGGACAACGTTGGTACTCTACGGTGACGTGCCCCTGATTCAAACGGAAACGCTCAAGCAGTTGGTGCATGCGGCGCGCGACGCCCTGGCCATTCTGACCGTCGAACTTGCCGACCCCGACGGCTACGGTCGAATCGTCCGCAACGCAGCCGGCGAGGTGGTGCGCATCGTCGAGCAGAAGGATGCAGTGGCCGCAGAGCGAGCGATTCGTGAAGTGAATACCGGCATCGTCGCGCTACCGACGGTCTACCTGTCCGATTGGCTTGGCCGGCTTTCGAACGACAACGCGCAGCAGGAGTACTACCTGACCGACATCGTCGGGATGGCTGTTGCCGCAGGCGTGCCGATCCGTACGACACCAGCGCAGAGCGAATCGGAGGTGCTGGGCGTCAATAGCAAGGGGCAGCTTGCCCAGCTCGAGCGGGTTGCCCAACGTCGAACCGCCGAACGTCTGATGGAGCAGGGTGTTCGCCTCGCTGACCCGGCACGCATTGACGTGCGTGGCGAACTGCTCTGTGGGCGCGATGTATTCATCGACGTGAACTGTGTTTTCGAGGGTCGGGTGGTCCTCGAAGAAGCCGTCGAGGTCGGGCCTGCCTGTGTGCTGAAGAATGCCCATATCGGTGCCGGTTCGCGTCTTGCCGCTTTTAGTCACCTTGAAGGCGCGACTGTCGGACCGGATGGCGTGATCGGACCTTTCGCCCGTTTGCGTCCGGGGACTGAACTCGCCTCCAGTGTCCATGTCGGCAACTTTGTCGAACTCAAGAACAGCAGGTTCGCAGCGTTTTCGAAGGCCAATCACCTGGCCTATGTCGGCGACGCTGTCGTCGGCAGCCGGGTCAACATTGGTGCCGGCACGATTACCTGCAACTATGATGGCGCCAACAAGTTCAAGACCATCATCGAGGATGACGCCTTCATCGGCTCCGATACGCAGTTGGTCGCACCGGTCACGGTGGGTCGTGGCGCCACACTGGGTGCCGGGACGACCCTGACCAAGGACGCTCCACCAGACGCGCTGACCATCTCGCGTGCCAAGCAGATTTCCATCCCCGGCTGGAAACGGCCACAGAAGAAGTGATCTGACCATGTGTGGCATCGTTGCCGCGGTCGCCGACCGCAATATCGTTCCTGTTCTTCTCGAAGGTCTGCGCAAGCTCGAATATCGTGGCTACGATTCGGCCGGTCTTGCCCTGATCGACGCCAGCGGTCTGCATCGGCTGCGCTCGGTCGGCCGTGTTGCCGAACTGGCCGCGCAGGTCGATGAGTCGCATGTTGCCGGCAATACCGGTATCGCACACACGCGCTGGGCCACGCATGGCGTTCCCTGTGAACGCAATGCCCACCCGCATATCTCCGCAGGTCTGGCGGTGGTGCACAACGGGATCATCGAAAACCACGAATCTCTGCGTGGACGCCTCAAGGCGCTGGGTTACCAATTTACGTCGGATACCGATACTGAAGTCGTGGCGCACCTGATTGCTCATGAACTGAAGACCACTCCGGACTTTCTGAGTGCTGTTCGTCAGGCGATCGCGCAACTGCAGGGAGCCTACGCGATTGCCGTGCTGCGTGAATCGGACCCGAGCCGACTGGTGGTCGCGCGCGAAGGCGCGCCCTTGCTGCTGGGTCTCAGCGATGACGCCTGCTACGCCGCCTCCGATGCCTCGGCACTGGTGCAGGTCACGCGCCGGATGGTCTATCTGGATAACGGGGACTGCGCCGAACTGATGCGCGACAGTTACCGCATCACGCGGGTAAATGGGATGCCGGTGGAACGTCCCGAGAGCGAATCTCAACTCTCGGCAGAGGCGATCGAGCTTGGCAATTACCGGCACTACATGCAGAAGGAGATCTTCGAGCAGCCGGTCGCGCTGGCCAACACGCTCGAGATGCTCGGTGCGGCGCGCAGCATCCAGCCCGGGATCTTCGGTGCCGAAAGCGAGACGATCCTTGGCGAGGTCCGGCAGGTCTTGATCATCGCCTGTGGAACCAGCTATCACGCCGGGCTGGTTGCCCGTTACTGGCTCGAATCGATCGCCGGCATCCCGTGTTCGGTTGAAGTGGCCAGCGAGTATCGCTATCGTGACTCGGTGCCCGACCCGCAGACTCTGGTAGTGACCATCTCTCAATCAGGCGAAACCGCCGACACGCTGGCTGCGCTGCAACATGCCAAGGCCTTGGGCATGCAGCACACGCTCTGTATCTGCAACGTCCCCGAGTCTTCGCTGGTGCGCGAGAACAGCCTGCGTTTCATTACCCGTGCGGGTCCGGAAATCGGTGTTGCTTCCACCAAGGCGTTTACCACGCAACTCGCCGCGCTCTACCTGCTGACGCTGGTGCTCGCCAAGGTTCGCCGGCGCCTTGACGGGCAGGAAGAGGCTGCAGAACTGCATGCGGTACGGCATCTGCCGATGGCGGTGGCCAAAATCCTCGAACTCGAACCACAGATTCGTGAATGGGCGGAGCGCTTCTCGATGAAGCAGCATGCCCTGTTCCTGGGGCGTGGCCGGCATTACCCGATTGCCATGGAAGGCGCACTCAAGCTCAAGGAGATCTCCTATATTCATGCCGAGGCCTACCCGGCCGGCGAACTCAAGCATGGCCCCTTGGCGCTCGTCGATCGCGACATGCCGGTCATCGCCGTCGCTCCCAACGATGCCCTGCTGGAAAAACTCAAGTCCAATCTGCAGGAAGTGCGCGCTCGTGGCGGGGAACTCTATGTGTTCGCCGATGCGGACAGTGAGATGAAGGAATCGAACGGGATTCAAGTCTTGCAACTGCCCGAGCACTACGGCGCACTCTCGGCCTTGCTGCACGTGGTGCCGCTGCAATTGCTCGCTTACCATGTCGCGCTGGTGCGCGGAACCGACGTGGACAAGCCGCGCAATCTGGCAAAGTCGGTTACCGTCGAGTGATCCGTACGTGCAACCCTTGACTGACCGACGCCTGTCAGAATTTGAATATCTTGGCGATGCGACGCCGTTCGCCGCGCAGGTGCACGCCTTGCTTCCCTATTCCCCCCTGTTTGAGGACCTGAGTCTTGCAGAGGTCTGCCTGATCAGTCCATTCATGCAGGTGTACCGGGCACAGACCGACCAGGAAGTGCTGCGTCAGGGTGACGCAGGAGACTTCATGCTGTTCGTGATCGAGGGGCGCATCGAGGTCTTCAAACAGGCCGGCGGCAATCCGCCACGCCTGATCGCCGTTGTTGCCAATGGCAAGACACTCGGCGAGATGTCCTTGATCGACGGTCATCCGCGTTCTGCGACCTGTATTGCCGATGCAGGGACGGTGGTCGGCGTCCTGACGCGCGAGAACCTGGCGCGCATCATTCTCGAACAGCCCATTCTGGGCGCCAAGATCCTGATGGCACTGGTGGTAATGCTGTCGCAGAGGTTGCGCACGACCAGCGCGCAACTGCTCACCAGCCTCGACCAGATGGGTAGGCAGTACGACGGGCTGCTTGACCAGAGCAGCGGCTTCGTCTAACGGTCATGTCTTTTCCAGACACCTCCGATCATGAAAGTCATGACCGTTTTCCTCTCCCCCGCGCGGGGGGGTGGGGAAATTCTTGAGTCGCGATGCGGCTTTCACATTAATCTTGTCTGAACTGGCAGTGGCACTGCTGGAGGCACCGTTTTTTCGCGCGGCGCAACATGAATTCGCTGCCGTCCTCTGAATTCATCATTCAGGCACAGGGTCTTGGCAAGTGCTACGCCATGTTCGAGCACCCTGCTGATCGTCTGAAGCAATTGCTGTTCGGACGTTTTCGTTCTTACCACCGGGAATTCTGGGCGTTACGGGGGGTCGATCTCGAGATCCGGACGGGGGAGGTGGTTGGTCTGGTAGGGCGCAATGGTGCCGGGAAATCCACCTTGCTACAATTGATCTGTGGCACCTTGGAGCCAACAGAGGGTAAGTTGGCAGTGCGAGGGCGGATCGCCGCGCTGCTGGAATTGGGTTCCGGTTTCAATCCCGATTTCTCGGGCAGGGAGAACGTCTACTTGAACGCCACCATCCTCGGATTGAGCAGTCGCGAAGTCGACGCACGCATGGACGAGATCCTGTCCTTTGCGGACATCGGTGAGTTCGTGGACCAACCGGTCAGGACTTATTCGAGCGGGATGTTCGTTCGCCTGGCTTTCGCGGTGGCGACCAGCGTGGACCCGGACATCCTGGTGATAGATGAGGCGCTCTCCGTGGGGGATGGCGCTTTCGCACGCAAATCCTTCGAGCGCATCATGGGCATGAAGGAAGCAGGCAAGACCATCCTGTTCTGCTCCCACTCCATCTACTCGGTAGAGGTGCTGTGCAACCGGGCTCTCTGGATCGAGCATGGCCAGTTGCGCATGCAAGGTTCTGCGGCAGAAGTGACCTCGGCCTACGCAGCCAGCCTCGAAAGTCCCATGATCGGCGAAGAGTCAGGACGCACCAGGCTGGCGACGCTCACCGGTGGTGGGCGCATCATCCGGGCGACCGCCTGTGTTAGCGGCGTATGCGGTGCCCAGGTCAGCGCCGTATCCGGCCTCAGCGACCTCTCCGTGACCATCGAGTTTGCCATCGACCCAGGCCTTCTTCCTCCCAGCGTGGCGGTCGTCTTCGGTGATTCGGCGCACCGGGTCGTCGCCAGTGCCAGTTCGCACAACGACGGGGTGACGCTGTCGATGGATGCGCAGGGCCATGGCCGCGGCGTGGTGATTTTTCCGGCCTTGCCGCTGCTCAAAGGACGTTATTCCATTACTTCCTATCTGCTCTGTGAAAGGGGATTACACATCTATGATCTGGCAGACCAGAGTATCCGCCTCGAGGTGACGCAGAACGGTGTTGAACAGGGTGTCGTCACCCTCAAGCATGAATGGCTTCCGGCATGACCCGGACGGGCGGCGATCGCATGCGCATTGGCGAATTGTCGTTCAATCGCCGGGATATCGTTCCCGAAGACCAGTCCGAGGTGTTGGCGCTGCATCACCGGGTGTTCGGTGCGGGCGCCTCTCCCGCCTGGTTCCGGTGGAAATACGGCGATGGCGGTGCGCAGGCGACGGGCCTCTGGGACCAGCGTGGCCGCTTGCTGGCACTCTGTGGTGGAACGCCGCGTACCTTGCTGCACGCCGGGCAAGCGGTGGCCGCGATACAGCTTGGCGATGTCATGGTTGCGCCCGAAGTCCGCGGCCTGCTGACCCGCCGTGGGCCATTCTTCCAGGTTTCCGGGCATTTTTACGAGTCGCGTATCGGCGCCGGTCGGCCTTTCCAGGTCGGCTTCGGTTTTGCCAGCAAGCGCCATGTGCGGCTGGCCATCGCTCTGCATCTGGCCCGGAATGAAGGGACTTTGCAGTCCATTCAGTGGTGGGATCTGGCGGGCAATCTCCCTTGGGGTTGGCGCTGCGAGCCGCTCGAACCGGCGTCATTTGAGCGGGCAGCGACCGAGGCCTGGCAGGCCATGCAGGAAGGCCTGTCTGGTCTGAGCGCCGGCTGCCGGGATGTCACCTACCTGCAGCACCGTTTCCTGGCGCGGCCCGGATATGCCTACCGCCTGTTCAGGATTCACCGCAGTTGGTCGCGGCGAACATCCGGTATCCTCGTCCTGCGCCTCCAGGGCGAAACGGCCCAGTGGCTGGACTGGATCGGACCTCCGGAGGAAATCGGTCTGGCTGCACGCATCGCGAAAATCCAGGCTGCCGCCGCCGGCGCTCAAGCGATGACGCTATGGGCTTCCAACGCGATCTGCGAATCTCTGAAAGTCCCCCCCTCGGAGGAATCGACGGTCGCCTGGGTGGGGATTCCGTGTGTTTCAATGTTGCGTGAAGAGGATGCCAGTCGGCGGAAATGGTGGTGGATGGGGGGAGACACCGATTTTCTGTGAAGACGTGAGGGCAACTGAAAGCGACATGCTCCCTTACCAGGCGCAGCAATTGATCCCTGCGGCCGGGGTGCTGGTGCTCGCACCTCACCCGGACGATGAGGTATTCGGCTGTGGAGGGGCGCTTGCCGCTCATGCCGCTGCGGGCGTTCCCGTGCACGTCGTCATTCTCACCAACGGCGCGCTGTTCGGCGACCCGGACACGCGCCTGGGTGAAAGTTGCATCGCTGGCCAACTGTTGGGCTACGGAGAGCCGGAAGGCTGGAATTTCCCGGATCGCGGCCTCGAGTATGGCGAGCCTCTCGTGACGCGTCTGGTTGTGGCCATCACCGCCAGCACAGCCGATCTGGTCTATGCACCCTCTCTTCGGGAAATCCACCCGGATCATCGGCAACTGGCCATGGCCGCTGTCGAGGCTGTGCGCCGGGTGGGTGGAAAGGTTCGTCTTGCCCAGTATGAAGTGGGTGTCCCCCTGCGTCCCAATCTGTTGCTCGACATCACCCCATTCCTGGATCGCAAGCGGCAGGCAATGGCGTGTTTCGTCTCTCAGCTGCGACAGCAGCGCTACGATGAGCACATTCTGGGGCTGAATCGTTTCCGTACCTATACCTTGCCGATAGAGGTGGCGTCGGCCGAAGCCTACACCCTCGTTTCGGCAGCCGCCCTGCGCGAGAATGCGCTGCTCGATCTGGTTGAGCCGGAATACGTCTTCCAGACGCGCCTGGGATTTCCCTGCGCCAGCCAGGACGTACCCCTCGTTTCGGTGGTCGTCCGTCACCTCTCCGGGTCGGGCCTGCGGCTGAGCCTCGACAGCCTGGCTTTGCAGACCTACCCGAACGTCGAGGTGCTCATCGTGGATGGCGTCCCGGGTCTCCCGGTGCTGCCCGGCCACTGCGGTCGCCACATGCTGCGCCAGATCGCGACGAATCAACGCCGGACGGTCGCCGCTGCGGCCAATGCCGGATTCGACGAGGCTCGCGGTGCGTACGGCCTGGTTCTCGACGAAGGCGGGTCGATCCCGCCGGACCACCTCGCCAGTCTAGTGTCCGCGCTGCGCAAACAATCGGCCTGCCGCGCCGCTTATGCCGGCGGCCAACAACGGGAGGTCGATCACGGCCAGACAAGCGGGAGCGTCGACGGCGACCCGATCCGCCTTCTGTGCCGTCCCGATATCCCTCTGCAGGCCGTACTGTTCGATCTTTGCTTGGTGAACAACGTGAACGATGGCTGCCGCTTCGATGAGTCGCTGGACGGCCAACAGGATTGGGACTTCCTGTTGCAGTTGAGTCTTGTCACCGACTTTCTCCGGGTGGCGTGCGCCGCTCCCTTTCCGGCAGTTCCGGCCAATGCGCAGGAAGCCCCTGAACCCACTTCCCTGCAAGCGATGTACGAACGCTGGCGGACGCGCTGGTCGCCGGCACAACTCGCGTCGCTGCTGCAGCGAGCGTGCGACCCTCCGCAGCTGGCGGTATTACGCCGCCATGAGGCCGAGCTGCAGGCGGCCATGGCGGAGCAACGCCAGATCAGCGCCGCACGGGAGGACGAGTTGGCCGAGTGTCGGTGTGCTGTCGAGAAGCTGCGCGCTGATCTCCACGACCGGGACGTGCAGATCGCGGAAATGCGATTGCAACTCCAGGATCATCAACGACAGCGGGCAGAAATGCTCGCCAGCCATAGCTGGAGGATGACCCGTCTGCTGCGCTGCCTGTCCGCCGGTTGGCAGGAATGGCGCCGGAAATAGGCAGGGACGGCGCACTGATCGGCCTTGCCAATGCACGCGAGGACGCGATCATCGAAGGTGCTCGCGGGCTGGCGGCCCTGATGGTCCTGGCAGCCCACTACGCACACCTGTTCGCAGCACAGACCTGGCTATTTCGCTTCGCCACTACGGGCGTAGATCTGTTCTTCGTCCTCAGCGGTTTTGTCTTCGGCCCTTACCTGCTGGGCAAACCCTTGCCGGTCCTGCCCCACTTGGTGCGTCGATTCTTCCGGCTGTATCCTCTTTATGTGGCCGCCCTGGTCGGATACATCCTGTTGCATGAACCGCCGGCCCAGGCCTGGAAGCACTTCCCTGAGCACCTGTTGATGCTCCACACGGTCGTCTCGAAGGAGACGGCCTTCTACTACAACCCGGCGTTCTGGAGCTTGCCGCCAGAGGTGGAGTTCTACCTGTTCCTGCCATTGCTAGCCACCTGGAGCAGAAATGGGTGGTTTGCCGCCGTGCTGGGGGGGTCGCTCTTGATCCACATGGCGCTGCTTCTCTTCCCGGGCAGCGCTGACTTTAGCTCCTGGCCTCAGATCGCCGGCGTTCACCTGCCTGGCCTGCTGCCGGAGTTTCTGTTGGGTGGGGTGGCCTACGCCGTTAGCCAGCGCCGCCTGTCGGTCAGCGTGCAGTGGTGGCTGCTGCTTGCCGGAATCGGTCATCTCTGGCTGGTGGCCCAGGTTTTCAAGGCCTTTGTGGTCGATGCCGGGGTAAACGGTGCGGTACCGGCGTGGATCGGCGGCAATATCGGGCTGGCCGCCGCGCTGGGCTATGCGATGGTGCTGACGGCTTTGTCGAAGTTGCTGGCGCAAGCCTGGGGGCCGGCCACGCCTCTTCTGCTCGTGGCCGGCTCCCTGAGTTACGGCATCTATCTCTTTCACAACATGATGCCGGCCCTGCTGCGCCGGCTCTGGCCAGGCCTGGAGGGTGCCTGGCTGGCGCTGGCAGCGCTGGCTTTCACCGTCGGACTGGCGACGCTGGCTCACTATGGGCTGGAACGTCCCTTGAGGAATTTCGGTCGGCAGCTCAGCCGTTCCCTGCTCTCCGTTCGAAGCTGAGGTAGCGCAGTTTCCCCGGCAAGGCGGGATGCTCGACGGCCAGCATATAGCGGCCGGGCTCAAGCAACTGCCAGTCCGCCGGCGAGAACGACACGGCGCTGGCCGACAGCGGGCGGAAAGCCGCGGGCATCATCATGGGCGAAGGGCTCCAGGCGACGATGCGCGCGCCATCGAGGGCAGCATCGAGTTCGGCCACGCTGCTGATCGGGGCTTTCAGGCAATCGCCCCATGCTTCCCAACACAGCGGTTGGCGAAATCGCTCCAGCAGCCCCAGTTGGCGCGTCCAGCGGTGGAACAGGGGGTGGCATTTGCGGAAATAAATCGTTCGGGTTTGCGCCATCAGCGGACCCTTCAGTGGCTTGTGGCGATATTCGTGTACTGCCGTGGCGGCCGGGACCACTGCCAGCCGGTAGCCGGCCCGTCGCAGACGCCAGGCAAGGTCCGCGTCCTCGTAGAACATGAAATAGTCCGGGTCGAACAAGCCTCCGGCCGCCAGTACTGCTTCCCGCCGTAGCAGAAGCAATGCGCCGGCTAGAAAAGGGGTCTCCACCGGCCGAAGGCTGGTCATCTGCCGCCGCATGCGCGAGAGATAGAGACGGGAGGCCATGCGGCCAAGCCGGGGAGAGCGGCTGGCCAGCGCCAGAGATATTTCCGCGAGAGGTGATTGGGGAAAGGCCGAAGGCAGCAGAAAACGATGGCTGCGATCCCAGAAGGTCCTTGGAGAAACTGCAGCCAACCGGGAATCGGCCTCTAGGGCATCGACCAGGGTTTCCAGATTGGTCGCCGAGAGCAGGGCATCCGGGTTCAGCAGCAGGCAATAAGGAGCGTTCGATTCGCCGAAGGCGAGGTTGCATCCTCTGCCAAATCCAAGGTTTGTTCCCGGCACCAGGCGCCTGGTCCAAGGTAGCTCGCTGGTGCGGCGCGCCAGCATCTCGGCCTCTGCCGGATCCTCGCTGTTGTCCACCAGCCAGAGCGTGCCGAAGCGCCACGGCATGAGGGATTGCACGGCTACCAGGGTGTCTGCCGACGCCCGGTAGTTGACGATGATGACATCAACGTGCCTTGATGAGGGCATGGAAGCTGTCGGTGGCCAGGCTCTGAAAATCAACGGTCTGCTGGAAAGCGGCGGCCTGGTCAAGCAAAGCCTGGAAATTTCCGGGCAGCGGGGAAGGACAATCCCGCCACCGCGCGACCTGAAAGCCCGCATCTTCGATCAGTTTCTCGAGGCCTCTGCGCGTGAAGAAACGCAGGTGTCCGACGCACAGAATACCCACCGGCTGATAGTCGAATTCTCCCTGCAGCAGGTCCTGAACAACGGACCAGTGACCGACGTTGGGAACGGCAAGCAAGACGTGTCCCCCCGGTTTGAGCAGACTGTGCGCCTTGAGGAGCGCCGCCAGGGGGTCGGCGAGATGTTCCAGTACGTCAAGGAATGCGATGCAGTCGAAGAAAGCGATGTGCGGTAGTTGCTCGAAGGGTCCGCAATGGACGGTCAATCCTCGTGCCTTCGCCCGTTCTCCTGCCGCCGGGTTCAATTCGGCCACGGTAGCCTGTCCACCGAAGCGCTCGACGAATGCTGCCGCGAACCCGCCTTCGCCTCCTCCCACATCCAGCAGCGAATTCGTCCCGGCAGGCAGCAGGTCGAGCATTTCGGCGCGCGTGTTCTGCTGGTAGCTGGACCAGGAATGAATGAACGTGCGCTGTGCCAGCAGGGTACGGGAACCCAGGCTCTCCGGGATGCGTTCCCAGTTGATGGTTGCGTCATCGGCGACGATCTGACGCAGGGCGGCAAGAGTAATCATGTACAGCCACGGGGAATGACCGGCATACGGTGCTGCAGCCGGGAGCCGTGCGCGGCGGGCGACATGGCGGTCGAAACCGGGGCGGCTGGCATAGTCGACGGCGACGGCTCCGGCGGTTCTCGGATCGGCAGGCAGCGCACACGCGACCTGGCCGCCAGGGGTCAGGCCAAGCAGTTCATCGATCAGATTGTCGGCAACGAGCACGGCTGGGTCGAGAATGACCAGGACCCGATCGGCATGGCAGAACTTCAGGAAATGGGCCGGCAAGATCGGCCGATTGTCGGGACCCGCATGCCACCAGCGATCGGCACGAATCCGTCGCCGTAGTTCCCGCTGACCCAGAGCGAACTCCTCGGACAGGCGCAGGGTGCCGCCATCGAACAGCAAGACATCGAACAATGGCCTACTCCTGATGAACGGTTTGCGGTCCGCTGGTGAAGCAAATACGCTGGCTTCGTTCGGGCGGATGGGGACCTGGTTGTGTCGCATCCGTGGTCACGGGAAAATGCGCCTGCACAAACCGCGCCACATCGCCAGGTTTGCGGATGTTGAAACAGGGAGTGGCCAGCGGCAGATGGTGAAGCCACTTCGTTTCGAAGACACGGGCGTCGGCGATGAGAGCATCGGCGAAGGTCCTCGCTACCGGCCCGCTCGTCGGCGTGTCCGACCAGTGTTCGCAACAGGAATCGACGACAGCCGCCGCCCAACCCTGCTGCCTGGCAGCGAGCACCAAATCTGTGGCATAAAAATGGTATCGCAGTTCCGGATCGAGGACTAACCGACTATGCGTCCGTACCGCCACGAGGACTTCGTCCAGGCTCGATGCTTCGCACGGCAATGGCTGTGGCTCCCTGAGCAGCCTGCCCCGGTCCAGGACATGTCCGGCCCGTTGGCCCTGCAGGTCGATCCCGTAGACTCCCACCACGGCCAGCCTCGGTATCAGCGAATCAGCCTGGGCAAGGGCTGCCAGAAATTGACGATCCCAGCCATCTGGCAGGAAGACATCCTGATGCACCCAGACCAGCCAGTCTTCACCGGTACTGTGGTCCATCTCCTCGTTGAAGGCTCTGGCAGCGGAAGGGCTGTCGAAATAAACCGCCAACCGGTAACGCCGCGACTGCAAGCACTCGGACACCAGCAAACGCCGCTGCAACTGCTCCGCATCGGATGCGCACACCACGAAGGCCAGTGGCCGATGAATAATGGGCATCTTCTGCATTTCAGCCGTCTTCCCGCATCTCTTCAAATGACCGATTGTACTGCCTTCACCCGAGCGATGGCGAGGGCGGCGTGCGCTTCGCGATGTGATGCAAGGTGATCCGAAGTCATCACGAGCGACGCGGCGACCTGGCCAGCCAGGTCCGCACAACACGTTGAATCGCGCCCCTTGCGGCGATTAATTAATCAGCTTGGAATGGGCACGACTGGTTAAAATGCACCCATGCTGGCCATCGCGCCTGTCACCTCAGTCTGTCGCACATGACCCCCTTGCTCGAAAAAGAATGCTTTCCCCCTCAGGTTTCCATCCTGATACGCAGCATCAACCGGATTCCTCTGCTGCAGCAAGCGCTGGCGTCGGTTGTCCAGCAAAGTTACGCCCGGATCGAAATTCTGGTCGTGGCGGCCGTGCCCGACCATCCGGACATGCCGGCAGCCTGTGGTCCGCATCCGCTCCGCCTGATTTCAAGCGATTGTCCCCGGCATCGCTGTCGCGCCGCCAACGTGGCGCTCGACGCGGCAAACGGCGCCTACCTGCTCTTCCTGGACGATGACGACTGGCTCCTTCCCGGCCATCTGGAGAAGCTGGCGGCGGCGCTGACGGAGGCACCTGATTTGCTGGCTGCCTATACCGGTGTCCAGCCGATCGATGAGGATGGGCAACCCAAGGGTGGCCCCATTGATCTGCCGTTCGACGAACTGCGCCTGCTGGCGGGCAACCTGATGCCATTGCATGCGGTACTTTTCAGGCGCCAGGTCATCGATCTGGGTTGCCGTTTCGACGAAAACCTGGATCTGTTCGAGGACTGGGATTTCTGGCTCCAGATTGCCTGCCACTCCCGCTTCATCCATGTCCCCGGCGTTTCCGCCTGTTATCGCATGCATGCAAGTTCAGGAGTGCATGCGATGGCGCCCTCTGTCGGCTCCGCCTATGCCCGTGTCTATGGCAAGTGGCGACACCTGTGGAGCGAAGGGCAGATTGCGGGAATCATGGCCCAGGTGTGGAACTACCCTGAATTGCAAGAGAGGATCACTGAGCAGCAAGAGCGGAT
>DIME01000134.1:0-9118 GCA_002425405.1 Candidatus Accumulibacter vicinus
GGCATCGATGCCTTCCTGACCACCTACGACCTCTCGTCGCGCGAAGGCGTGGTACTGATGTGCCTCGCCGAAGCGCTGCTGCGCATCCCCGATGCGGCGACCGTCGATCGCCTGATTCGCGACAAGATCGGCAGTACCGAGTGGGAGAAGCGGCTCGGCACCTCGCACAGCACTTTCGTCAATGCCGGCACCTGGGCGCTGATGCTCACCGGCCGCATCGTCAATCTCGACAACGAGGACCGCAACCTGCGCGGCACCCTCAAGCGCCTCGTCGCGCGCACCGGCGAGCCGGTGATCCGGCAGGCGGTGATCACCGCCATGCGCATTCTCGGCAAGCAGTTCGTGATGGGCCGCAACATCCATGAAGCGCTGGAGCGCGCCCGTAGCGCCGAAAAAGCCGGCTACCGCCACTCCTACGACATGCTTGGCGAATCGGCGCGCAGCAGCGCCGACGCGCTGCGTTACTTCGAGTCCTACCGCGCGGCGATCCGGGCAATTGGCGACGCCGCTGCCGGCCGCCCGGCATACGAGGCGCCTTCGATCTCGATCAAGCTCTCGGCGCTGCATCCGCGTTACGAAGTCGCCAACGAGGGTCGCGTTCGCCACGAATTGTGGCCGGTCGTCAAGGAACTCGCGCTCCGTGCCAAGGCGCGCAACATCGGCTTCACGATCGACGCCGAAGAAGTCGATCGTCTGGAAATGTCGCTCGACCTGATCGAAGCACTCGCCACCGACGCCGGACTGGCCGGCTGGAACGGCCTCGGGCTGGCCGTCCAGGCCTACCAGAAGCGTGCGCTGCCACTCATCGACTGGCTCACCGACCTCGCCCACCGCGCCGATCGGCGTCTGATGGTCCGCCTGTGCAAGGGTGCTTACTGGGACGCCGAGATCAAGCTCGCGCAGGAACGTGGCTTGCGCGATTACCCGGTGTTCACCCGCAAGGCGTCGAGCGACCTCTCGTATCTGGCCTGTGCCCGACGCCTGTTCGCCCACCCGGAGGCCTTCTACCCGGCCTTCGCCACGCACAACGCACACACCCTGGCGGCCGTCGCCGAGATTGCGATCAGTGCCGGCGGCAGCGACGAATGGGAATACCAGCGCCTGCACGGCATGGGCGAAGAACTCTACGACCAGATCGTCGGCGAGGACAAGCTGGGACGCGCCTGTCGCGTCTATGCCCCGGTCGGCAGCCACGAGGACCTGCTGGCATACCTGGTGCGCCGCCTGCTCGAGAACGGCGCCAACTCGTCCTTCGTCAACCGCATCGCCGACGCCAGCCTGCCGATCGACGCGCTGCTCAATGACCCCGTTGAAAGGACCGCCGCCCTGGCCGTCAAGCGCCAGACACGCATTCCCTTGCCGCGCGACCTCTTCGGCGCTGAACGCATCAATAGTGAAGGACTGGACATGAACGACAAACCCACGCTCGAAGACCTGCGCAGCAGCATCGAACAGAGCCTGCGCGTCAGCTACACCGCCGCGCCGCTGATCGATGGCCGGCAGCGCAGCGGCGACAGCAGGGTCGTGCATTCGCCGGCCGACCAGCGCGACGGCGTCGGGCGCGTGATCGAGGCCAGCGTCGCCGACGTCAGTGAAGCCCTGGCTGTCGCGCAGGCGGCTTTTCCGGCCTGGGAAGGCACGCCCGCCAGCGCGCGCGCCTCACTCCTCGACCGCGCCACCGATCTGCTGCAGGGACGCCTGCCGGAACTGGTCGCCCTGATCGTTCGCGAAGGTGGCCGCACGCAGGCCGACGCCGTCTCGGAAGTGCGTGAAGCGATCGACTTCTGCCGCTACTACGCGGCACAGGCCCGCGAGAAGTTTTCCGGGCCGATCCTGCTGCCCGGCCCGACTGGCGAGCAGAACAGCCTCTCCTTGCACGGCCGCGGCGTCTTCGTCTGCATCAGCCCGTGGAATTTCCCGCTGGCGATTTTCGTCGGCCAGATCGCTGCGGCACTGGCTGCCGGCAACACCGTCGTCGCCAAACCGGCCGAGCAGACACCGCTGGTCGCCGCACTGGCCGTCGAACTGCTGCACATCGCGGGCATCCCGGCCGGCGCGCTCAACTTCCTGCCCGGTGACGGACGCATCGGCGCCGCGCTGGTCGCCGACCGCGCATGCGCCGGCGTCGCTTTTACCGGGTCGACCGAGGTCGCGCGTCTGATCGCCCAGACGCTGGCCGGCAAGGACGGCCCGCTGGTGCCGCTGATCGCCGAAACCGGCGGTCAGAACACGCTGATCGCCGATTCGTCGGCATTGCCCGAACAGATCGTCCGCGACGTCGTCGCCTCGGCTTTCAATTCGGCCGGGCAGCGCTGCTCGGCGCTGCGCGTCCTGTATATCCAGGCCGACATCGCCGACCGCGTCTGCGAATTGCTCGCCGGCGCCATGCAGGAATTGTGCATCGGCAACCCGGCCGACATCGCCACCGATGTCGGCCCGGTGATCGACGAAGCGGCGCGTGCGGTCCTGGTGGCACACGCACGCTGGCTCGACAGCTTTGCGACGCCGATTTTCACCTGCCCGCTCGACGAAGAAGCTACCCGGCACGGCACCTTCTTCGCACCGCGTGCCTACGAGATCGACAGCATCGCCCGCCTCGAACGAGAAGTCTTCGGGCCGATCCTGCATGTCGTGCGCTGGCGTGCCGAAGACCTCGACCAGGTCTGCGCGGCCATCGCCCATACCGGCTACGGACTGACGCTGGGCATCCACAGCCGCATCGACGAAACCATCAAGCGCATCACCGACCGCCTGCACGTCGGCAACACCTATGTGAACCGCAACATCATCGGCGCCGTCGTCGGCGTGCAGCCCTTCGGCGGCGAGGGACTCTCGGGCACCGGTCCGAAGGCCGGCGGCCCGCATTATCTGTACCGTTTCGCCAGCGAGCGCACGCTCAGTGTCGATACCACCGCCGCCGGCGGCAACGCCGGGCTGATGGCGCTCGACGAAGGCGAGTGATCAACGGACTGACCCTGGGAGTAAAAGAGAACGCACCATGAACCGAAGCTACAGCGCAGTAATCAAGCAGGATGCCGACTGGTGGATCGGCTGGATAGAAGAAGTGCCTAGTGTAAATTGTCAGGGATCTGCGCGCGAAGCGTTGTTACAGTCACTACGCGAAACATTGATCGAAGCCATTGACTTCAATCGCGCAGAGGCACTCGATGCGGCTGGCAAAAGGTTTGAAGAATTGCCAATTGCTCTATGAAACGGCGTGACTTGCTGTCACACCTCATCGCGCATGAAGGAGGACCATGGCTCTTGCACTTCAGCAACTGATCAACGGACTGACCCTGGGGGCGGTCTATGGCCTGATCGCCATCGGCTACACGATGGTCTACGGCATCATCGGGATGATCAATTTCGCGCATGGCGACATCTACATGGTCAGCGCCTTCATCGCCGTGACCGTGTTCACGATGCTGGCCAGCTTCGGGATCAGTTCGATTCCGCTCTCGCTGCTGCTGGTGCTGCTGGTCGCCGTGCTGTTCACCTCGGTCTATGGCTGGACGGTCGAACGCATCGCCTACCGGCCGCTGCGCGGTTCGACGCGGCTGGCGCCGCTGATCTCGGCGATCGGCATGTCGATCTTCCTGCAGAACATGGTGCAACTGACGCAAGGGGCACGCGTCAAGCCGATCGCGCCGGTTCTTGTCGGCGGCATCGATCTGCTGACGGTTGACGGCTTCACCGTCCGCCTCGCCTACTCACAGATCCTGATCGTTTTCGTCACCGTCGCGCTGATGGCCGGCTTCACCTACCTGATCACCCGGACTTCCTTCGGCCGCCAGCAACGCTCGTGCGAGCAGGACCGGACGATGACCGCGCTGCTCGGGATCAACGTCGACCGCACGATCTCGCTGACCTTCATGCTCGGCGCAGCGCTCGCCGCCGTCGCCGGCGTGATGGTCACGGTCTATTACGGCGTCGTCGATTTCTTCATCGGCTTCGTCGCCGGCATCAAGGCCTTTACCGCCGCCGTCCTCGGCGGCATCGGCTCGCTGCCGGGAGCGATGCTCGGCGGCCTGCTGATCGGCCTCATCGAAGCGTTCTGGGCCGCTTACCTGTCGGCCGAATACAAGGATGTGGCCACCTTCAGCATCCTCATCCTGGTGCTGATGTTCCGCCCTTCCGGCCTGCTCGGCCGTCCTGAAGTGGAGAAAGTCTGATGTCCACGCTCGTTCTCGCCCATCCCGGCGTCACCCCGGCCGAGCGCCTCAAGGACGCCGCGGCACTGGCCCTGATCGCCCTGCTGCTCGGCATCCCGATGATCGGCCTGAGCACCGTCGACCAGGGCGGCGCGCTGCGCATCACCACCCGCTGGCCGGCGCTATTTTCATTCGTCGCCGTTTGCTTCGCCGGTCGCCTGCTGCTGCGCTATGCCCTCGACCACCTGCGGGCACGCCGGCAGGCACGCGAACAGGCGGTAGAGGCGGTCAGCGGGCGCAGTCTGGCGAGCAGCCCGCTGCTGACCTGGGTCGGCTGGATCGCACTCGGCGTCTCGCTGGTGCTGCCGATCGTTTTTTCCGAGAATCGCTACGTCGTCGATACCGCGACCACGGTGCTGATCTACGTGATGCTCGGCTGGGGCCTGAACGTCGTCGTCGGTCTGGCCGGCCTGCTCGATCTCGGCTATGTCGCTTTCTACGCGGTCGGCGCCTATACCTATGGTCTCTTGTCCACGCAATTCGGCTGGGGATTCTGGCAGGCACTGCCGGTCGCCGGCGCCATGGCGGCGAGCTTCGGGATCCTTCTCGGCTGGCCGACGTTGCGCCTGCGCGGCGATTACCTGGCCATCGTGACGCTCGGCTTCGGCGAGATCATCCGCGTCATCCTGGTCAACTGGACCGAACTTTCGGGCGGTCCGAACGGCATCCCCTCGATTCCGCGCCCCTCGTTCTTCGGCCTGCCTTTCAAACCACCTGGCGACGATCCGACCTTCGCCTCGTTCTTCGGTCTCGAATATGCCCCCAACCACCGCATCATCTTCCTCTATTACCTGATTCTCGCGCTGGCGCTGCTCACCAACGGCTTCGTCTCAAGAATGCGCCGGCTACCGATCGGCCGCGCCTGGGAAGCGATGCGCGAAGACGAGATCGCCTGCAAGGCGATGGGCATCAACGCGCGCAATGTCAAGCTCTCGGCCTTTGCCATCGGGGCCATGCTCGGCGGTTTCGCCGGCGTCTTTTTCGCGGCCCGGCAGGGATTCATCTCGCCCGAATCCTTCACCTTCAACGAGTCGGCGATCATCCTGGCGATCGTCGTTCTCGGCGGCATGGGCAGCCAGCTCGGTGTCGTCCTCGCCTCCCTGGTGCTGGTGCTGCTGCCCGAACTCGGGCGCGACTTCGCCGAATACCGGATGCTGCTCTTCGGCGCGGCGATGATCCTGATCATGGTCTGGAAACCCGGCGGCATCCTCTCGCACCGCGAACCGACGCTGCGCTACCTCGCCGACGGCGGCCGCCGATGAGCGCCGCCCCGCTCCTGAGCGTCGAGCGCCTGACCATGCGCTTCGGCGGCCTGCTGGCCATCGACGACCTGTCGCTCGACGTCGCCGCCCGCCAGATCACCGGCGTCATCGGACCGAACGGCGCCGGCAAGACCACCTTCTTCAACTGCCTGACCGGTTTCTACAAGCCGAGCCAAGGCAGCGTCCGCCTCAACCACCCGCAACGTGGCGTGATGCGCCTCGAACAGCTCGCCAGCCACCAGGTCGCGCGCACCGCCAAAGTGGTGCGCACCTTCCAGAACATTCGCCTGTTCCCGAAGATGACCGTTCTCGAAAACCTCATCGTCGCGCAGCACAACGCCCTGCAGCACGCCTCGCGTTTCTCGCTGGCCGGCCTCTTCGGCCTGCCCGGCTATCGCCGCGCGGAAGCGGCCGCGATGGACAAGGCGGTCGGCTGGCTCAAACACCTCCACCTGATCGACCAGGCCGACACCGCCACCGGCGACCTGCCCTACGGCATGCAGCGGCGCATCGAGATCGCCCGCGCACTCTGTGTCGACCCGCTCCTGCTCTGCCTCGACGAACCGGCGGCCGGCCTCAACCCGCGCGAATCGGCCGAACTCAACGAACTCCTCAAACACCTGGCGCGCGACGAAGGCATCGCCATCCTGCTGATCGAGCACGACATGAGCGTGGTGATGAATGTCTCGGACCACATCTGCGTCCTCAACTACGGCCGCAAGATCGCCGAAGGCCCGCCGCTGCAGATCCAGCGCGATCCGAACGTGATCAAGGCCTATCTCGGCGAGGAAGATGCCGACGAACTGCAGGCCGACGAGTCGCAGGCCAGGGAAGCCCTGCCTCCGGAGGCCCCGCGATGATGCTGCAACTGTCGGGCGTGCATGCCCATTACGGACATATTCATGCGCTGCACGGCGTCGACATCGACGTACAGGTCGGCGAAGTGGTCACCCTGATCGGGGCCAACGGCGCCGGCAAGTCAACGCTGATGATGGCGATTTTCGGCCAGCCGCGCGCATCGAGCGGACGCATCGTCTTCGACGGCGAGGACATCACCCATCTGCCGACGCATGAAATCGCCCGCCGCGGCATCGCGCTGGTTCCCGAAGGCCGGCGCATCTTCTCGCGCATGACGGTGATGGAGAACCTGCAGATGGGCGCGGTGCTCGGCGAGGAGATGAACTTCGCGGTCGACCTGAAACGCATGTACTCGCTCTTCCCGATTCTCGAAGAGCGCTGCCAGCAGCGCGCCGGCACGCTCTCGGGCGGCGAACAGCAGATGCTGGCGATCGCGCGCGCCCTGATGAGCCGGCCGCAACTCCTGCTGCTCGACGAACCCTCGCTCGGCCTCGCGCCGCTGTACATCAAGAAAATCTTCCAGATCGTCCGCGAACTCAACCGCGAGCACGGCATGACCCTCCTGCTCGTCGAACAGAACGCGCATCACGCCTTACGCGTCGCGCACCGCGGCTACGTGCTGCAACATGGCCGGATCATCCTGTCGGGAACCGGCCGGGAGCTGCTGGCCAATCCGGAGGTACACGCGGCCTACCTCGAAGGCGGCCGCGCCGCGACGGCGACCTGAGCCTCGTGGACAGCGGCAAGGCGCCGCCGCGCTGGCTCCCTTTTCTGGTTCTCGGCGTCGGCCTGCTGGCGATCTCCTTCGGCGCCATTCTGGCGCGCTTCGCCCAGGGCTACGGCCTGCCGTCCCTGACCATCGCCACGCTGCGCCTCGGCCTCGCGGCGCTGATCATCACCCCGATCGCCCTCTGGCAATCGAGCCGGACACTGCGTACGCTGAGCCGCGGGCAGATCCTGCTGACCTGCGGCGCCGGCTTCTTCCTGGCGCTGCATTTCGCCACCTGGATCACCTCGCTCGAATACACCTCGGTGGCCAGCAGTACCGCCCTGGTGACGACCAATCTGTTGTGGGTCGGCATCGCTTCGTTCCTGCTCTTTGGCGACCGCCCGAGTCGCCTGATGCTCGTCGGCATCGTGATTTCCCTGTCCGGCAGCGGACTGATCTTCTGGAGCGACAGCCGGGCGAGCGTCTCCGGCAGCAATCCACTGCTCGGCAACCTCCTCGCCATCGTCGGAAGCTGGTGCTTCTCGGCGTATCTCCTGATCGGTCGCCGCCTGCGCGCCAGCCTGCCGCTGCCGGCGTATGTCTGGCTTGCCTACGGCAGCGCCGCGATTCTGCTGGTTCTTGCCTGTCAGAGCAGCGGCACGCCCCTGACCGGATACAGCGACGCCGCTTATCTGGTGGCCCTGGGCATGGCGCTCGGCCCGCAGTTGCTCGGCCACACATCGTACAACTGGTCGCTCAAACATGTCTCGCCGACCTTCATTGCGGTGGTGACGCTCGGGGAGCCGGTGGGAAGTGCGGTGCTGGCGTGGGTCTTTTTCGGGGAAGCGTTCGCCCTGTGGCAGGGAGTCGGGTTTGTGATGCTGCTGGTCGGGATTTATCTGGCGGCGCGGGGGGAAAGGTAGCAAGCGAAGACGGTGTACCGTCACAAACGGCTTCCCTTGATCATTGGATGCGCATTGGCGGTATGAGCAAATCTCTGCAGCCGAAGAAAAAACGTGCTCGCTCCCTCGCTGCTCAACGCAGCGACCTGAGCATGTGAGCATGTCTGAACCTGAGCAGCCCAACTGCTCTCTATCGGCCTGCCGACGGACACCAGTCTATGCCAGGGCGTCGAACGGGCTCCGAACACCTCGCCCGCCGCGCCTGAGCACATGCGTGTAAATCATCGTCGTGCTCACCTCCGCATGGCCCAGGAGTTCCTGCACGGTGCGAATGTCGTAGCCGCTTTCGAGCAGGGAAGTGGCAAACGAGTGGCGAAGCGTGTGTGGGGTCGCTGGCTTGCTGATTCCAGCATGGCGCAGCGCATCGCGCATCGCACGCTGGATGCTTTGCGCTCCCACGTGGTGTCGGCGAACTGCCCCCGAGCGCGGATCGACCGATCGTTTGGCGGCGACAAACACATACTGCCAGGCCCATGCACGCGCGGCGTTCGGATATTTTCGTTCGAGCGCCGATGGCAAATACACTTCGCCCAAACCGTCAGCGAGGTCCGCTTCGTGCAGCGCCTTCACCCGCGCCAGATGCTCGCTGAGCGGAGCAAGCAGCTTTTCGGGCAGCATCGTCACCCGATCCTTGAACCCCTTCCCCTCCCGCACCAGGATCTCGCCGCGAGCGAAGTCCACGTCCTTCACCCGCAACCGCAGGCACTCCATGATGCGCATCCCGGTACCGTAGAGCAGTCGGAGGATCAGACCCACGGTTCCTTCGATCGGCGCCAGCAGACGCTGAACTTCTGCCGGGGTCAGAACGACCGGCAAACGTTTCGTAGCCTTCGCCGACTCGACCTCATCCAGCCACGGCAGCTCAGTCTCCAACACTTCCTTGTAAAGGAACAATAGAGCGCTTTTCGCCTGGTTCTGGGTGGATGCAGAAACACGCCCCGCCACGGCAAGGTGAGTCAGAAACGCCTCCACCTCGTTTGCTCCCATTTCCCGCGGATGACGTTTGCCGTGGAAGAGAATGAAACGTCGCACCCAATCGCTATAAGCCTGCTCGGTCCGTATGCTATAGTGCTTGACACGGATGCGGTCGCTGAGCTGTTCCAGCAGCCGCCTGGG
>DIME01000134.1:9433-11056 GCA_002425405.1 Candidatus Accumulibacter vicinus
CGAGAAGCGCCGCCGGCATTGACGCAATTGCCCGAACTTTTAGTGAACGTTTCCATTGGGCACCTCCTTGTTTCGGTTGGAAATTTGCCAGTTACTGTTCATACATACAGTATAATGACGCAAAGTAAATCGTCAAGTAGGATGTCCACTTCACGTTAGGCATTGACCAGAATAGACGAGGTTATTCAATGGACTCCCTACCCGTCATCTTCGTTGGAATTATCGGATTGGCTTCCTTAGTATGGCAGTGCAAGCTTTTTGTAGAGGACGCGGGCGACTGTCCCGTTCGCGTCATGAGCGGGCTCGTAATCAGTGCGATAATCATGATAGGAGTGATTTTCTATTCTTCATTCCTTCTATTTGATGCACAAGTCAAAAACTACACGATTCTATCAGCAGCGAAAAGCATTGGGCTTGCCCTAGTGTTCGGGTTTCTGTTTACGTTGAAATCGTATTTTGGGCCATTGGTGCTAGGTTACGTCGCCAGTTATTCCGTTTACATGTTTTTCCAGCATGATATACTGGTTATTGCTCCGATAATTAATTGGTTGCTGGGGCTATTGTTTCCGAATATCCCTTGGTGGCTGAATTTGACATATACAGTTGTACTTGGCTTGTACCTCATCGCCGTGTCAAGTTTCGATCTCGTCCAATGAAGGCATTCGTACTTCGAGTTAAGCCTAACTTGCGCTTCCATGGAACCGGCGACCAGCGGCGCTTCGCTTGCTGGTCGTCGGCCCCTGAAGCTTGACGTTGGGCGTCTAGAGGACTTGCAACTTATGCAAAGCGAAGCCGACGAGAGAAACCTTCGTGAGCTTACTGAAGCATCGGCGTTGCACCGGTATGAGGCAACCTTGCTCTTCGGGCAATTGACTGTCTACTTAGCGATGCTGGGAGCGTTGTTCAATGCGTTCTTCAGGAATCCTCCGCTTGCAGCTCCCGATCAAATTGTCCTCAGCTTAATTGGCATCGGAGTAACCTTGGCATTTGCGGTCATTAATCATCGCGGCGCTCAGCACTTGCTCGCGACGATCAAACGCGCAGAGGAGTTATGCGCAGAGCTGGGGATGCAAATCTATGCTCGTCGTGTTCCGCCAGCTACCGTCTTTACTGGTTTAAACGCGGTCAGATTCCTGTACGTCCTCGGCCTTGTCTGTTGGCTGGGCCTTCTCGTCCGAGCTATGTTATGAGCAAGAACGCATCCCGATGACACACAACGCACAAAGCTTGGGGTCTTGCAATCATGCATCCATGCCCAACCCTGCGCTCCAGGCGACCGGCCGCATGAAGCCGCGGCCGTCGCCTGAGCTTTCACGTTAGGCCCCGAACGTCAGCCCGTGCTGACGCTCCCAAATCTCGATGTCTTCGGTGTGCCAGCCGCGCAGTTCAATCGCCTTGCCGGCAATCGTCCCACTCGCCAGCACGCGCGGCTTCGGCAGGGCCGGCAGCGTCGCAAGCTGAACGATGGCGTTCTCCAACACTTCCGCGTCAGCAATTGCCTCGGTCGGGTAATCGCCCTGCGCTTGGCGCTGCTTGCACAGTTCCACAATATCTTTCAGCAGTTCGGGGTGCATGTCTGTCCTCTCGCTTCGGCCACGACGGGCCTAACGAATAAGGATAGAT
>DIME01000135.1 GCA_002425405.1 Candidatus Accumulibacter vicinus
GACGGTCCTCTGGGGGGATTCGCATACCAGCACGCACGGCGCTTTCGCGTGCATGGCACTCGGCATCGGCGCCTCCGAGGTCGAACATGTTCTGGCCACACAGTGCCTGCTGCAGAAGCAGTCGAAAACCATGCTCCTGCAGGTGGACGGGAGGCTCGCCAGGGGAGTGACGGCGAAGGACCTGGCGCTGGCGATCATTGCCCGGATCGGCACCGCTGGCGGCACCGGTCATGCCATCGAGTTTGCCGGGAGCACGATCGGCGGCTTGTCGATGGAAGGTCGGATGACACTCTGCAACATGGCCATCGAAGCCGGCGCACGCCTGGGTCTGGTGGCGGTCGATGAGGTAACCATCGACTACCTGCGTGGGCGCCCTTTTGCGCCCAAGGGCGCGCAGTGGGAGCAGGCCGTTGCCGCCTGGCGTGGCCTGCACAGCGATGCCGATGCCCGCTTTGATCGCGTCGTCGAGATCACGGCCGAGGACATCCGGCCGCAGGTGACCTGGGGTACCTCGCCGGAAATGGTGGTGCCCGTCGATGCCTGCGTTCCCGATCCGGCCAATGAAGCCGATCCGGTCAGGCGCGAAGGCATGGAGCGGGCGTTGCGCTACATGGGTCTGAGCCCCAGGCAGCCGATCCGGGAGATCCGTCTCGACAAGATTTTCATCGGCTCTTGCACCAACTCGCGTATCGAGGACTTGCGGGCTGCTGCCGCGGTGGTCCAGGGCCGGAAAGTGGCCAGCAACATCCGGCTGGCGCTGGTGGTTCCGGGTTCGGGACTGGTCAAACGGCAGGCGGAGCGCGAAGGGCTGGACGAGATTTTTCTTGCTGCCGGTTTCGAGTGGCGCGAGCCCGGCTGTTCGATGTGCCTGGCGATGAATGCCGATCGCCTCGAGGCGGGCGAGCGTTGTGCCTCGACCTCGAACCGCAACTTCGAGGGGCGACAGGGTGCAGGTGGGCGGACCCACCTGGTGAGTCCGGAAATGGCCGCGGCGGCGGCGGTTGCCGGACATTTCTGTGATGTTGGCGAGCTGCTGGGCGGCACGGAGACGCCATGAACAGTCTGACCTGGAGACTGCTGATGGTCTGCAACACGATACAAGGGTTGGGCCGGGATATTGAAAAAGGCGGCCAGGCCATCGAGCGGGCTGCCAGGTAGGGCGCCCGGACAAGGAGAAGCATGGACAAATTCGTTTCCCTCGAAGGGCTGGTGGCGCCCCTCGATCGGGCCAATGTCGACACCGACGCCATTATTCCCAAGCAGTTCCTGAAGTCGATCAAACGTTCGGGTTTCGGTCCGAATCTGTTCGACGAATGGCGTTATCTCGATCCCGGCGAGCCCGGCAAGGATCAGTCGGCGCGGCTGCTCAACCCGGATTTCGTTCTCAATCAGCCCCGCTATCAGGGGGCGCAAATCCTGCTGACGCGCCAGAACTTCGGTTGCGGCAGTTCGCGCGAACACGCGCCCTGGGCGTTGCTCGACTTCGGCTTTCGCGCGCTGATTGGCGAGAGCTTTGCCGACATCTTCTACAACAACTGCTTCAAGAACGGTATTCTGCCGATCGTATTGCCGGCTGCCGAAATCGATGCCCTGTTTGCGCTGGTCGAGGCCCACCCGGGCTGTCGGCTGGTGGTCGACCTCGAGCAGCAACAGGTATGTCGTCCGGATGGCAAGGTGCTGCCGTTTGCCGTGGACTCTTTCCGGCGCGAGTGCCTGCTCAACGGCTGGGATGATATCGGGCTGACCTTGCGCCATGCTGATCTGATCAAGGCTTTTGAAGACCAACGACGTATCGAGCAGCCCTGGCTGTTCGCCTGAGGAATCGGAAATGAAAATTTGTGTTCTTCCTGGAGACGGCATCGGCCCGGAAATCATCGCCGAAGCGGTGCGTGTTCTGCAGGCACTCGAACTCGGCTGCGAGATGGAGGAAGGGCTGCTCGGCGGATGCGCCGTCGATGCCACCGGTGAACCCTACCCGCAGGCGACACAAGCGTTGGCCCAGCAGGCCGATGCGGTGTTGCTGGGTGCTGTCGGTGGCCCGCAATGGGACAGCCTGCCGCGCGCGCAGCGCCCGGAGCGGGGTTTGCTCGGCATTCGCCAGCAACTGGGCCTCTTTGCCAACCTGCGCCCAGCCATCCTTTATCCGGAACTGGCCAACGCTTCGTCACTTAAACCCGAAGTGGTGGCCGGTCTGGATATCCTGATCGTTCGTGAACTGACTGGCGACATTTATTTCGGGCAACCGCGCGGCATCGAGATGCGCGTGCTGGATGGTCGGCAGGAACGTTTCGCGTTCAACACCATGCATTACAGCGAAAGCGAGATTCGCCGCATCGTACGAGTTGCTTTCGAGGCAGCACGCAAGCGCAACCGGAAGCTGTGCTCGGTCGACAAGATGAACGTGCTCGAGACCACCCAGCTCTGGCGTGACGTGGCCACTGAAACGGCGGCCGAGTATCCTGATGTCGAACTCAGCCACATGCTGGTCGACAATGCGGCAATGCAGCTGGTGCGTAAACCTTTACAGTTCGACGTGCTGGTGACCGGTAACCTGTTCGGCGATATCCTGTCGGATGAAGCAGCGATGCTCACCGGTTCGATCGGCATGCTGCCTTCGGCTTCGCTGGATGCGAACCACAAGGGCTTGTACGAGCCTTGTCACGGTTCGGCTCCGGACATCGCCGGTCGCGGTCTGGCCAATCCCCTGGCGACGATTCTCTCTGCAGCCATGATGTTGCGTTACACCTTCGCGCAGGAGTCGGCGGCCTTGCGTATTGAAAATGCGGTCAGGAAAGTGCTGGCACAGGGTTACCGAACGGCTGACATCCACGAGCCAGGGATGCAGAAGGTGGGTACACGCGCCATGGGCGATGCCGTACTGGCGGCGCTTTGAATGAATCAGTAGATTGTGGAGGAACGCTCGAATGAGGAAACTTGGTCTGGTGGGTTGGCGCGGCATGGTGGGATCGGTCCTGATGCAGCGGATGCTTGAAGAGGGTGATTTCGAACAGGTCGATCCGTTCTATTTTTCGACTTCATCGGTCGGAAGCAAGGCGCCCGTGCTGGCCGGCAAGGATGCCGGAGTCTTGCAGGACGCGATGTCGATCGATGCACTGAGCCGGATGGACCTGATCATCACCTGCCAGGGGGGCGACTACACCAAGGAAATCTTCCCTCGGCTGCGTGCCGCCGGCTGGCAGGGGCACTGGATTGATGCGGCGTCCACCTTGCGCATGCACGACGACGCGGTGATCATTCTCGATCCGGTGAACCTCGACGTGATCAAGAACGCACTGGCCCAGGGCGGCCGCAACTGGATCGGCGGCAACTGCACGGTTTCGCTGATGCTGATGGGCATTGGCGGCCTGTTACGACAGGATCTCGTCGAATGGGTCAGCGCCATGACCTATCAGGCAGCGTCCGGGGCCGGAGCACAGAACATGCGTGAACTGCTGCAGCAGATGGGTGCGCTGCATGACGCAGTACGGGCCGAACTGGCCGAGCCGGCTTCGGCAATTCTCGAGATTGATCGCAAGGTTGCAAAGAGCATGCGCTCGCCGGATTTCCCGACTCGGAACTTTCGCAACACCGCACTGGCCGGCAGCCTGATCCCGTGGATCGATGTGCCGGTCGAAGGCGGTCAGTCGAAGGAAGAGTGGAAAGGCGGTGCCGAATGCAACAAAATCCTCGGTCGTCCGGCCTTTCGCACTCCGGGCAGCATCCCTGTCGATGGTCTGTGCGTGCGTATCGGCGCGATGCGTTGTCATGCGCAGGGTTTGACCATCAAGCTCAAGCGCGATGTGCCGTTGACTGAGCTGGGCGAGATCATTGCACAGGCCAATCCGTGGGTGAAAGTGGTTCCCAATGAACGCGAGATCACCGAGAGGGAGCTGACGCCGGCCGCGGTCACCGGAACCCTGACCATCCCGGTGGGTCGTTTGCACAAGCTGGCAATGGGACCGGAATATCTTGGCGCCTTCACGGTGGGGGATCAGTTACTCTGGGGTGCGGCCGAGCCGCTGCGCCGAATGCTCCGTATTCTGCTGGATGACTGATTGCATGACCGGGTACTGGAACCCGGTTTTTCACCTTGTCGAGACCTTTGAAGCAGAAGAATGTTTAGCTTGCATGGCTAAGTTCATGATGTTATTTTAATTATCGATGTGGATGCTCAGGGATGCGCCGTGGCCAAGAAAATGAATGACACAACCGCTAATTTCCGACTACAAGCTTCGGCATGGGCAGTCGCGTCATCGTTGGCGCTGGCGGCTTTGCCACTCGCCAGTGAAGCTGCCGGGCTTGGCAAGATCACCGTCTTCTCTGCTCTCGGTCAGCCTTTGCGCGCCGAGATGGAGGTCTTCGCCACCCGCGAGGAACTCGCGGGAATGAAGGCACAACTCGCCTCCCAGGAGGCCTTCAAACAGGCGGGTGTGGACTATGCGCCGGCCTTGTCCGGCGTAACCCTGAGCATCGACAAGCGCCCGAACGGTCAGCCGATCATCAGATTGACTTCAACCCGGCCGATCAACGAACCATTCGTCGATTTGCTGCTTGAACTCAACTGGCCAACCGGCCGCCTGATTCGCGAGTACACCTTTCTGCTCGATCCGCCCGAATTCGCTGCCAAAACCGCTGCTGCGACACCAGCAATCGTCAGGCCGCTCGCGGAAGCCAGGCCGCCGGTCGAAACGCGAGCGCTGGAGGAGCGGTCGAGGAGCGCCGCGCCTTCCAGGTTGCGGACCCGTGAGCCGGTGCAGCCGGCTGTGGACGGCGGTGCCACCTACGAAGTCAAGCGCGGGGAAACACTGAGCAGGATCGCGAGTGAACTCCGGCCTGAGGGCGTTTCTCTGGACCAGATGCTGCTCGGGCTCTTTCAAGCCAATCAGAATGCGTTCGACGGTGGCGACATCAACCGCCTGAAGGCGGGCAAAATTCTTTTGATACCGGACAAAGCGACTCTGGAAGCCATTCCGAGGAGCGAGGCCAAGACCGTCATCGTTGCACAATCGTCGAATTGGGGGGCTTATCGTCGGAGACTCGCCACCGTCGCCGCGGATGTCCCTGGCAGAGAAGAGGGTGCCAGGCAAGCAGCCGGCAGGATCACCACCAAGGTTGAGGACCGTGCTGGATCTGCTGCCGAACCCAAGGACCAGCTGAAAGTATCCAAAACCGATCTCCCCGGCACCAAACCCCTGCCAGCCGCCAAGCGCACAGACGAAGATCTGATTGCCAAGGAGAAGGCGCTCAAGGATGCCAACGAACGCTTGGCAAGCCTCGAGAGGAATGTTGCGGAACTGCAGCGGCTGGTGGAACTGAAGAGCCAGAACCTGGCGGATCTGGAGCGACAGTCTGCTGCCAAGGCCGCGCCAGCGGCCGAAGTGAAGAAGATGCCGGAAGCAGCCGCCTCGTCGGCACCGCTGCCGACTCCGGCGGCCGCGCCGCCAACGTCGGCAGCCGCCCCTGCGGTTCCTGCGAAGCCCATGGAATCGCCGGTAGAGGTGAAACCGGCGGAAACCGTGGCCAAGCCCGAGGCCGTCACGCCCATGCCGGAGGCCGCCAAACCCGAGGTCAAGGCAGAAGTGCCTCCGGCCGCAACGCCCAAGCCGGTCGAGATGCCGAAAGCCAGACCTGTTCCACCGCCGCCGGAAGAGCCCGGTTTTATCGAATGGTTGCTCAGCAGTACGGCCTCCCTGGCAGCGGGGGGTACCCTCATCGCGCTTCTCGCCGCTTACTGGCTCGCCAAACGTCGTCGCGCCGGTGACGGCGGGATGCCGCTTGATGACAGCAGTGCCCTGACGCCCGTGCAAGACAGCGTCGCGCCCAAGTCGGTATTCCACGCTACCGGCGGACAGACTGTTGATACCACCCATTCGGCACCACAAACTGATTTCAGCCAGGCCGGTCCGGGCAGCATTGATACCGATGAAGTTGATCCGGTCGCTGAAGCTGATGTCTACATGGCGTACGGCCGTGACGCCCAAGCCGAGGAGATTCTTCTCGAGGCAAAACAGAAGGATCCCAGGCGCTACGCCATCCACCTGAAGCTGCTTGAGATCTATGCGGGTCGCAAGGATCCCGGACCCTTTGGCGTGCTCGCCACTGAACTGTTCAACGCCACCGGAGGAGTCGGTGCGGACTGGGAGAAAGCAGTGGCAATGGGTTTCCAGCTTGATCCCGGGAATCCGCTCTTTGGTGCGGCCGGACAGACTGAAGTTCGTTCTGTCGAACCTGCAACTGCCATCTTCGTTGCCCAGGAACCCTTTCAGAACACGCTGACCAGACCGGAACTGATCCAGGCGATGGCCACTGCCACTGCCGCGGCGGGCGTAGCAGGGCGGCCGGAAGCGGCCTTGACGAACGAGGTGCAGGAAGCAGAGCCGGAGCCGGTCTCTCTTGCGGATCTGGATTTCGACCTTGGCCGCAGCGAGCCCCGTTCAGCGCCGTCCGATGTCGCTGACGATGCCTACCTGGAAGCCACTCTCGCCTACCCGAGTCCTGCCAAAGAGGAGACGCTCGATTTTGATCTGGCCGCTTCCCTGCCGAAGGCCGAGTTGCCGCCAGAGGAAGACACGCAGGAGGTGCAACTGGTGGATGACGCCAGTGCGCTGGAGGTCACCATGCTGGTGGCTTCAGAATCGCAGCCGGGTGCCGGCCTTGATTTCGAGTTTGATCTGGGAGCCGATCTGTCTGACGAGGCGCCCGCAGATGAACGGATACTGGCACAAGCCGAGCCGGAACAGACCCTTGACATCGGGTCCGCAGGCACCGAAGCGCTGGAGTTCGACATCGCGCTGACGGATTCTACCGTGCTCGGCGATGCCATGCAGCGTGCAGGATTTGACCTGTCGGCGATCAACCTTGATCTGGCCGGCGGCGAGGCCCCCGCCAAGGAAGCTCCCAAGACAGCGGGCAGCGGTGCAGGCGATTTCTCCTTCGAGGAGGAAGAGGATACCCTGGTCAATCCCGGTTTTTCGATGGAAGTGACCGATACCGGGGTAGACGCGCCGTTTGGTTCGCTGGTCGATATGACGATGGCTCCCGACATCACCTCCAGCGAAGAGGTGGCCACCAAGATCGACCTAGCCAAAGCCTATCAGGAAATGGGTGACCTGGAAGGAGCGCGTGAACTCTTGCAGGAAGTCGTCAATGAGGGCGATGCGGCACAGCGGGAAGTGGCGCTCAGTCTCCTTGGCGGGATACGCGAGTAGCGGGCGTCCGGTTGTAGGCACCCCCCAGGGCAATCAGTCGTTCCCTGGACACGAAAGGTCGGAAGCTGTCGTGCATCCAAGCACCTGTCTGGTCGTCTGGCTCCTGGTATTGGTGGCCATTCAAGGTCTCGATGGCTACCTGCTGATGGCTGCCCTGCTGATCTTGCCGCTCTTCGGAGGACGGGCTCTGCGACATTGCGGGCAACTCATTCGGGGTGCGCGCTGGCTGTTGCTGTCAGTGTTTGTCATCCTTGCCTGGGGCAGTGCTGGCGATCCCGCATGGACCGGCGCGATGGCACCCAGTCACGAGGGGCTGGTGGATGCCTCGACGCATGTCGGACGCTTGCTGCTGGTGTTGATGGCGGTCGCGGTGCTGCGTGCGCGGATGCCCGTCGCCGATCTGCTGACGGCCACACATCGCCTGCTCGAGCCGCTTCGTCGCTGCGGACTTGATGCTGATCGTGGTCTTGTTCGGCTGTTGTTGGTTTTGCACTATCTTGAGACGATGCCACGGCCACGCGACTGGCGCCAGCTGCTCGAACTGCCGGCAAGTGGTCACTGCGAGGCATTCGAACTCGCCGACCGCCGACTCTCCAGCCGGGACTACTGGATCATGATTGTTGCCGTCGCAGGGATCCTCCCGCTCGTCTGCTATTGGCAGGCGTGAGGAATGAGAATTGCCCTGGCTGTCGAATACGACGGTGGCGGTTTTCGCGGCTGGCAGAAGCAGCCGGGTGGGGGGACTGTTCAGGACGCCCTGCAGGATGCCTTGCAGCAGTTTGCCACGGTGCCGGTACAGGTGGTTTGCGCCGGGCGTACCGATGCCGGTGTGCATGCAACCGGGCAGGTGGTGCATTTCGATACCGATCTTGATCGATCAATGTATGCCTGGGTGCGCGGAGCCAACACGTTCCTGCCGGCGGCCGTGGCCGTCCGTTGGGCGCAGGCCGTCCCTGGCGATTTTCATGCGCGCTCTTCGGCGTATGCCCGACATTACCGCTACCTGCTGATCAACCGGCCGCATCGGACCGGTGCCTGGCACGGTCGAGTGGGTTGGTATCATCATCCGCTCAACCTGGCGCAGATGCAGGCGGCGGCGGAGCAGTTGCTCGGGGAGCGCGATTTTTCCGCTTTCCGTGCGGCCGAATGCCAAGCCAAATCGCCGGTGAAAATCATGCACCGAGCCGATATACGACGTTTCGGCGATTTGCTGGTCTTTGATTTCGAGGCTTCCGCCTTCCTTCACCACATGGTGCGTAACCTGGTCGGCAGTCTGGTTGCAGTGGGTCAGGGCAAGCATCCGCCGGAATGGATCGCCGAGTTGCTGGCGAAGGGCGATCGCCGTCTGGCTGCACCGACCTTTGCTGCGGCCGGTTTGTATCTCGCCGCTGTCAGGTATCTGCCGCACTGGGGTTTGCCGAGCAGCGATGAAACGCTGTTTCTGCCTTACGTTCTGAACCTTTGAAGAGAAGCCTATCCCGCCGATGCAAGTACGTATCAAGATCTGCGGACTGACCCGTATTGAAGACCTGAGACTTGCCGTGCACGCGGGAGCTGATGCGCTGGGTCTGGTGTTCTACCCGCCGAGTCCGCGTTGCGTCGATCTGTCGACGGCGGCGCGGCTGGCGCGTGCCGTGCCGCCCTTCGTCAGCATGGTCGGCCTGTTCGTCAATGCGGATCCGGCCGTGCTGCAGTCAACCCTGGCGGCCGTGCCGGTCCATCTGCTGCAATTCCACGGGGATGAGGATGACGCCTATTGCCGGCAGTTCGGTCGACCTTACATCAAGGCAGCGCGCGTCAGGCCGGGAATGGATTTGGTACAATACGCGGCTGCTTTTCCTTCGGCGCAGGCCATTCTTCTCGACGCCTTTGTCGACGGTTACGGCGGCGGCGGCAAGGTTTTCGATTGGTCGCTGGTGCCGCCATCGCTGGGCAAGCCGCTGATCCTCTCCGGTGGGCTGGATGCGGATAACGTCGGGGAAGCGGTGCGCCGTCTTCGACCGGCGGCGGTCGATGTTTCGACGGGTGTCGAGGCAAGCAGGGGAATCAAGGATGCCGAAAAGATGCGTGCTTTTGTCGCCGCCGTGCGGGCGGCTGAATCGATGAGTGGCGATTGATGCGGCAGGGTCTGATGGGATTGTTCATGCGCAGAAAAACGGGGGGTCGGACGCGGACTTGCTGGCGGTACTACCTGGCCAAACATACCTGAGGCGCGACGGTCGGATTGTTTTCACAGAGGCAGTGCACGCTGCCCCCACCTGTCGCAAGGAGAATTTTGATGGCCGAGCATGACTACGATTTGCCTGACGCCAGAGGCCATTTTGGCCCCTACGGTGGCGTCTTCGTTGCCGAGACCCTGATCGCGGCGCTGGATGAACTGAAGGAAGCGTATGCCGCCGCGCAGCGGGATCCGCAGTTCGTCGCCGAATTCGATGATGAACTCAAACATTATGTGGGCCGGCCAAGTCCGGTCTATTACGCCAGACGCTGGTCCGAACTCCTCGGCGGTGCCCGGATTTACCTGAAGCGCGAGGATTTGAACCATACCGGCGCACACAAGATCAACAACTGCATCGGTCAGGCACTGCTGGCGCGGCGCATGCGGAAGCCACGCGTCATCGCTGAAACGGGCGCCGGCCAGCATGGCGTGGCGACGGCCACCGTAGCCGCGCGCTATGGCATGGAGTGCGTGGTTTACATGGGTTCGGAAGACATCCGGCGGCAGGCGGCCAATGTGTATCGCATGAAACTGCTGGGGGCCAGGGTGGTGCCGGTGGACAGCGGTTCCAGGACGCTCAAGGATGCCTTGAATGAAGCGATGCGCGACTGGGTGACCAACGTCTCCGACACTTTCTACATCATCGGTACGGTGGCCGGTCCGCATCCCTATCCGATGCTGGTACGCGACTTCCAGTCGATCATCGGCCGGGAGTCGATCGCGCAGATGCAGGAGCAGTGCGGTCGCCAGCCCGATGCCGTGATTGCCTGTGTGGGCGGTGGTTCGAATGCGATGGGGATCTTTTATCCCTACATTCCGGTCACCGGGGTGCGTCTGATCGGCGTTGAGGCGGCGGGCGAAGGGATTGCCACGGGACATCATGCCGCCTCATTGACGGCGGGTCGTCCCGGTGTCTTGCACGGTAACCGAACCTATCTGCTGCAGGATGAGAACGGCCAGATCACCGAGACGCACTCGATTTCGGCGGGTCTCGATTATCCGGGGGTGGGCCCGGAGCACGCATGGCTCAAGGATAGTGGTCGCGCCGAGTACGTCAGCATCAGTGATGCCGAGGCGCTGCAGGCTTTTCATGACCTGTGCCGTCTCGAAGGCATCATCCCGGCGCTGGAGTCGAGCCATGCCCTGGCGTATGCGACCCGGCTGGCACCGACCCTGGCCAAGGACCAGATCCTGCTGGTCAACCTCTCCGGTCGTGGTGACAAGGATATGCACACCGTTGCCGATCGCTCAGGGATCAAATTCTGATCATGACAAAGATACAGGCTGTATTCGAGCGTTTGCAGGCGCAGGGGCGCAAGGCCCTGATCCCGTTCATTACTGCCGGCGACCCCGATCCGGCATTGACCGTGCCCTTGCTGCATGCGTTGGTCAGTGCCGGCGCCGACATCATTGAACTGGGCGTGCCTTTCTCTGACCCGATGGCCGATGGACCGACCATCCAGCGGGCCTCCGAGCGGGCTCTGGCGAAAGGCGTCAGCCTGCGCCAGGTCCTTGAACTGGTCAAGAACTTCCGCGTCGACGACCAGCAGACTCCGATTGTATTGATGGGTTACGCCAACCCGATCGAGTCGATGGGCGTCGGAAACTTCGCCGGAGCCGCCTGCGCTGCCGGGGTGGATGGCGTTCTGGTGGTCGATTATCCACCCGAGGAAGGGATCGAGTTTGCCCGCATCCTGAAACGCCATGACCTCGATCCGATCTTCCTGCTGGCGCCGACTTCGAGCGATGCCCGAGTCTTGCAGGTGGGCGCCCTGGCCAGCGGCTACCTCTATTATGTCTCGTTGAAAGGGGTGACCGGTTCTGCAGCCCTGGACATCGCGGCCGTTGCCGCGCGCCTTCCGGAAATCCGGGCGCGCACCGGCGTTCCGGTGGGGGTCGGTTTCGGGATTCGTGACGCGGCGACGGCCGCCGCGGTGGCCGCGATCGCCGATGCCGTGGTGGTCGGTAGCCGGATCATTGAAGAAATCGAGCAATCGCCACCCGATCAGGCCTGCGCAAGGGTGCTCGCGCTGGTCGCCGACATTCGGCGCGGGATGGATACGGTAATGAATGCTCCGGGAGGAACGACATGGGCTCGCTGAACAAACTGCTGCCGCCAAAAATCAAACGCAATGACAGCGGTGTGGCACGCCGATCATCATTGCCCGAAGGCCTGTGGAGCAAGTGTCCGGCCTGTGAGGCGGTGCTCTATGCGACCGACCTGGCGAGCAACTGCAATGTCTGTCCCAAGTGTGGTCATCACAAGCGCCTGGAGTCGCGGGCCCGTATCGATCTTTTGCTTGACGTCGATGGACGTTCCGAGATCGGTTCGGAGGTGCTGCCGGTCGATTCGCTGTCGTTCAAGGACAGTCGTCGCTATCCGGATCGCTTGCAGGATGCGACCGAGGCCACCGGCGAGACCGACGCACTGATTGTCCTGAGCGGTTCGATCAACGCCCTGCCGGTGGTCCTCGCCGTTTTCGAGTTCGACTTCATGGGCGGTTCGATGGGTTCGGTGCTTGGCGAACGCTTCGTGCGTGGTGTTCAGGCCGCGATCGAGCAGGCGCGACCGTTCATTTGTGTCACCGCTTCGGGAGGGGCGCGCATGCAGGAGGGGCTGTTTTCGCTGATGCAGATGGCCAAGACGACGGCCATATTGACCTGCCTTTCGCAAGCCAGATTGCCCTTCATCTCGATACTGACGGATCCGACGATGGGTGGGGTGTCGGCATCCTTCGCCTTCCTCGGCGATGTGGTGATTGCCGAACCCGGCGCCCTGATCGGCTTCGCCGGTCCGCGCGTCATCGAGCAGACCGTTCGTGAAACTCTGCCGGAAGGTTTCCAGCGATCTGAGTTCCTGCTTGAAAAAGGTGCGATCGACATGATCGTCGACCGCCGGGAGATGAAGGAACGGATTGCCGGCTTGCTGGCCTTGTTGCAGAAGTGGCCGGCATTGCCGTGAGCGGCTCGGCGTGAGCAACGGGGAGGGCAGGGCATCGGCGATTCCTGAGCACACACTGGAACGCTGGCTGGCGCACCTCGAAAGCCTCCACCCACGCGGGCAGGCGGGAATCGAGCTGGGGCTGGAACGAGTCCAGCGCGTCAAGCGGGAATTGGGCCAGCATCCGCAATGCCCACTGGTCACCGTCGGCGGCACCAACGGCAAGGGTTCGACCTGCGCCTACCTCGAAGCGATCTACCGTTTCGCCGGTTACCGCGTGGGTTGCTATACGTCGCCGCATCTGCTGAAGTACAACGAGCGGGTACGCGTTGATCGGATCCCGGTAGACGACGCCGGGCTATGCGAGGCCTTTGCCCGCGTCGAGGCGGCGCGACAGGCCGCTGGCGATGTCGCGCTGACTTATTTCGAGTTTGGCACTTTGGCCGCCCTCGAGGTCTTCCGCGTCCGCGAGGTCGAAGTGATGATTCTCGAAGTCGGGCTGGGCGGCCGCCTCGATGCCGTCAATGCCTACGATCCCGATTGCGCCGTGGTGACCAGTGTCGCGCTCGATCATACCGACTGGCTCGGTTCGACACGCGAGGCCATTGGTTTCGAGAAGGCCGGCATCTTTCGCGCGGGCAGACCGGCAGTGTGCGCGGATCCCGAACCGCCGCAATCGCTGCTGGTACATGCGCAGGCCATTGGCGCCGACCTGCACCTGCTGGGTCGTGATTTCGGTTATTCCGGAGAGCGCTTGCAATGGACCTTCTGGCGGCATGGTGGCCGGCGCCGGAGTGGCCTGGCGAATCCCGGTTTGCGCGGTGCCTGCCAGCTGCGCAATGCCTCGGCCGCGCTCGTCGTCGTCGACCTGCTTGGACAGCGCTTGCCGGTTTCGATGCAGGCGATCCGGCGCGGACTGATCGAACTGGATTTGCCGGGGCGTTTTCAGGTGTTGCCGGGTCGTCCGGTGATTGTCCTCGATGTGGCACACAATCCGCAGGCGGTGGGTGTCCTGGCAGACAACCTGGGCGACATGGCTTTCTCCAGCAGGACGATTGCCGTCGTCGGAATGCTTGCCGACAAGGACATCGCCGGCTCGCTGGCGCCCTTGGCCGGCAAGGTGGATACCTGGTTGCTGGCCGACCTCGATGTGCCGCGTGGCGCATCAGCGGCCGTCCTGGCCGCGGCCGTCAGCAGCACCGGCCTCACCGGCCGCGTCGAATGTTTTGCCTCACCGCAGAAAGCCTTCGCGCGTTCTGCAGAGTTGGCCGAGGAAAATGGTAAAATCGTCGTTTTTGGATCGTTCTACACGGTCGCGGCCGTCATGCGCAGCATGCAACATGGTCGCTGATCAAAGCGACGCGAGTGGATTCCAGCGATGACCGAATCACCTGATCCGCAACTTCAGCTCAAGAAACGGGCTCGTCGCCGCCTCGTGGGTGCGGTCGCGTTCGCCGGACTGGCTGCCGTGATCCTGCCGATGGTCCTGGACGAGGAGCCGAAACAGCCAGTGCAGGATGTGCCGATACGCATTCCTGGTCAAGAGCAGTTGCCTTACCAACCCAGGGATCTGGCCGCCAGGGCCGCCGCTCCCGATGCGTCTGCCATCAGTGGCGAGCCGCAGAAAGCCATGCCACCTGGCGGTGCGACTGAGCAGTCATCAGTGGCCGTTCCGATCGCCAAGCCGGCGGCTCCTCCCGCCGCTGTCCCGGTTGCCCGGCCGATCGAGAAAAGCGGCGACAAGGCTGCCAAAGTCCCCCAAGCGCCGGAGAAGGTGCCGGAGAAAGCCGCTGAAAAGAAAGTCGTCAAGCCGGCAGAGAAGGTTCCGGAGAAGACGGTCGACAAGAAACCCGCCAAGCTCGCGGAGACCTCGCCGGACAAGGCGGCCAAAACCATCAAGCCCGTTGAAAAGGCGCCCGAAAAGGCGGTCGAGAGAAGGGTCGAGAAGCCGGTGGAAAAGCCGCCTGAAAAAGCACCGGTCAAGAAGGTTGACAAGCCTGCCGAGAAGACGCCAGAGACTGCTTCCGAAGAGGCCGGCAAGCCGCCTGCCGACGATCCACCGCATTCTGCGCCGGCCGGCAAGCCCGCTGAACCTGCAGCGGCAAAATCTGGCGGGCAACGGGTGATTCTGATCGGGGCCTTTACCAACGCCGATAACGCCAGGCAGTTGCAGAGCAAGATCAGCGCAGCCGGAGTCAATAGCTATACCGAGATTCTTGATTCGCCCGATGGCAAGAAAACGCGTGTGCGCGCCGGCCCTTTCCCGAATCGGGAAGCCGCTGAAAAGGCGCTCGAACAACTGCAGAAAATTGGCGTTACTGGGGTCGTCGCCGGCAGGCAATGACAGTTTTTGATTACCTGGTCCTGTTGATCGTCGCAGCCTCCCTGTTGCTGGGCGTTTGGCGTGGCGTGGTCGGCGAGATCATTGCCCTGGTGGCATGGGTGCTGGCTTTCTTCGCTGCAAATTGGTGGGGAGCACTGCTTGCGGACGGGTTTAAGACGGCCATTGCTGACCCGACACTACGCAGCGTGGCCGGCTGGGTAGCGGTGTTCATCGCCACACTGGTGGTCATGGCACTGCTTCGCCTGACCATGAGTCGCCTGATCAAGGCGCTGGGAATGACGCTGAGCGATCGCCTCCTGGGCGTCATCTTCGGTGTCGCCCGTGGCCTGGTGATCGTATTGATCCTGGTTGCCGCAGGCGGCATGACGGCGTTGCCGAAAGAGAAGTGGTGGAGTGAGGCGTATTTCGCTGCCCCGCTTGAAACGGCCGTTCTGGCCAGCAAGTCCTGGTTGCCATCCGACGTGGCGAAACGAATCAGGTTTGGGTAGGAAAAAGACTATGTGCGGAATTCTCGGGGTTGTTGCAACCACACCGGTCAACCAGCTGCTTTATGATGGGCTGATGGTCCTGCAGCATCGCGGTCAGGACGCTGCCGGCATCGTCACCGCCGAAGACGATGCGTTTCATATGCACAAAGGATCGGGGCTGGTACGCGACGTATTTCGCACCCGCAACATGCGGGCTTTGCCGGGTAACATGGGGATTGCCCATTGCCGCTACCCGACGGCCGGTTCAGCTTTCGACGCGGCCCTCTCGCAACCGTTCTATGTGAACTCGCCGTTCGGGATTGTTCTTGGACACAACGGCAACCTGACCAACGCGGAGCAACTCAAGGAAGAGATGTTCCGTCAGGATCTGCGACACATCAATACCGGTTCGGATTCAGAGGTGCTGCTGAACACGCTGGCACACGAGCTGCAAGCAACCGCCAAGGGATGTCGGTTGGATCTCGACACCATCTTTGCCGCGGTGGCGGCGGTGCATCGCCGTTGCCGGGGGGCTTACGCGGTGGTGGCGATGATCGCCGGTCACGGCCTGCTTGCGTTCCGCGATCCATTCGGGATTCGGCCGCTGGTATTCGGTATCAACGAAACGCCCGAGGGCACCGAGTACCTGTTTGCCTCCGAATCGGTCGCGCTGGATACCCTGGGTTTTCAGGTTCTTCGCGATGTCGACCCCGGCGAGGCGATCTTCATCGATCTCGATCACCATTTGCATCAGCGCCAGTGTGCGCAGCATGCGGCACTGTCCCCCTGCATCTTCGAGTTCGTCTATCTGGCGCGGCCGGACTCGGTGATCGACGGAGTTTCGGTTTATGAAGCACGCTTGAACATGGGCGAGCATCTCGCTGACAAACTGCTCAAACACATTCCCTTCGACCAGATCGACGTGGTCATCCCGATTCCCGATTCGAGTCGCCCTTCGGCGATGCAGCTGGCACAGCGCATCGGCGTTCCGTACCGCGAAGGTTTTGTCAAGAACCGCTACATCGGCCGCACGTTCATCATGCCAGGCCAGGCGACGCGGGCGCGCTCGGTGCGCCAGAAACTGAACACCGTGGCGCAGGAATTCAAGGGCAAGCGGGTCCTGCTGGTCGATGACTCGATCGTGCGCGGCACGACCAGCCGCGAGATCGTCGAGATGGCTCGTGCTGCCGGTGCGTTGAAGGTTTTCTTCGCTTCCGCTTCACCACCGGTGCGTTACCCGAATGTTTATGGAATCGACATGCCGACGCGTAGCGAGCTGATTGCCACCGGCCGTACCGGCGAGCAGATTGCCCGTGAAATCGGTGCCGATGCCTTGGTCTATCAGGATCTGGACGCGCTCAAGGCGTCGATCCGTGAATTGAAACCGTCGCTTTGCCATTTCGATACCTCGTGTTTCGATGGCTGCTATGTCACCGGCGACGTCAGCACGGAGTATCTGACGGCTATCGAGATGGCCCGCGCGGGCCACCAAAAAACGACCAAGGAAGAGCGCTGGGCGTCGAAACAGTTGCATCTCAACCTGCTGTCGGCCGGCTGAGCGCGATGGAGAACACGATGGAGAGCAAGCGAGGATATTCCCTGGAGACGCTGGCTGTGCGCGCGGGTCAGGAACGTAGCCAATTCAACGAGCACAGTGAAGCGCTCTACCTGACCTCGAGTTTTGTCTTCAGCACGGCTGCAGAGGCCGCCGCCCGTTTTTCCGGCGAGGAAGAAGGCAATGTGTACTCGCGCTTCACCAACCCGACGGTCGCGGTCTTTCAGGATCGTCTCGCCGCCCTGGAAGGCGCAGAGGCGTGCATAGCCACCGCCTCCGGGATGTCGGCGATCCTCTCGCTGGTGATGGCGCTGTGCAGCAGTGGCGATCACATTGTCGCCTCGACGGGTTTGTTCGGTGCCACCCAGCAGTTGCTCGGGACCATCATGCCGCGCTTCGGGATCCAGACCAGCTTTGTCGCCCAGACCGATGTCACCGCCTGGCATGCCGCGATGCGGCCGGAAACGAAGCTGTTCTTCCTTGAAACCCCGTCGAATCCGCTGACCGAGATTGCCGACATCGCTGCTCTGGTCGGCATTGCGCACGCGCAGGGCGTGCTGGTGGCGGTCGATAACTGTTTTTGTACGCCGATTCTCCAGCGTCCGCTCGATCTTGGCGCGGATCTGGTCGTCCATTCGGCGACCAAATTTCTCGATGGACAGGGTCGGGTTCTCGGTGGTGCAGTCGCCGGGCCAAAGCTACTGACCGATGAAGTGTTCAAGTTCCTGCGCACCGCCGGCCCGACGCTTTCCGCATTCAACGCCTGGGTGTTGCTGAAAGGCATGGAGACGCTGCAGATCCGCCTCGAAGCGCAGACGTCAAAGGCCTTGCAGCTCGCGCGGTGGCTGGAAGATCAGCCGCGGGTGGCACGCGTCTACTATCCCGGCTTGCCGTCTCACCCGCAGTTCGAACTCGCGCAACGCCAGCAGAAAAGCGGTGGTGCAGTCGTCTCCTTCGAAATCAAGGGCGCCCGTACCGAAGCCTGGAAAGTCGTCGATAGCTGCCGGCTGCTGTCGATCACGGCCAACCTCGGCGATACCAAAACCATTCTCACGCACCCTGCCTCGACCACGCACGGCCGCATCACGCCGGAGCAGCGGGCCGCGGCTGGAATCACCGAGGGCCTGTTGCGCATCGCGGTGGGTCTCGAAGACGTGCTGGATCTGCAGAAGGATCTTGAAACGGGCCTGTCGTTGATCTAGGGCGTGTCCTCAATTGAG
>DIME01000114.1 GCA_002425405.1 Candidatus Accumulibacter vicinus
GCGTTCTTCACGCCGCGGGACGTCGAGATCGTCGAGGCGTACGCGGCCGTGATCGCGGTCGCGATCGAGAAGGCGCAGATGCGCGCCGACTCGATCCGGATCGGTGCCGGACTGCTGGAAGTGTCGACGAGGCTACTCGCCAACCTGGGGGACGAACCAAATCTCGATGAAATCGTCGAGCAAACGGCCAACGTGATCTCGGCGGAGGCGTGTACCTTATGGCTGAGGAGTGGAGTTCAACTGCGACTCAAGGCCGCCCACGGTTACCAGTGCAGTAAAGCGGATATTCCCCACTATTGGTTAGAAACGACGGACCACGACATCGACCAGGTGCGAGGGGGGACGCCGGTGGAGAATTCCGACGAGTATTCCCGATACCGAGCGGTCGGTCTGACCGTGTACGTTGCACTGACGGCACAATCCCTCAACCTCACGACCGTCGATGCTGTCCGCACTCACTTCGCCTGGCAGGGGTTATACGACGAGCGTATGTGGGACAAGTCCCACGGGCGCTTCTGTTACTCGCTCGTGGCGATTCCCCTCATCGACAGTGAGACACAGGACGTCAGGGGTGTATTCAAGATCGAGAACAAGAAACCGACCCTCTTTCAGCTCGAGAGTTTCTTCACCAGAGAAGACGAACAGCTCCTCACTATCCTGGGTAATTCGATCATCTTCTCGTTGGCCATCTCTGATCGAATTAATAGGCTTCACACGTTGGAGAGATTGGTGGGTGACTTTCGCATTCTCTCTGACCTCGACGAAGCACTATTCTTCATTCTCACCGGGCTGACCCACCGCGATGGCCTCCAGTACAACCGCGCGATGATCTACCTGGTCGACGACGCGCAACTAACCGACCCGGCGAAACCGACCCGGCTCGTCTGTCAGTTCGCGATCGGCCAGATCGAGTTTGCCCACTGGGAAGAGGAGGTGGACCGAACGCTGAATGACCCACTCCTTGATCTCGACAAACTACTGAGAGACTTCCGTGCGGACAAAAGCAAGTTCCTGCAAAACCCCATGATGAAGATGTGGAAGGGTCGCGAGGTCGACACAGAAGTGTACTCAAACGTGATCGCGCGACACGCAGCCCTCCAACCCCACAGGACCTTGAAGTACCTGAGCGGAGACCTGCCGAGCGCGGACATGCTCTCGGAGTTCGCGAGAGGCGACTTCGTGCTCATCCCGATCACGTTCGAAAAAACACTGAAGGGGATCATCTACGCGGACAACGCCTTCACGGGGAACCGTGTGAACCGATTCGAGTGTTCCATGCTCGACCTGTTCGCCGGCATGGCCGGGGCGATCATTCAGGCGTCGGGCGTCCCCGCGAAGTTGCAGAAGGAGCGGGACGGGGCCTGGCAGGCTTTCTCGCGGCCGGCGGCACACCGCCTGGGCACCGAGGCCGGCATCATCGACAATGAGGCGACGCTCTACATCAAGCGCGAACTCGACGGCGCAACGCCAGCCCCTGATGGGCGGGTTGCCGTCCGCGGTGAGGTGATCCGAAACTCGCTGAAGGTCATCCAGCAGGCCGTGAACCGGCTCCGCCTAGCCGTCAAAGATTACCAGCGACTCGCGTTCAAGGACGAGGAGCCGGTCGATTTCGACCTCTGCGTCCTGGTCGAGCAGACAATCCGAAACACCGCAAGCGGCCTGAAAGGGATCAAGGTATCGCCGCATTACCTTGCCCAGCCCCTCGGGGTCCATGCGGCACGCGGCGGGATTGCCTACGTCTTCGAGGAACTGATCATCAACGCCTGGAAAGAGACGCAGTCCGACGACGAGCCGGAAGCTGGCGAACAGAAGCCGGAGATGCGCGTGTTGATCGAGCTTCGACGCGAGCAAGACAGCGCCGTCTGTATCGTGAGCGACGACGGGCCCGGCGTCCCTGCGGCCTTGACCCAGACCCTTTTCCTGGAGCCGAAACCGGGAAGGAAAGGGGGCACGGGCCTCGGGCTCTATATCAGCGGGCAGATACTCAAGGCGAACCGGGCGGAAATCGAACTTCTCTGCGTGGGCAAGCCCCCTGGCTTTGACGGTGCGTGCTTCAAGATCATCCTCCCACTGTGCGCTTCGCAAGACGGGGCGCAGTCCGCCACCGGAGTGAGGCCCACCCCGAGCGTACTCGTGGTCGAGGACAATCCGACTCGCAGGAGACATCTCGCCAAGGTACTGAAGGAGCACGGCTTCACCTGCGAGCTGGTAGAGAACGAGAACCAGGCCGTGAGTCGGCTGTCGGCGACGCTGCGAGCGATCGTCGCCGACATCAATCTCAGCGAGGCGGGAGGCGACCGGGCCGGCGGCATTCTCCTGGCCGAGAAACTCGAGCAACTGCATCGGAAGATTCCGATCATCCTGATTTCCGCCGACCCCTGGTTCTACCTCCCACCCATCGACAGCCGCAAGTTCAGCGAAATGCAGGATAGACTCGGCATTGTCTCGGTCCTCGACCGCAACAGCAGTACGTTCTACGACGAACTGGTCACGAGCCTTGAGAAGGCCATGAGCGTGTGAGGAAAGGAACCGACCGATGGAAGTCAACGTCGTCCTGATCGACGATCACAAAGAAAACCTCCGCCACCTGGTTGACTGGCTCAAACTGGTCAAAGATGTCCAATGCGAGGCTGATGTTTTCAGACCCACGTTCCACCCGTTCCGGCCTGAGAATTCACGAGATGACCCGCTAAAGGTCGATCTCGATGCCACGCTGACGAAGGTTCTGGCGCTGGAGCCCAAACCCGGAGTAGCTGTCATCGACCTTAGGCTCGAGGGTCATGAGGGAAATGACTACAGCGGTGCCGATCTCTCACGCAGTATCAAGGAGGCCTGCAACGACTGCTGTATCATCCTCGTTTCGCATTACTTCGGCAAAGCCTCGGACTTGCCGGACCATATCAAGAAGCTAGACTTCCGAGTTGATCTTAACCAGGCGGACCATGGCCAGGAACTCCAGAACGTGTTCACGGAAGCCATCAGGCGCTACGCCAGGGCGATGAGCTCACACCGCCGCACGGTTTACATCTCCTACGCCCGAGACGATCAGGGAGACACAGGTTCCAGCCGGGAGGAGATCGTCAACCGGATCGAGAGCTCCCTCTTGAGGCATGGCTATGATGTGAGGCGAGACGCGAGGAACCTCCGTTACACGGGACTGATCAGCGCGTTCATGAAGGAAATCGGCACGGGAGGCTGCGTCGTCGCCGTTCTGAGCGAAAAGTACCTGCGCTCGCCGTTCTGCATGTACGAGTTGCTGGAGGTCCACCGCAACCAGGATTTCCATAAGCGCCTGTGTCCCGTCGTCCTCCCCGGCGCCCGCCTGACCCATATCGGCGACCGGATCGATTACGTCAGCTACTGGTCAACTCAGTTCGACGACGTTCAGAAGCGCTTCCGGAAGATCAAGCGCGCGGTCCCGGCGTCCGAAGAGCTTGAAGAGTTGCGCCGGTATCGGGACATTTCCCAAGAGGCTGGAAAACTCCTCGCGCTCGTTGCCAACATGTACCAATCTACTTGCGAGGAGCTTGAGAAAGACGACTTCGCGATCCTGCGCAAGCGGATCGACGAATGCTTGAAGTGAATCGTGCCGACGGCAACCATCGGGCATCCGAGCGGCGCCCTGGCCAGCGGCCAGGCAGTCGCTCAGTCGGCAAGCTCGGCCTTCGCGGTTTCGACGTCGAGCCGCTCCATGGCGTCCATCGGCACGCAGGCGGCAGCCTCCTGATAAAGGCGTTCGGCGTCCTTCATTTTCGCTTTGCCGAACATCAAAACCAGCGCGTTGGCAAACTCGATACGAGTGATGGCCGAGTCGGGGTTGAGTTTCAGAGCGGCTTCAAGCAAGTCCTTGCCGGTATCCTTCTTGACCCCGTAGGTGATTCCTCCAACCAGCGCACCAACCTTGTCGATCACCTCGGCGTGATAGGCCCCGAGCGCGAGATGCGCGTCGGCGTGCCGGGGTTCGAGGTCCAGCGCCTTGCTCAGGCTGTTCTTGATCTTGCCACCGAGACCTTGTGCGAGCGCCTTGACGACCGAGATGCTCTGACTGTAGCGGCCGAGTGCGAAGGCATGCAGGTACCACGCGTTAGTATCGGTGGGAGTCTTTTCCTGCTGCTGCTCGCAGCGCTGCGCAACCTCCAGCAGCAGGCTGCACTTGCGCTCATCGTTGGTTTCGAGGTAAGTGGCATAGACCGTGGCCGCCTTGTTGGCGGCATTGTATCCGGCCATGCCACAGGCCACGCCCGCCTCGATGGCCTGGCCAAAGTCGCCGGCGTGATAATTCCGCCAAGCTTCCTGAACTCGCGGATCCTCGGGAAAAGGCTCGCAGTCACCGCGATGCAGCCGCGCCCAGTTTTCTTGCAGTGCCGCTCCAGCATAGAAGTATGCCTTATCGGGATAGGGAAACTTGTTCCACGCCATTGATCGTTCTCCAGATTAATCAAGCATGAGGTCAAGCAGGGCGCTCTGCGTCGAGGTATTCTTGTGACAGCCTTTCGAGCAGGTCTTTGGATTCGCCCAGCAGAAAGGGTGAAACCATCGCCATCACCTGGTAGACACCGCACCCGATATGATCACTGTCCAGTTTGCCGCGCGGATCTCGAACGTATTCGAAAGACAGCCAATAGGTCGCAATGACCGTCATGTTCATCGCCAGCGAACGCAACTCCCCGGCGTTGGCGCGCATGGCACCTGCCGACACCAGACCTTCGCACAGGGTCTTCGCAGTGCGCACCTTGTGCGCCAGGATGCGCTGGAAATGGATTTCCAGCAGGCGATTGCGCGTCAGCAGATCGTTCAAATCGCGGTAGAAAAAACGATACTGCCAGATCTTTTCGAACAGGAGATGCAGGAACAACCAGATGTCTTCGACATTGGCGGGTCTGCGCGTCGGTACCGCCAGCGTATCCTCGATCTCCCGCTCAAAGACCCTAAAAATCGACTCGAGGATCTCATCCTTGTTATTGAAATGGTAATAAAGATTGCCGGGGCTGATATTCATCTCGTCGGCAATGACCGTGGTCGTCACGTTTGGCTCGCCAAAGTCATTGAATAGACGCAGGCTGGTCTCGATGATGCGTTCACGCGTTCGCCGCTTCGGTTTTTTTTCCATCACCTGCCCGCCATGAGCTATCCCGGACAGCCAGCATAGCACTGCAGCAGGGGTCAGGGAAAGGCCGGTTCAAACCTGCTGCGCCTGCAGCCAGGCTTCAAGATCGCCCAACGAAGAATCCAGCGCACTGGCACTGGCCGCCAGATCCGGGTGGCGCTTGTGTGACAGCAGCGAACGACTGTGGTCCTTGAGCACGCCGAGGTTCAGTTCGATACCGTGCCGCTCGAAAATTGGCCGCAGTTCATGGCGCCGCCGATACAGATCGCTACGGGTACGCTGGTAGGCATGCTCGCACAGGCGGCTACGGCCGCGATAGCTGAACACATTGGTGAAGAACATGTCGGCATCGTCGCGCGTCGGTTCAAAGAGAACCACATCCTTGCCCGCGAACTCGTGTCTGTAGCGATCCATGCCGGTTTGCATTCGCGAGTGGATGATGGCACGAAAGGTTTGTGACAAGACGACCGGCAAGCCCCCTTCAATCAGATGGTCAGGTACCGGCATCGGATCCCCGTGCCGTGGACGCTGGGCAGCCAGTTGCGAATCGAATGGTACCAGCGGATTGATGCAGATCAGCAGTTCAGCGCCCGCGTGCAGTGCAACCGAAGCATGCAGGGTTTTGATCAAGGCGCCGTCGACGAAATAACGCTCACCGATCCTGACCGGTGGAAAGAGTCCCGGCAATGCGGCACTCGCCTGTACCGCCAGCGAGATGGGAATATCGTCATGCCCCGGCGAACCGAAGGCAAGCGACTCTCCGGTGTCGAGATCGGTTGCCACGATGAATAGCTGGTGCCTGAGCTGACGGAAATCATTGCTTCGCCCGCCGACTGAAAACAGTTTCTTCAACAGCTTGTCGATTCCGGAACTGTCGAAAATCCCTGCGGGGATGGCATGACTGAGACCCTGAAAGGCTTCCACCAGGCGGAGATGCCACGGGTCCGACAAATACTGTCGCAAGGACGCCCAGAACAGGACTGGAACCTGCAGCACCCGTCGCAGGTATTCTCCGAAGGCAGGGTGCAGCAGCATTTCGGGGTCGAAAACCTCATCGCTCTCGTCTTCCACCAACATGCGTGCCAGCTGGGCAGGTTCCATGCCATTGGCTACTGCGGCGGCCATGAAAGCCCCTGAACTGACCCCGACATAGACATCGAAGTCGGTCAGGTCGGCGCCGTCAAGCGCTTCCGCCAATGCAGCCATCGCGCCGGCTTCATAGATACCTCCCACCGGTCCCCCACCGGCAAGCGCCAGCCCGAGTTTCGAATGTTTCCTTGCAGCATCCATTGAACGCAATTCCTTCGCCTGGAAAGCGCCATTGATGACAGCGTCGAGGGACACTGCCGGCGCCTGGTTGTAAGCGCGTACCACATTCCCCCTCCCGGCGGCGCCAAAACCCGGCCGGACGGCCAAGAACCCGCGCCGTATCTCCCCGCCGGGAAGGAACCCTCACCCGCTGGCAACCCCGAGCGCTTGACCTGGCGCAGCTTGAGCCAGGCGCGGGGCAAGACTTACTCGTTGTCCGTCTTCGGCAGCGTGTTCAGCACGTCGGCCGGCGTGACTGGGGGCACCGGCTTGGCAGCCGCAGACCTGCGAGCAGCCGGTTTGGGCACGGCTGGTTTGGCCTCAGCGGACTCAACCGGAGCAGCCTCTTCCTTGGCTGCCGGCTTGACGGCGATCTTGGGAGCTGCTTTCCCTTCGGTCAGAGCCTGCACGGCTGCGCTCAAGTCGACGACGCGCTTGGACAGCCTGTCGATATCCTGCTTGCTCGGCACGCCGAGGCTGCCCAGGGCACGCGCCACACGATCCTCGAATACCTGTTCCAGGCGGTCCCAAGTCCCGGCCGCTTTGCCAGCCACCTGTGCGATCCGCTCATCGGTCATCTTGCGGGTCTTCGACTGAATGCTTTCACCTTCCTTGACCAAGGCGTCGAACACCTTGCCACCCTCTTCCTGCGCCTTGGCAAAGGCACCAAGCCCGGCCAGCCAGATCTGCTGAGCGGATTCCTTGACCGTCGACGCCAGCTGGCTTTCCGTCACATCCCCAGCCAATTCCTTGAGTTTCTTGCCCATTTTCTTCTCCTGTAAGGTAATCATCCAAAGGCTAACAAGTTTTTTTGCTTGCCCTGGGAAGCCAGTGTAGTGACAATATCTAGAGGACGCACACTAAAGACCTAGGAAAGGCCTCGATCGCATGGCCGTCGGGCAGGCAGGGCATGCAGGAGATGGCCATCAATTTCAGGAGACAATAATGAATTACTTCGTTACCGGCGCCACTGGTTTCATCGGCAAGCGACTCGTCAGAAAGCTGCTCGACCGCCCCGATGCCATCATCCATTTTCTGACTCGCGCCATCGAGTTGCCGCGACTTCAGGAATTGTACGAGTATTGGGGCTGTGACGATACACGTGTCATCCCGATCGTTGGTGATCTCACACAGCCCGAGCTGGGTGTCGCCCCAGCCGACATTGACCGGCTGAAGGGCAAGATCGACCACTTTTTCCACCTGGCTGCGATCTATGACCTCAAGGCCAGCGCCGAAGACCAGCAGCGCGCCAATGTAGACGGCACCCGCAACACGGTGCGCCTGGCCGAGGCAATTGCAGCCCGGCACTTCCACCTGGTCAGTTCGATTGCAGCAGCCGGCCTTTTCGAGGGACTGTTCCGCGAGGACATGTTCGACGAAGCGGAGAACCTCGACAACCCCTACTTTCGCACCAAACATGATTCCGAAGGCATTGTCCGCAAGGAATGCCGGATCCCCTGGCGTATCTTTCGTCCGGCAATCGTGGTCGGCGACTCACGCACTGGCGAAATGGACAAGATCGACGGCCCCTACTACTTCTTCAAGCTGATCCAGAAGATGCGCGGGATGTTCCCGTCCTGGATGCCGACGATCGGCATCGAAGGCGGGCGAATCAACGTCGTACCGGTCGACTTCGTGGTTGCTGCGATGGACCACATCGCACACCTCGAAAACGAGGACAGTCAGTGCTTCCACCTGACCGATCCGACACCGATGCGCGTCGGGGATCTGCTCAACACCTTTGCACGCGCAGCGCACGCGCCGGAAATGGTGATGCGCATCAATGCTGCCCTGCTCGGTTTCATTCCGCGTTCGGTGCGCAAGGCGATGTTCGCCCTGACGCCGGTACGCCGCATCCGCACCGCCATCATGAAGGATCTCGGGCTGCCCGACGACATCCTCGAGTTTGTCAATTACCCGACCCGCTTCGACTGCCGCGAGACGCAACGAGCGCTCAAGGGCAGCGGGATCGCGGTGCCCCCGCTCGACAGCTACGCCTGGCGCCTGTGGGACTACTGGGAACGTCACCTCGACCCGGATCTGTTCATCGATCGCACCCTGCGCGGCCAGGTCGAAGGCAAGGTCGTCCTCGTCACCGGCGGCTCGTCGGGGATCGGCAAGGCCACCATTCGCAAGATGGCCGAAGCCGGCGCGATTGCCGTGACCATCGCCCGCGACGCGCAGGCGCTCGAAGAAGTCCGTCGTGAATTCGAAGCCGCCGGCCTGCGCCTGATCACGCATGCGGTCGATGTTTCCGATCCGGAACAATGCGCTTCCTTCGTCAAGTTCATGAACGAGGAGCACGGCGGCGTCGATTTCCTGGTGAACAACGCCGGCCGCTCGATTCGCCGCGGCATCGAGAACTCCTTCGACCGCTTCCATGATTTTGAACGTACCATGGAAGTCAACTACTTTGGTGCGCTGCGCCTGACGATGGGCTTCCTGCCGGCAATGATTGCCAAACGCAAGGGACAGATCATCAATATTTCGTCGATCGGCGTGCTTACGAACGCACCGCGCTTTTCGGCCTACGTCGCCTCAAAGGCCGCGATGGATGCCTGGGCACGCTGCGCAGCATCCGAGTTTGCCGATCGCGGCATCGAATTCACGACCATCAACATGCCACTGGTCAGAACACCGATGATCGCTCCGACCAAGCTTTATGATCAGGTCCCAACGCTGTCCCCCGAAGAGGCCGCCGATCTGGTCGTCGAAGCAATCATTCACAAACCCGTGCGCATTGCCACCCGGCTGGGCATTTTCGGTGCCCTGCTGCACTCGCTGCTGCCCAAGGTTGCACAGATCACCATGAACACGTCCTTCCGGATGTTCCCCGACTCCAGCGCCGCAGGCCCGCGCAAGTCCGCGGAACCAGAGCCACAGACTGCTGACCAGATCGCTTTCTCGCAGATCATGCGTGGAATCCACTTCTGAATCGAGATCCATGAATACGCCCACCTCAGTTCCTGTTCCTGTCCCGGGTCAGCACGCTCGACAGCTTCTGAAGGAATTGCAGGAGACCTACCCGGTCTTCCGCAACGGTCTGCCACTGGCCATCGGCATCGACAAGCAACTCCTGGCGCGGCAGCCAGGCCTGGATCGCAAGACGCTGCGCACCGCCCTGGGGATGCATACGCACTCGCTGCGCTACCTGAAAACCATGGAACGGGCCACTGTACGCTATGATCTCGACGGTCAGCCTGCCGACCCAATCCCGGCGACGCATCGCAGCCATGCCTCGGAGCTGATCCAGGAACGGCTGCGCAAGCAGGCCGAACTGCGCAAGGCCGAGGCGCTGGCGCGCGAGCGTACCGAGAAGCTCGGCCAACTGGTCGAGAAATTTGGCCGCAACCGCTAAACCCTGGCCATGCAGTGGGTTGCGTAGAGAGCATGAACCATCTACTCAAGGACAGCAGCCCACTCGAGTTGTACGCCTGGCTGGACGAAGAGGCCGCTTTGCCGGGCTGGGACATCCTGGTTGGCAACCCCTTTGCTCGAACGCTGCCTGAAGATCACTTCACGACGGTTCAGAACTACTTCGCCGAGTACCATCTGGAATATTATCGGCAGCGACTCTACCAGCACTTCCCGAGCCGCCTGCACGCGCTGTTGCTCTTCGCGACGCGCGTCGATGCAGAAACCTTCCGCGCCAAACATCCGGCGCGCGTCTTCGGCAAGACCCTGACCAGGGCGCGCAGCAGAGGGGCTTACGTTTGCTCGTTTCATGATTCGAGCTGGCTGGATTACCTGCGGCTGCCACACAGCCTGAGCCTGTCGTCGCTTGACGAAATCGCCAACCACTACTGGCAGGGCACGCTCGTCGAAGAAATCGGGTTGACCTTCCTCAATGAAAACTGGCAGGAAGCACCCGTGATCGAAGCGCTCTTTCAGGGCACGCTCGAAGCCGTATCGACCAATCCGCAAAGCAATTGGCTCCCCGGCTTCGCCTGACGGTTACAGACACCCCCTCTGGCCTGGAAACCGTCTTTCCAGCCAGGACCGTTGGCCTTATCATTGCGTGCTACCGGCCAGCAGCAGGCAGGGGAACGCCGTCCAGGATTGGCGCTGCGGGCGGCTCGAATTGCGGTATCCGGCGATCACCGCCTACGGGGCGGTCACGCATGTCTTTCGGAGAATTTGTTCAATGAAGTTGAAACCGTTGTTGTCCGTGCTGATGCGTTCGCTTTGCATGGCCGGCATGCTGACCTTGTCCGCAGCAGCGAGCACCGAGTCGCCGGAGCTCGACGACATGAGTCTCGAGGATCTTCTGAACGTCGAGATCACCGGCGCGGCGCGCAAGTCGCAGCATCTCAACGACGTGGCGGCGGCGGTCTTCGTCATCAGTCGCGAAGATATCGAGCGTTCGGGTGCGACGAGCATTCCCGAAGCCCTGCGCCTGGCGCCGGGGGTCGCGGTGGCCCGCCTGGCCAACAATCGCTGGGCGGTCAGCGTGCGCGGCTTCAACAGCCGTTTCAGCAACAAGCTGCTGGTGATGATGGACGGCCGCAGCATCTATTCGCCGCTCTTCTCGGGCGTGCTGTGGGAGGACAACGACACGCTGCTCGAAGACATCGACCGCATCGAAGTGATTCGCGGGCCGGGCGCCGCGATGTGGGGTGCCAATGCGGTCAACGGAGTGATCAACATCATCACCCGGCGGGCGCGCGATACTCAGGGCGGCTTGCTGGTTGCCGCGGGTGGCAGCGAAGAACGGGGGCTGGCGGCGTTGCGCTACGGTGGCGAGAGCGGCGACGGTCATTTCAGGGTGTGGGGAAAGGCTTTCGCGCGCGACGAAGCGGTCACTCCGGAGGGTCGTTACGCCAACGACTACTGGCGTGCCGGGCGCCTCGGATTTCGCGGCGACTGGGTGATGGGTGACGGCCACCGGCTGACGCTCAGCGGTCAGGCCTTTTCGGGCGTGACCGGGGATACCTGGCGCCTGCCCGATCTCAGGTCGCCCAGCGGCGTGACGCTGAGCGACGTGCGGCAGCGAGAGAAGGGGGTGCACCTGCTCGGTCGCGACGAGTGGATGCTGGCCGGCGGTTCCGAGATGGCGGTGCAAGCCTACGTGGACACCACGGAAATCGAGATCGTCGGAGCCTTCAGGGAACGGCGGACGACGGCCGACATCGATTTCCAGCAGCGCATGCTGCTCGGCGACAACCATGATCTGATCTGGGGTCTGGGTTATCGCTACTCGCACGATGTCATCGACTCGGGGGAGTTCATCTCGATTCGCCCGGACAGTCGTGGTTTCAGCCTCGCCAGCGCCTTCATCCAGGACGAGATCACGCTCGTGCCGAGCAAGCTGCGCATGATGCTCGGCACACGACTGGAGTACAACAGCTTCACCAGGTTCGAGCCGATGCCCAACGCGCGCCTGATCTGGACGCCGACCGCCAGCCAGTCGCTGTGGGGCTCGGTTTCGCGGGCGGTACGCACACCGTCGCGCGCCGAACTTGACGCACAGGTGGAGTTCTCCGTCCTGCCGGCCGGCGCACCGGGCAACCCGAGCCCGCTGCCGATCCTGATCCGCAGCAATCCGGCCGTAAAAGACCTGCAGAACGAAACGGTGGTGGCGTACGAGATCGGTTACCGCCATCAGTTTGGTCCCAGTCTGTCGGTCGACATCGCGGCTTTCCAGAACGAGTACGACGACCTGCGGGGAACCATGATGGGCGGCACCCGGCTGGCCCTGGCACGGCCTCCCTACCTCATTCAGAACGTCTTTCCAGACAACAGCGTCAGGGCCCGTACCCGGGGCTTCGAGATCGCGGCCGACTGGTACCCGCTACCGTGGTGGCGAATCCAGCCGATCTACAGCTACATCGATCTGCACGCCTGGTCGAGAACCGGTGACTCGGCGTCGATCAACTCGGTGACCACGGTCAAGGCCAGCGATCCGCAGCATCAGGTGTCGCTGCGCTCGTCGATGTCGCTCTCCGAGCGGCAGACTTTCGACCTCTGGCTGCGCTACGTCAGCCGGCTCGGCGATCACGGTTCACCCTTGGCCATCCCCGCCTACACGACGCTCGACCTGCGCTACGCCTGGCGACCGACGCGTGATCTCGAACTGTCACTGGTCGGACAGAACCTGCTCGACCGCCAACATCCGGAAGCGATTCCCACCCTCTTGCCATCGCAGGCGCTGGAGATTCAGCGCGGCGTTTACGTCAAAGCCAAGTGGCAGTTCTGAGCGCCCCGAGATGAGGCTTCGGGTTCACCGGTGGCCTGTCCTTGCGCTGGCCATCGCCATCGCCGTCGTCGCCGCCGCGGGGGCTGTCGCCTCGGCGCAGACGACGCTCAGCGAGGCGCAGGCCAAGGCGGCTTTCATCCTCAACTTTGCCCGCTACGTCGAGTGGCCGGAGCGGGTGTTTCCCACCCGGGATGCACCGCTGCTGATCTGCCTGCTCGGGCGCGATGGACTCGGCAGCGCCGTCGCCGCGCTCGAGAGCCGGCAGGTGCAGGGGCGGGCCATAGCCGTACGACGCGTGGCCAGCGTCGACGAGATGCGCGCCTGTCAGGTCGTATTCGTCGGCGAATCGGAAGAACGGCGTCTGGCGCTGACGCTGCGCGGACTGGCCGGACAGCCGATATTGACCGTCAGCGACCTGGACGGATTCATCGATGCCGGTGGTGCGATCGGTCTCGTCCATGGCGACGGGCGCTTGCAGTTCGAAGTCAATCGCCAGGCACTCGAACAAGCGCAGCTCAAGGCCAGCTCGAACTTGCTCAAACTCGCCCGCAACCTGGCCGATATCTCGGGAAGAAATCGATGATGCGTTTACGCGATCTGCCGCTGAAGAGCAAATTGATGCTCCTCATCGGAACGACGACCGGCGCCGGCCTGTTGGTCAGCACGCTGCTCTTCGGCGTTTCGGAGATCGACGACAACCGTGAAGCGGAGATCTCCAAACTGTACGGCATGGCGGAATTCCTGGCCGCCAGCAGCGCGCCGGCCATCGCTTTCGAGGATGCGCGCACCGCCCGCGAGACGCTGGCCGGCCTGCGCGTGCGGCCGGAAGTCCTGACCGCGTCGATCACCTTGCCGGCCGGTGGCGTCTTTGCTCATTACCCGCCAGGCGCTGACCAGCCGGTGGCCGCGAGCCGACCGGGCGCCGCCAGCGCTGCGGTCACCGGCTTGTACTGGGATGACGTGCTGCGCGTCGAGTACCCGATCCGGCAGGGGAACGAGGTGATCGGAACGCTCGCTATCGAATCGGACCTGCGGCCGATGTGGCGCGACATCACGCACCGCATGCTGGTCGTTCTTTCCGGTACCTTGCTCGCTTTCGGCACGGCGCTGCTTCTCGCGGCGCGTCTGCAACGCTCGGTATCGGCGCCGATTCTGCAACTGACCGAGGTCATGCGGCAGGTCGCGGGCGACCGGGATTACTCGCGGCGCCTGCCGGTGCGCAGGCGCGATGAAGTCGGCGAACTGATCGGCGGCTTCAACAGCATGCTGAGCGAAGTCGAACTGCGCGACGACGAACTGCGCGAACACCGCGCCACGCTCGAACAGCAGGTCGAACAACGCACCGCGCAACTGCGCCTGGCGAAGGAGCAGGCCGAGAGCGCCAACGTCGCCAAGTCGCGTTTTCTGGCCAACATGAGCCATGAGATCCGGACGCCGATGAACGGCGTCATCGGCATGGCCGACCTGCTGCTCGACACCCCCCTGTCGGAACAGCAGCGGCGCTACGCCGACACGCTGCGCATGTCGGCCGAATCGCTGCTTCATTTGCTGAACAACGTTCTCGACCTGTCGAAGATCGAATCCGGGCGGCTCGAAGTGGAGCGCGTTCCCTTCAGTCCGCAGCGACTCGTCGAGGAAGCCGTGCAACCGTTCGGCGAGATGGCGTCGGCCAAGGGGCTGCTGCTCAGCACCGCGTTTGCTCCCGACCTGCCGGCCGCCGTGCTCGGCGATCCCTTCCGCATCAAGCAGATTCTCAGCAATCTGCTGAGCAACGCGGTCAAGTTTACCGAGCGCGGCTCGATTGTCGTCACCGTCACCTGCGAGTGCTTACCGGGCGCCGCCAGTCCCGTGCCGGACAGCGCTGGCGAGTCTTGCGCACTGCGCTATGCCGTCACCGATACCGGCGTCGGCATCTCGCGCGAAGCGGGCGAAAAGCTGTTCGCACCCTTCACGCAGGCCGACAACTCGACGACCCGCCGGTTTGGCGGCACCGGCCTGGGCCTGGTGATCATCCGCGAACTGGCGCATCGCATGAACGGTGATGTCGGGTTCGAGAGCGCCGAGGGCAAGGGGTCGACCTTCTGGTTCCGCCAGTGTGTCGAGCGCCACTCGGGACCGCTGCCCGAGCGCGCCGCATCAACGCCGACCGTCCACCCCACCGGGGTTCGCGTGCTGCTGGTCGAAGATAACGACGTCAACCGCGAGATCGCCAGTGCGATCCTCGCCACACTCGGTTGCCAGACCGATTTTGCGCACGACGGTGCGCAGGCGGTGGACGCCGCCCGTCGCGGCGCCTACGACCTGATTCTGATGGACTGCCAGATGCCGGTCATGGACGGTTTCGCCGCCAGCCGCCAGATCCGCCAGGAGGAGCGGCAGTCCGGCCGCGCTGCGGTGCCGATCGTGGCCCTGACGGCGAATGCCCTGGCCGGCGACCGCGAACAGTGTCTGGCGGCCGGCATGAACGACTATCTGGCCAAACCGATCAACCGGGCGCAACTCTCCGCCGCGCTGGTGCGCAACGTGACGCTGCCGGTCGGTCAGCCGAAGGACGGCGAAGCCGATGCCGGGACAGCGCATGCCGGCCCAAGGCGAAACGAACGCCGTGCCGCGCTGGTGTTCGACCCGCGCGTCGTCGAATCGCTGCCGATGGTGGCCGACGGATCGAAACCGGAGTTTGCCGACCGCGTGCTCGACATGTTCAGCGAAAGCGCCGGCCGGCTGCTGACCGACATCGAGCAGGCCGCCGGCAAGGGCGACGCCGCGATCTTGCAGCGGGCGGCGCACACGCTCAAATCGTCGAGTGCCACGGTCGGTGCGCTGGCGCTGTCCGATCAGGCCAGACAGCTCGAAGCCCTGCTGCGCGCCGGCGAACAGCCGGCCGCCGACTGGCCGCTGCTGCTGCGCCGCTCCTACGATGACTTCCGGGGGGCGCTGGCCCGGCATCGCGCGGCGGCCGCCGCGAAGAAGGAAGGGGGGAGCGAGTGACGACGCCAGATGTGAACGGACGCGTGCTGCTGGTCGACGACGACGAAATGGTCCGCATCCTGGCCGCGGAGTCGCTGCGCCATGCCGGTTTCACGGTCAGCGAAGCGGATTGCGGCGAGGATGGCCTGCGTCTCTTCGACGAACAACGTATCGACCTGGTGCTGCTCGATGTGATGATGCCGGGTATCGATGGCTATGAGGTATGCGCGCGGATCCGTCAGCATTCGCTCGGCAAGTGGCTGCCGATCCTGATGCTCACCGGCCTCAACGACACCGATTCCATCGAACGGGCCTATGCCTCCGGCGCCACCGACTTCATCACCAAACCGATCAACTGGCTGCTGCTGACGCTGCGGGTGCGCTACGGCCTGCGCGCCAGTCGCGCCATCCAGGATGTGGCGCGCAGCCAGCAGAGTCTGGCGCAGGCCCAGCGGCTGGCGCGGATCGGCAACTGGGAGTGGTCGAGGGCGGATGGACGCCTGTCGTTCTCGGACGAGACGAGGCGAATTTTTGGCGACGTGGATCTCGCCGGCAGTGCCACCCCATCGCTCTTTCTGAACCGCGTCCGGCAGGCTGATCGGGCGCGTCTGGACACCGCCCGGCAAACCTTGTTGCGCGAGGGAAGCGCTTACCAGATTTCGTACGGCATGCTGCGCGAGGACGGCACACTGCTCGAAGTGTTCGAGGAAGCGGTGCCGATCAGCGACGCGAGCGGGCGAGTGATCGGCGCCGAAGGGTTTACCCAGGACATCACCGAGCGCGTCCAGGCACAACGCCGCATCGAGCATCTGGCCATGCACGATGCCTTGACCGGCCTCGCCAACCGGCAGTTCTTTGCCGAAATGGTCAGCGTCGAACTCGACCGCGCGCAACGTCTCGGCAGCTCCTGTGCCATCCTGCATCTCGACCTCGACCATTTCAAGAGCGTCAACGACGCGCTCGGGGATGCCGCCGGCGATCGCCTCCTGTGCGCAGTCGCCGATCGGCTGCGCTCGTCGGTGCGCGGCGCCGACCTGCTGGCCTTGAACCCGCCGCTGCGGGCGGCCGAGATGGTCGCCCGCATCGACGGCGACGCCTTTACCGTCCTGGTCATGGAAGTGCGCGTGCCGAGCCACGCGGCGATGGTTGCCGAGCGCCTGCTGCAGGCCGTTTCGCGAACGCTGCTGCTCGACGGCCGCGAACTGGTGCTGACGGCGAGCATCGGCATCGCCGTCTTTCCGCGCGACGGCGATACGGTGGAGGCGCTGTGGCGCCACGCCGAGCAGGCGATGTACGCCGCCAAGGCGGTAGGAACGTCCACCTATCGTTTCTTCGACGAGGAGATGAACAAGGCGGCGAGCGTCAAGCTGGAACTGGAAAACGACTTGCGCCGAGCGATCGCCCGCGGCGAGTTGCGGCTGCATTTCCAGCCCAAGGTCGATCTCGCCAGCGGCCGGATGATCGGCGCCGAAGCGCTGGTGCGCTGGCAGCACCCGCAGCGCGGACTGCTCGGACCGGGCGAGTTCATCCCGCTCGCCGAAGAATCGGGCTTGATTGTCGCGCTCGGCGACTGGGTCGTCGCCGCTGGCGCCCGGCAGTGCCGCGAGTGGGCCGACGCCGGATGGGCAGCGTTGCGCCTGTCGATCAACCTGGCGAGCCCGAGCTTCCTGCAGGACGACATTTCGGCGAAGCTGTGCGCGGCCGTCCGGCACGCCGGGATTTCGCCTCAGCAAGTGGTGTTAGAACTGACCGAGTCCCTGCTGATGGTCGACGCCGACCGTACGATCACGATCCTCAGCGCCTTGCGCGACGAAGGCTTCGGGCTGTCGCTCGACGACTTCGGCACCGGCTATTCGTCGCTCAGCTACCTGCACCGCTTTCCAATCGACGAACTCAAGATCGATCGCGCTTTCGTGACCGACGTGGCCCTTGGTGGCCGGTACGCGGCGATTGCCCTGTCGATCATCGAACTCGGTCACCAGTTCGGCATGCGCGTCGTCGCCGAAGGCGTCGAAACGCGCCAGCAGGCCGCTTTTCTGTTGGCACATCGCTGCCCGGTCCAGCAGGGCTTCCTCTATTCGCGGCCACTACCGGCCGATCGTTTTGCGGCCTTGTTCGTGAACCGCCAGGACCATGATTTCAGGCAGGAATTCTTGCGGGCCAGATGAGCTCGCCGCGCAAGGGGGGCCTTGGAGAACCCTCCGACGCGATGGCGGCGGGGTGAAAGTCCGGCACGGCGCTCTTTCCCGACGGTTTACGCAACTGCGACCTTCCACTAGCCTTCGATACGCAGGAGCAGCGCGGAGACACGGTCGCATTCGGCGGCAAACGGGGCTTGCAGATCGCTCGCCCCACTGAGCTGACCGTCGCGTCCGGCTTGTTCCAGGCTGGCACAGAGATCGCGCAGGCGCCCGGCACCGATCTGACCGCTGCCCGATTTGAGCATATGCGCGTGACGGGACATTGTCGCCAGGTCGCCAGCCGCGATCGCGGAGACGATGGCCGCACGATGTTCGCCGAGTGTCCTGCCGTAGAGCGCGAGAATCCGTGTGCACAGAGTGCTGCCGCCGAGACGACGCAGTTCGTCGAGTGCGGCGGGGTCGAGTCCTTCGTCGGTCGCCGCCGCGCCCTCTCCGGAGGTCGGGTTGGGCGGTGCACCGGGAGGTGGCGCGGTGCTCGCCGGGCGACGACCTATCGCCGACGCCAGCTTGGACAGCAGGACATCGGCCGCGAAGGGTTTGCTGAGGAAGTCGTCCATGCCGGCTGCCAGGCAGGCCTTGCGGTCGCTCTCGAAAGCGTTGGCGGTGATGGCGATGATCGGCAAGCGGCCGGGCAGCGCGCCGCTGTCTTCCAGCGCGCGGATCCGTCGCGTCGCCTCGTAGCCGTCCATCTCGGGCATCTGACAATCCATCAGTACGGCGTCGAAGCGTTGCGCCTGCACCGCCGCAACCGCCTGGCGCCCGTCGGCCGCGACGGTTACCGAGTAACCGGCCATCTCGAGAATTTGACTGGCCACGAGCTGGTTTACCGGGTTGTCTTCAGCCAGCAGCAGGCAGCCGGCAGAGCCTTTCGGCGCTTGCGGGTGCGCGCTGCCAGCCGGTGTTTCCAGTTCGACCGGCGCGCCGGGATCGATCTCGCGGCGCGTCGCTGCGCGATCGGCCGGCACGACCATCGGCGATGCGCACGGCAGGCTGAACCAGAAGCAAGAACCCTTCCCGACGATGCTGTCCACACCGAGCTCACCGCCCATCGTCGCGATGAGGTCGCGCGCGATGGTCAGTCCGAGCCCCGTGCCGCTGAATTGACGGGCCGTCGAATCGTCGGCCTGAACGAAGGACTCGAAGATGCAGGCCAGCTTGTCGGACGCAATGCCGATGCCCGTGTCGAGGACCTCGGTGCGGACCCGCCCGTTGCCGTCCTCGCCGGGCACCGGCAACAGACGAACCGTGATCTCTCCCTCGGCGGTGAACTTGAGCGCGTTGCCGATCAGATTGGTCAGTACCTGGCGCACGCGCAAGCCGTCGCCCAATACGCACGGCAGGCCGGCAACGCTTTCGACGGCGAGGCGCAAGCCCTTCTGGCGGGCACTCTGGGCAAACTGCCGGGTCACGGTATCGACTTCGGCGTCGAGGTCGAGTTCCTCGACGTCGAGCTTGAGCCGGCCGGCCTCGATCTTGGCCAGATCGAGAACATTGTTGATCAGCGAAAGCAGGTGCCGGCCCGACTGGCGTATCAGTTCGACCCGCTGCCTTTGCTCGGGGTCCAGGCGCGAGCGCCCGAGCAGGTCGGCCAGACCGAGGACGCCGTTCAGCGGTGTGCGGATCTCGTGGCTCATGTTGGCCAGAAACTGGCTCTTGGCCTGGCTGGCCTGCTCGGCCAGCTCCTTGGCGGCACGCATTTCCTCCGAAGCGCGTTGCAGGCGGCGGTTGCTGGCCGCGATCTGGCGCGTGACGAGGATGCCGACGCCCGTCACGAAAGCGACGACGAGAAGAATCAAGGCCGCTTCCGTGCGGCGGTAGTTCAGGCGTTGCCCGTCGAGTTGCGCTTCGAGCTCGCGCAAACGGTGGTCGCTTTCGAAGAACAGCCGATTGGCGTTCTCGGTGAAACGGAAAAAGACCGGCGGCAGCAGCTTGAAATAGGTCTTGATCTCGCGCTCGACGGCGATGAAGGCCAAGCCCTCCTGCTTGCCGGCCGACTGCTCGGCCGACCGTTCGCGGGCCGCTTCGCGGCGCTCGGTGAGCGCGCGCAGTTCGGCCGCCTTGCCGCGGATCTGATCGATCTGGGGACCGATCTCGATCACTTCGAGAATGTAGCCCGTGGCTTGCAGGTCGGGATGGTAGCTTGCTTCGCGGATCATTTGGTCGGCGCCCTCGACGTTGAGGTCGACCTGCCGGCGGACGGTTCCGCCCTTCTCGATGACCTCGAGGGCGTGTTCGAGGTCCTTGGTTTTCGCCAACAGGGTGCGATGGACCCGCTCCCGGTTTTGCGGGCTGGTGGTCATCGCCAGCCGATAGAAGTCGGTTTCGATGGCGCCGATGAGGCGCACGATTTCCTCGCCGACAAAAAGGCGTGCCCGCTCGTTGGCCTGCTGGCGGTCAAGCTGTTCGATCCACCCGGCAAAAATCCAGGCGACGCTCAACACGGCGAGCAAGCCGACGAAGAAGGCGCTCATCAGCCACAGCAGCCACAGTTCCTGTCGCCGCAGACGCTGCCAGCAGCGGCGCAGCGGGGCAAGAAATGGCGTCAGGACCACGCGGCGCGCCTTAGCGGCTCGCCCGCAGGCGAGCGTCAAAGAAACCGTGTTTGCGGAAGATGGCCTGCCCCGTCTCCGAAGCGACGTAGTCGATGAAGCGCCTGCCCAAGGCCGGGTTCTGCGAGAACTTGAGTTGCATCAGCAACAGCGCTTGCGGCCTGGCGAGCTTCGGGTCGAGGTCGAGCAGGTCGAGCGACGCCGCATTGTCGGGGAAGAACGCCGTCGCCCGCCAGTTGAGGGCGACGTCAGCCTCGCCCCGGCGCATGGCGTTGTTGATCGATCGTGAGTCCGGGGAAAGGAAGGCGGCGTTGGCCACCACCCGCGGGTAGATGCCGAGACTGTCCAGCAGGCGTTTCGATTCCAGACCGACGCTGCCGCTTTCGGCGTTGCCGAGGACGACCGCGAGATCCTTGCGCAGCAGTTCCCTGACGTCGGCCTTGAGCTGCCTCGGATTCCCTTTTTGCACGAAGAGGCCGAGCTGGTTGTAACCGACGGTGACTGGCTCGCCGAACAAGCCTTCGGCCAGGTGTTTGTCGTAGTAGCTCGGTTCGCCGGGCAGATAGAGGTCGCCGAGACCACTTCGTTTCGCACTCTGGAAGAGATCCTCCGAGCCGCCCTGCGCGATGGTGATCCTGATTCCCTCGATCTGCTCGAACTTGCGAGCCATTTCGGTAATTGGCCTGACCATGGTAATGCCGCAGTAGATCAGCAGGTTGGCACTCTCTGCCGTAGCCGGTCGGGCGATCCATGGCAGCAGCAGCGCGGCGAGGATCAAGAGGTATCGGCGGAACATGACATTGCCTCTGGTCAAGCAAAAGCGTTATTCTTGCCGCTGATTGCCATGAGGTCAAATCGGCGCTCGGGCAGTGAGGAGCAGAACAGGTCGGAAGATTGATCAAGGCGGTCAAATCGAACCCCCATGTTCCTGTAGAATCGCCTGATGAACACACCTTGCAGCCCCGCCTCCAGGAATCTCTTTTCGTACCGAAAATACTGGGCCAGCCGCTTTGGCACAGCACCGTTCCTGCCGATGTCGCGTACCGAAATGGATCAACTCGGCTGGGACTCCTGCGACGTCATTATCGTGACCGGTGATGCCTATATCGACCACCCGAGTTTTGGCATGGCGCTGGTCGGACGCCTGCTCGAGGCGCAGGGTTTTCGCGTCGGCATCATTAGCCAGCCCGACTGGCGGTCGGCAAAGGATTTTCGGGCGCTCGGCAAGCCGAACCTGTTCTTCGGCGTCACCGCCGGCAACATGGATTCGATGGTCAATCGCTACACCGCCGATCGCAAGCCACGTTCCGATGACGCCTACACCCCGAACGGCGAAGCCAACCGGCGGCCCGACCGCGCCGTCGTCGTCTATGCACAGCGCTGTCGTGAGGCCTTTCCCGGCAGCAATGTGGTGATCGGATCGATCGAAGCCAGCCTGCGCCGGATTGCCCATTATGATTACTGGTCGGACAAGGTGCGTCGCTCGGTGCTGCCCGATTCCAAAGCCGACCTGCTGATTTTCGGCAGCGCCGAGCGGGCCATCGTCGAGCTCGCGCACCGTCTTGCCGCCGGCGAACCCATCGTCGCGATCCGTGATCTGCGCGGCACCGCGTTCATGGTGCCACGCGGCTGGCTGCCGGGCGACGACTGGGCCGAGATCGATTCGAGCCAGGTCGATACACCGGGCTTGCTGGTTCGCCACCCCGACCCTTACGCGATGACCCCGGAGATGGGCAAGGAGGCCGCCTGTGCATCCCGGCCGGTCAGACAGGTGATCCAGTTCCAGTCGCATCCGCGCATGCCGAAGCTCGATCGGACGCGTAGCGCAATTCGCCTGCCGTCTTACGAGGCCGTTGCCGCCGACCCCGTGCTCTACGCGCATGCTTCGCGTACCTTTCACGTCGAATCGAACCCCGGCAACGCGCGCGCGCTGATTCAGGCGCATGGCGAGCGCGATGTCTGGCTCAACCCGCCGCCGATTCCGCTGTCGACGCCGGAAATGGACGGCGTCTTCGCCTCGCCATTCCAGCGCCGGCCGCATCCGTCCTATGGCGATGCGAAGATTCCGGCCTTCGAGATGATCCGCTTTTCGATTAACATCATGCGCGGCTGCTTCGGCGGCTGCACCTTCTGCTCGATCACCGAACATGAGGGGCGGATCATCCAGAGTCGCTCCGAGCAATCGATCCTGCATGAGATCGAGGAAATTCGCGACAAAATGCCGGGTTTCACCGGCATCATCTCCGACCTCGGCGGGCCGACCGCCAACATGTACCGTCTGGCGTGCAAGGATCCGAAGATCGAATCGGCGTGCCGCCGCCTGTCGTGCGTCTACCCCGGCATCTGCGAGAACCTCGACACCGACCACACGCCGCTGCTCCGGCTCTACCGCAAGGCGCGGGCGCTGCCGGGGGTGAAGAAGGTGCTGATCAGTTCCGGCCTGCGCTACGACCTCGCGGTACGCGACCCGCAGTACGTCAAGGAACTGGTCAGCCACCACGTCGGCGGCTACCTCAAGATTGCTCCCGAGCACACCGAAGACGGGCCGCTGGCGCACATGATGAAACCCGGAATGAGTTCCTACGAGCAGTTCAGGATTCTGTTCGAGAAGTTTTCGAAGGAGGCCGGCAAGGAGCAATATCTGATCCCCTATTTCATCGCCGCGCATCCGGGCACCACCGATCAGGACATGCTCAACCTGGCCTTGTGGTTGAAGCGTCACCATTTCCGCCTCGATCAGGTCCAGACTTTCTTGCCGACGCCGTTGGCAATGGCCACCGCCATGTATCACAGCCGCAAGAACCCGCTGAAGAAGGTCGGCCGCGATTCCGAGGCCGTCGAAACCGTCCGCGGCACCCGCCAGCGCCGCCTGCACAAGGCTTTTCTGCGCTATCACGATCCCGAAAACTGGCCCCTGCTGCGCGAAGCCTTGAAGCAGATGGGGCGCACCGACCTGATCGGCAACGGCAGGAAGCAATTGATTCCGTTTTTTCAGCCGGCTGGGACCGGGGCCCGCCGGACGATACGGAACGCCATGCCTAGCGGGTGATCGGCTTGTAGCGAATCCGTTTCGGTTTTGCCGCTTCCTCGCCGAGCCGGCGTTTCTTGTCTTCCTCGTACTCGTGATAGTTGCCGCTGAAGAAGGTCCATTGCGAATCGCCTTCGCAGGCGAGGATGTGTGTGCAGATGCGGTCGAGAAACCAGCGGTCGTGGGAAATGACCAGCACACTGCCGGCAAATTCGAGCAGGGCGTCTTCGAGGGCGCGCAGCGTTTCGACATCCAGGTCGTTTGACGGTTCGTCGAGCAACAGGACGTTGCCGCCGGCGATCAGGGTCTTGGCCATGTGCAGACGTCCTCGTTCGCCGCCCGAGAGTTGGCCGACACGCTTCTGCTGGTCGCCGCCCTTGAAGTTGAAGCGGCCGATGTAGGCGCGCGCCGGGGTTTCGTACCGGCCAACGGTCAGTACGTCGGCACCGCCGGAGACCTCCTCGAAAACGGTCTTGTCGCCGTCGAGGCAATCGCGGCTCTGGTCGACATAGGCCAGCTTGACGGTATTGCCGATCTCGATTTCGCCGGAATCGGGCTGCTCCCTGCCGATCAGCATCCGGAACAGGGTCGATTTGCCGGCGCCGTTCGGGCCGATGATGCCGACGATGGCGCCCGGCGGTACGCTAAAGCTGAGCTTGTCGAGCAACAGACGGTCGCCGAAAGACTTGCTGACCGCCCTGAATTCGATCACCTTGCTACCGAGTCGCTCGCCGACCGGGATAAAGATTTCCTGCGTTTCGTTACGCTTCTGATATTCGATGCTCGACAGTTCCTCAAAACGCGACAGCCGCGCCTTGCTCTTGGCCTGGCGCCCTTTCGGGTTCTGGCGCACCCATTCGAGTTCCTGTTTCATCGCCTTGATGCGGCCGATCTCCTGGCGACCTTCGCTTTCCAGACGTGCTTCCTTCTGTTCGAGCCAGCTCGAATAGTTGCCCTTCCAGGGGATGCCGTGGCCACGGTCAAGTTCAAGGATCCACTCGGCGGCATTGTCGAGAAAGTAGCGGTCGTGCGTGACAGCGACCACCGTGCCGGGGAAGCGCACCAGAAACTGCTCGAGCCATTCGACCGATTCGGCGTCGAGATGATTGGTCGGTTCATCAAGCAGCAACATGTCCGGTTTGGAAAGCAGCAGCTTGCACAGCGCGACACGCCGTTTCTCGCCGCCGGAGAGATTGCCGATCAGGGCCTCCCAGGCCGGCAGACGCAGCGCGTCGGCAGCGAGCTCGAGCTGGCTGTCGAGGTCCGAACCGGCGCTGGCGATGATCGCTTCAAGGCGGGCCTGTTCTTCGGCCAGCTGATCAAAATCGGCGTCGGGCTCGGCATAGGCCGCGTAGACCTCTTCGAGCCTGGCCTGTGCCTGGAAGGCTTCGCCCAGGCCGGACTCGACTTCCTGGCGGACAGTCTTTTCCGGGTCGAGTTGCGGTTCCTGCGGCAGGTAGCCGATATGCAGATTGGGCATCGGCATCGCTTCGCCGACGATGTCCTTGTCGACGCCCGCCATGATGCGCAGCACGGTCGACTTTCCCGAGCCGTTGAGACCGAGCAGACCGATCTTGGCGCCGGGAAAAAAGGAGAGCGAAATGTCCTTGATGATCTGGCGTTTGGGCGGGACGATCTTGCCCACGCGGTTCATCGTGAATACATATTGGGCCATGGCGGTCGATCCAGGGAGGCGGTTGGCAGACGCAAAGCGTCTCGAAAGCGCAAGTCTACCCGAGACTGGCGGTCAATGGCCCGCCATCACATCTACTTGTCGACAAAGGCCCGCTCGATCACATAATCTCCCTGGGCGCCGATGTACGGTGAAACCTGGAAGCCGCGCGAGTCGAGCAAGGCGCAGCAGTCCTTGATCATTGCCGGGCTGCCGCAGACCATCGCGCGGTCGCGCGCCGGGTCGAACGGCGGCAGGCCGATGTCGGCGAACAGGCGGCCACTGTTGACCAGGTGCGTGATGCGGCCCTGGTGGCGAAAGGATTCGCGGGTCACTGTCGGGTAATAGATCAGCTTGTCGCGCACCAGCTCGGCGAAAAACTCGTGGCCAGGCAACTCTTTCTCGATGAACTCGCTGTAAGCCAGGTCCCTGATCCAGCGGACGCCATGGATGAGCACCACCTTTTCGAATCGTTCGTAGGTTTCGGGGTCCTGGATCAGGCTGATGAACGGCGCGAGGCCCGTGCCGGTGGCCAGCAGATAGAGGTTCTGGCCGGGGCGCAGGTCGCGCAGCACCAGCGTGCCGGTCGGTTTGCGGCTGACCACCACCTCGTCACCGATCGACAGGTGTTGCAGTTTCGAGGTGAGCGGGCCGTTGGGGACCTTGATGCTGAAGAACTCCAGGTAGTCGTCGTGGTTGGCGCTGGCGATGCTGTACGCACGCGTCAGCGGACGTCCCTCCTGCGGCAGGCCAATCATCAGAAATTGTCCGTTGATGAAGCGCAGGGCGGGGTCGCGCGTGGTGCGAAAACTGAACAGCGTTTCGTTCCAGTGATGAACCGACAGGACGCGTTGTGCGGAATAATTGCTCATGGCCTTGACCCTGCTGTGCGATGGATGCGAGTCATCGTAGTTGCTCATGCTATATTTGTAAAACGGATTTTATGAATAGAATATATCTAGAGATTAGATATGAGATTCACCTTGCGCCAGATCAGCGTGTTTGTGGCGGTCGCTCGCCACGAGAACGTCTCGCGTGCTGCCGCCGAGCTTGCGCTGTCGCAGTCAGCGACCAGCACGGCGCTTGCCGAAATCGAGCGACAATACGACACGCAACTTTTCGACAGGTTCGGCAAGATGTTGCGTCTCAACGAACTCGGGCAGGCCCTGCTGCCACAGGCCGTCGAACTGATCGAGCGGGCGGCGGCGATCGAAAGTGTGCTCGAAGGTCGCGCCGGCTACGGCAAGCTGCGCATCGGTGCAACGCTGACCATCGGCAACTACCTGGCGACGCTGATCGTTGCCGACTTCCTCAAACGCCACCCCGAGAGCACGCTGCAATTGAGCGTGCACAATACGGCCACGATCATCGATCAACTGGCTCGACACGAACTCGATCTGGGCTTGATTGAAGGATCATGTCGGCATCCCGACCTGGTCGTCGAACCGTGGGTGGCAGACGAACTGGTGGTGTTCTGCGCGCCCGAGCATCCTTTGGCGGCGCAGGGGAGGGCAACGCTGGCCGCCCTGGCCGAACAGGCATGGATCGTTCGCGAACCCGGATCGGGGACGCGCGAGACCCTCGACCAGGCGCTGCGCCATCAGCATTTTCCCTTGCAGATCCGGCTGGAACTGGAGCATACCGAAGCGATCAAGCGTGCTGTGGAGTTTGGCCTGGGTATCGGCTGCATTTCCCGGCTGGCGTTGCGCGAGGCCTTCCGGCGGGGCAGCCTGGTCGCCATCGAGACCCCCGAACTCGACCTGCGCCGGCACTTCCACTTCCTCTGGCATGGTCGCAAGTTCCAGACCGCAGGCATGCGCGAGTTCGTCGCTCTGTGTCGAACGATGACCACAGGCATCGAGCGCAGCGATCAGATCGAGTGGTCGTTCATTCCCTGATTCCCTGATGTCCGGGAGACTCGCGCTGACCCTGCGGACCTGGCAGGGCAGGTTTTCAGAGGCAGCGCGGCAATTCCGCAGGCCTTGCCGGCTACAGTCTTTTCCGCCTGCCGAGCGCAGCACGGAGGGCTGCAAAAGCCCGGACACCAAGGAGGGTCAGGCCGCCGGCAACGATGCCCGCCAGCATGTCAAGCAGGGGCGGCAGCAGCGCCTTGAGCACGCTGCCGACGCCGGCAATGGTCCCAGCCAGTCCGGCGAGATGTTCGATCAGGTGATGTAGCGGCGGTATGCCGTGCGTCAGGATGCCGCCGCCAACCAGGAACATCGCTGCCGTGCCGATGACCGTCAGCGCCTTCATCAGGCGCGGCGCCGCCAGCAGCAGACCTTTGCCGATCGTTTGCGCCAGTGTGCCACGTTTGGTCAGCAGATGGAGTCCGATGTCGTCCATCTTGACGATGCCGGCGACGACGCCATATACGCCAACCGTCATGATCAGGCCGATCCCTGATAGCACCATGACCTGCGTCCCGAAAGGCTGGTCGGCGACGGTACCGAGCGCGATGACGACAATCTCGGCCGAGAGCACGAAGTCGGTGCGGATGGCTCCCTGGATCTTGTCGGCTTCGAGAGTCGGCAGGTCGACATTTTCTGCGGCCAGCAGCGCCAGTTGCCGAGCATGTTGGGCGTCGTCTAGCCAGCGGTGAGCCAGTTTCTCGACGCCTTCGAAGCACAGATAAATGCCGCCGAGCATCAGGAGCGGCACCACTGCCGAAGGCATCAAGCGGCTGATCGCCAACGCCGCCGGGACCAGGATCAGCTTGTTCTTCAGCGAACCGACGGCGACTGCCCAGACCACCGGCAACTCGCGCTCGGCCCGTACGCCAGAGACCTGTTGGGCGTTGAGCGCCAGATCGTCGCCCAGGACGCCGGCGGTTTTCTTGGCGGCAACCTTGGTCATCAGGGCGACGTCGTCGAGGACCGAGGCAATGTCATCGATCAGGGCAAGCAGGCTGGCTCCGGCCATGGTGGCTCCAGTTTTCAGGGTGAGTTTTGCATTCGCGCGCCACCAAGGTTACGGTAGCCGGGACTGAATTCTAGACGATCAGGCGGTTCACGGTCGTCCGATATGCCCAGTCAGGGATTTTTGCGGCCATCATCAGGGTCTCGCCTGTCGCCAGGCCGTTTTGCGACTAGCGCGCCATGCGGACTTGGCGTTATCCTCCCCGTCCTTTACTGACGCAATCTGACCTTTGACCTCTCACCCAACCCACTGGAGACAATTGTGCCTGCACTGCTGCCCCAACCCGATCCCGATGGTCTGCTCGAATACTCGGTGGTCTATACCGATCGCTCCCTGAACCATATGTCGCAGCGCTTCCAGGGCGTGATGAAGGACATCGCGCGGATTCTCAAGACGGTCTACAACGGCAAGACGGCGATCATCGTACCGGGCAGTGGCACCTTCGGCATGGAAGCCGTGGCCCGCCAGTTTGCCACCGACAAGAAGTGCCTGATCATCCGCAATGGCTGGTTCAGTTTCCGCTGGACACAGATTCTGGAGATGGGGCGGATTCCCTCGGCCAGTATCGTGATGCAGGCTCGCCAACTCGGCGAGGAGAAACAGGCGCCGTTCGTGCCGCCGCCGATCGAGGAAGTCGTTGCCCGTATTCACGCCGAGAAACCGGACCTGGTCTTTGCGCCACACGTCGAAACCGCCTCCGGAATGATCCTGCCCAACGACTACCTGCGCGCTCTCGGTGAGGCCGTGCGCGCAGTCGACGGACTTTTCGTTCTCGATTGCGTTGCGTCCGGTGCGGTCTGGGTCGATATGGTCGCCAACTCGGTCGATGTGCTGATCAGCGCCCCCCAGAAGGGCTGGACCGGGCTGCCCTGCTGTGCGCTGGTGGTGCTCGGCGAGCGCGCCCGGGAAAGGATAGACGGCACCACCAGCAGCAGCTTTGCCTGTGACCTCAAGAAGTGGATGCAGATCATGGAGAACTTCGAGAATGGCGGCCATGCCTATCACGCGACGATGCCGACCGACACGCTGGCGGCCCTGCGCGACGTGATGCGAGAAACCGAAAACTACGGTTTCGAGCGCGTACGCCAGGAGCAACTCGAAGTCGGCCTGCGCGTGCGCGCCTTGCTGACAGGCAAGGGTTTCAGAAGCGTTGCGGCCGAAGGCTTTCAGGCGCCGGGCGTCGTCGTCAGCTATACGGACGATCCGGAAATCCAGTCGGGCCGGAAATTCCTCGCCATTGGCGTTCAGACTGCTGCCGGCGTGCCACTGCAGTGTGGCGAACCAGCCGATTTCAGCACCTTCCGTATCGGCCTGTTCGGCCTGGAAAAGCTCCATAACCCCGACCGTACGGTACGCAATCTGGCCGACGCGCTCGATGCGGTGACGCGGATGCCCCCGCTGCCGGGAGCATCATGGAATTGATCAGGCAGATATGGGCGTCCTTTGGGGCACCTTACCCCCTCCCGGCGAGAATCGCTGGCGACGGTGCGTTGCGGAGCCGAGCAGGAGCAGGGTGGAAATGGCTGAAGCGGCGTTGCTGATCACCCGGGTTGACGGGAAATGTGCAATGCCGCGCCAGGCGCTGGTCTCCTCGCTCGCTGTCGGGTTGCTGCTGGCGGCATCGGCTGCCCAGGCCGGTGGCCCCTGGCGGGCCAGCGAAGAGAATACCCGGGGTTGGCAGTTGATGACTCCCCAGGAACGGATCGACCATCAGGCCAGTATCCGGAGTTTCCGGACTCTGGAAGAATGTCGCGCCTACCAGCAGGAACATCATCGGCTGATGGAGCAGCGGGCCCGCCAGCGCGGGGTCGCGCTGCCCAGCGGTCGCCGGGACATCTGCGAACATCTGAAGCGCCCTGATACCGTCGGTGAATAGCCCTTCACCGGAGAGCAATCGATCGACGATGAACCGCCTGCGCTTTCTGTTGCTGCCGATCGTTGTTTCTTTCCTCGTCGGGGTGCCGGTCTTCTGGGCTTTTCCCGAAGATCTTCGCTTCTGGCGAGCGACCGCGATCGTACTGGGCTGGGTGGGTTGCGGCCTGCTGCTCGCCAGTCTGCTGCTGATGGTGCGCGAGGTGCGTCTGGCGATCTGGCTCGGCGGTCTTGAGCGGATGACGCTCTGGCACCATCGCGGTGGCGTGGCGGCTTACCTGGTGCTGCTGCTTCACCCCCTGGCTCTGGCCGCCGATGGCTGGCACGAATCGCCGCTGCTGGCCTGGCAGGTGATCTCGCCGTTTTCGATGAGCTGGACGGTCTGGGTGGGCTGGGGAGCGCTGCTATTGCTGATGCTGGGACTCGCCACCACCTTTGCCAGGCGCTTGCCTTATGGCCCCTGGCGCTGGCTGCACGGATTGTTGGGAATCGGCGTCATCATCGGATTCGTGCATGTTCTTCTGCTCGGGATCAGCATTGCCGCTCTGCTCGCCACTCTGGCGGCCGTCTTGCTGCTGGTCTGGCGCCTGATCCGGGTCGACGCCGGCCTCGCCGCCAGGCCCTACGTGGTCAATTCGGTTCACCCGGTTGCCCGGTCGATGGTCGAGATTTCCCTGCAGCCGCTGGCCACACCGATCGTCGCGCGGGCCGGCCAGTTTGTTCTCGTCGCCTTTTTCCACGGCCCGCATTACCGGGGATGCGGGGAATACCACCCCTTCACCATTTGCGCGACGGGTCCCGGAGTGGGATTCAGCATTGGCATCAAAGCGCTGGGCGATTGCACGCAGCAGATGCAGAGGCTCGAACCGGGGGTGGCCGCGCGCGTGCAGGGGCCCTTTGGCGAGTTCCTCGCCGAACGACCGGCCACGCCACAGATCTGGGTGGCGGGTGGTGTCGGTATTACCCCGTTCCTGTCCATCCTCAGGAGCGAGTTGCTGAGCCAGCCGACGCGCCTGCTCTACCTGTTCCGCAGCGCCGCGGATGCGGCTTTTCTGGACGAACTGCAAGCCCTTGCCGACCGCGATGCGCACCTCATCCTGGAAGCCGTGCCGACCGGCGCCGGCCTTCCGAATGTGGAAAAACTCCTGCCGGCAAGCGATCTGCTGAGCGGGAACGAGTGCTATCTTTGCGGTCCGCCTGCCTTGATCGAGAGCCTCTCCCGCGTGCTGAGGGATCGTGGCGTCAGCGAGCTGAACATTCACTTTGAAAGGCTGGATTTCCGATGACCCGCAAACTCTTCATTTTTTCGACGATCGCTTTCTGGATCGCGGTCACTGGCTTGGGCACCCTTTCGGTCTGGTGGCTGCCGGCCGGACAGGGAACTGCACAGGCCAGGGACAAAACCCTATCCCCGGCCGACCTCGCGAAACACACCTCGCCGGAGAATTGCTGGATGGCCATTCGCGGCGCGGTCTATGACCTCAGCACCTACTTGCCGGAGCATCCTTCCCGTCCGGACATCGTGCTGCCCTGGTGCGGCAAGGAAGCCAGCGAAGCGTACAACACCAAGATGAAAGGCCGGCCGCATTCGCCCTATGCCGACGAGTTACTGGCGAAATACCGCATCGGGTCGTTTGCCAAAGTCCCCTGAGCATGCGTCAACGCACGTTCTGCTGCCCGTGCGCACGGCTGCAGGCCAGCGTTTGCGGCTGATTCTGGCTTTATCGAACAGGGGACGGGGTCACCTCCGTCCCCTGTTCGATTGGGTGCGACGCTGAATCAGCCCGAACAAACCCAGCCCCATCAATGCCAGTGTGGTGGGTTCCGGAACATTCCCGGGCGGGTCGACGAAAATGCTGTCGTTGGCGCAGTTCTGCGTCCAGTGAATGTCGAAGGCCTTGCCATCCCAGCCGGCAGCAATCAGAAGATTTGTATCGATACTCATCTCGTAGAAATAATGGAGGTCGGTACTTCGCTGTCCATAGCCGGCCACCCCGACTGTCGTATATTTCAACTCGGCCTGGCCTATCTGCGTTCCACCGGTCATGTGCGTGGGATGAGCGCGGTCAGCATTGCCCTTCTTGGCGAGATTTCCGGCAGTGTCCCATAGTCCGTAGGCCCACACCGGGTTCTTATAGACCCCCCCTTCGACGCCAAATGTCTCGAAGGTGTAGACACCCTTCTTGAGACTTTCGGCATGCAGAATGTTGATGCCGACATCGAAGTTGCCGTCCTTGTTGAAATCGATCGCGAAATCACCCGCGCCGTAACTGTTTCCCTGGTTCAAGGTCCGCGGGTTGTGGCCGGTCGCCAGGGCAATGTAAACCTTGCCGTCGGCCTTCTTGGCGTATAGCGCCTCGGCATCATAGGCCTGGCCACCCCAACCGGGAGTCAGGTAGTAGGCGCCGACACCGATCTGATCTTCAATGGTGAACTGGATTCCGTCGGCAGGAATCCATGTTTTCTTGTCCACCCCCCAATCGTCGAGTTTGCCGTCAATGACGAATGCAGCAGCCGGCAGGCTGCCTGCGACGCCAATGGCGATGATGGAGCAAAAAATGAGTCTTTTGATCATGTGGTGCTTTCAGTCATGAATGTGGTTTTCGGGTGATCGGGCCTGCGTCGCTTGCGGAAGCCACTGCATGCCTCGGCTTGACATGCAGTGTCTCGTGAAACCGCTGACGGCAGTTATGAACTACTGCACATGGCCCGCAAGGCATCCGCTCCGCTGGCGCACCGGGCAGCAGAAATTCCAGATTTCCTGGCTGAACGTTTGTTTCATCATGGATCTCCTGCTTTCGACGCGCTGTTGTTCATCTGCCTGACGAGTCGCCACGCCATTGCGCCCAACACGAACACACCGAGCAGCAGAACGCCCCACAGGACGTAAGTGCGATTGCGTGCCGAGCGGCCGGCTTGCGCCGCGGCACTTTCAGCAGCAGTCCCGGTTTTGCTGCTTTGCAGTTCGCCGACCTGCGCAGATTCCAGCCGACCGAGTTCGCTTGCGGTAAAACCGGGCGCGACCTGGCTCAGCGGCTGGCTGGTCGGGCGGGCATCGGGGCGGCCGAAGTGCAGGCGATAGGGGGGCGTGCCGCCAGCGAGAAAAACCAGCGTCGCCGGTTGCCAGGCCAGGCCCAGTTCGGGCTGCGCCGTGGCCGCGGCATTCAGCGGACGGATTACCCACTCCTGCTGGTGGCCAGGGCGGATCGTCAGCGGACCGGAACGTCGGGTCTCGCCGTTCTGGGTGATCTGGTAGAAGGTGGCGCGGGCGCTCGGCTGAAAGACCCATTCCGTGGCCTTGCCGACCTGCCGGCTTGGCCGTTCGACGTAAGCACCGAGCGCCATTGGGTAGACGATGTTGGCCTCGCTCAGCTTGACGCTGATCTGTTCGACTGGCACGGCAATGCCGGCCTTGTAGAGCAGATCACCGGCCTGCTGTCCGGACACGGGCTTGAGCCAGAGGGTTTCGCGAAAAGGTTCGCTGTGTTGCCGGGTGACGACTTCGGCCTGGATGCCGGCAAAGAGGGCAGGCTCGCCACGACGCCAGGTCAGGCGTGCGTAGCGGAAAGTCTGCGGACTCAATTCGAGACGGTCATGGGCCAGCATCTGGGCATTGTCGTTGCTCAGCCAGCCAAGTTCGGCAGCGCCAATGGCGGACCATTGCCTCAGGTCATTGCTGGTTTCCAGCCAGATCTGGGCGTTGTAATTGGTCTGCTCCTTCGGGGCGTCGAAACGCAGCGCTTCGATGTGCGCCGGGGCCGTTTCGCTGTCCTTGCCCGGGTCGATTGGGCCGAAATCGAGAATCAGGCTGTCGAGCACGGCACGGTCATGGTCCTTCGCCTTGCCGGCATGCGCCTGTACCGACAGGACGCTGCCGTCGGGACGCGTCCGGATGTCGATATCGATGGCGGAGGAGCCACCGGCTGTCGTGCGCGTCTTCGAACGAACGGGAAAAATGCGCGCCGCCCGCCAGCTCCGTGACGCCTGTGGTTGCTCCGGCGGACGGTGCAGGGCATGGGGCTGAGCCGTGCCGTGGGCATCGAAGACCCGCAGATCATCCAGGTCGGCGGTCCGGGCATGCAGATAGACCGACTGCGGCAGGCGCAGTGAAACCACGCCTTGTTTGCCGCTGACCTGCAATGGCAAGGCATGTGAATAGTCGGCCGGGGTATCGGTTCCGGGCGGCGATGCCGCCCAGCTCGACGCCGTGCACAGCAGGAACAGGAAGGCAGACGCGGTTTTGGCGAGAGCTTGATGCATGGTCGTCATTCGGCAGCGGTGGATTTTGCAGTGGGGAATGGCGCCAGGTAGCCGATGGCCAGCATGAGGACGCCCACACCGAGGAAGGAGATGATACGTTCGATGCCGCCCACGTTGGAGAGATCGACCATGAACAGTTTGACGACCACCAGGGTCAGCAAGGCGGCACCGGCCATCCACAGTGCGCGCTGCCGCTGCCGGGCGGCAACACGCATCAGCACCAGCGCGCTGGTGCTCCACACCAGAGCCAGCATGGCCTGCACAAACTCTGAGTGGAACAGGGGTTCGGCACGATAGGGGATGGCGAGAAAGTGGGCAGCCGTGCGCAGCAGCATCAGGTTGAACCAGGCGTAGGCGGCGACCATGAGCAGTTGTGGAAGGCGGGTGGTCATCCTGGCCAGCGCACCGCCCTCGGGTTTCCCGCACAGCCGCCAGGCGGCAATGGCCAGCAGGGCGGCAAAGCCGGTGGTCAGATCGAGCGGATTCAGGATCGGCAGATAAGGCAGCGGTGCCATCACGCCATCCTGCGTCAGATTCCACACCACGACCAGCGCCAGCGAGTACAGCGTGCCGAGTGGCAGCAGCACGTCACGGTACCACCCGGCAATCGGCCACGTCGGCCAGCGTTCGTTGCGCGCGCGCGTAATCAGCAAGGCGAGGCAGGCCATCGCCACCCACGCCGGCAGATAGCGCGACCAGCCCACGGCAGCGGACCACCCCACCCCGGCCAGCAGTGCGGCCTGTTCGGCCGAATCGATACGCAAACCAATCAGCACCAGGTTCTGCACCAGTGGCCAGAGAATCAGCCAGGGGCCGACCGTACGCAGGGTATGCAATGCACGCAGCACCTTGGGATGCTGATCCGGCAGCAACCAGGACGTACGTTCACCATCGCGCAGCAACCATTCGCTGGCCAGCCACAAGGCGATCAAGGCAACCCACACCGGCAGGGCCGGGAGGTACGGCAGCGAGCCATGGAGCTGCTCGAATACGCCTAGCAGGACAAGGAACAAGGCTGGCCAGACGGCGGCAGCCAGCCAGCGCAGGTCGGGCCATTCATGGCGGCGCGAGAGCCAGACAAAACCCGGTGTTCCGAGCGCTACCAGGACGCTATAAAGCGGATGGACACGCGGGTAGCCGGTCTCGACGAACAGGTTGTAACGGGCCAGGATCTGCTCACCCCAGGCGTTGAAGATGCCGAGCACGAAAACAAACCAACAGAATGCGCTCCACGCGAGCAGCAGGCGGGAAATCCGGCGATGACTCGCGAGCGGCTGGCGATGAAAAACCAGACCGGTGAATGCCGCGCCGACAGCGATCAGCAGGGCCCCGAGAAAGTCGGTCTCGAACAGCTTGTTGCCCATTGGACGGGCTTCCCAGACCCGGCCCGAATCCATCAGGATCAGGAAAGCAGCGCCGACAAGGGCGTGTGGAACCAGCGAGAAGATGCGCGAAATACCCCAATCAAGCCGTCTGGCAATGAGCAGCAGGAGACCGGCAACGGCCAGTGCGCTCAATACCAGCAGGTTGGTCATCTGCTTTCCGCCATGCAGCCAAATCTCGTTCCACGTACCGGCGAGAAGCCAGGTTGCGGCAAAGCCGAGAAAGACGGTGGATAGCCATGTCAGAATGACCGCCGGCAGGATGGCATTCTTGCCTGCCGCTCCTTCAGTTTCCTCGAACTCGCGGGCAGTCTCCTTGCGGAAACTGATCGCCATCAGGAAGGCGGTGATCGCGAGCAGCAGGAAACCAAGCCAGAGATTGGATTGGGCGGCGATTTCAGGCGCTAGCCCGTGCACCGAGGCAATGAAGGAGACCCAGGCGCCAAGCTGCACCAGCACACCGAAAACCCAGGCCAGGATCTGCTTTTGCCGCAACCCGACCCAGACGATGCCGGCTCCCTCGAGCGCCCAGGCGGCAGCCGTCCAGCGACCATCGAGCGCAAACGGAATGGCCAGCGTGCCGAAGACAATGCCGAGCGCCAGGAAGGATTCGACGAGCAGCTTCAGCGAACCGGCTCGCTGCCGCCAGAGTACGAACGCCAGGCCGGTGTAGAACAGCCCGAGTGCCAGCGCCGAGAAAGCCATCCCGAAAGCTGTTTCATGCACCAGCCCGTATTGCAGGCCAAAGGTCAGCAGCGGCGTGCCGAAGACCAGCGTTCCATCGACATAGTGCCTGAGCCGCGGCGCCTGCCGGGCGGCGTAGAGAATGGCAATGGCGACGTAGAAAACGAAGAACAGGGCGAGAAAGGCCTGCACCGACAGGTAGTTCTCCGGCTGGTAGCGCAGCACCCCCCAGGTGGTGCCGATCAGGAAGGTAAACATGAAACCGAGCAGGTTGAGCAGGCGCCACGAACGCTTGCGCGCAATCGCCAGGATGCCGGCGTTGAGCAGAGCGTAGTAGGAGAACAGGGCGATGTGGTTGCCTTGTCCAGTCGAGGTCAGGATCGGCGCGGCAAAACCGCCGACGATGCCGAATACCGCCAGCCAGACGGCGTCCTGCAGGACAGCCAGGAGGCAGGTGAAAAAGGTCAGCAGGAACAGCAGGCCGAACGCCAGCCCCCCCGGAATCAGGTCGTAAAGCCGGAAGGCGGCAAAGGTCACGAGCATCAGGATGCCCATCGCTCCGCCCTGTACGGGCAGGCTGATTGATGGCCGCGAGTGGCGAATGCGCCAGCCCCAGAGCAAAAGGCCGATGTCGGCCAGTACGATGCCGGCCAGACGGAATTCGATCGGCACGGACACGCGCGCCGCGGCATACTTGAGCAGAAAACTGACGCCAAAGAAGAGGATCAGCAGACCGATCTTGGCCACTAGATTGCCGCCGAACAACCATTCCCTGGCCTTGACCAGCCAGCGCGGCGGTTTCGACGAGTCGCGCGCTTCGACCTTGCGCTGGTCGGTGGGTCCCGGTCCGACAGGCGTGGCCTGGGCAAGCGGCTCGGACTCGACGGCCGGCTCCCTGGCCCGACCCGGAAGGGGGGCGGAAGCAGGATCGTATTCCATCTGGACGGCCGCAACAGGAGGCTCTGCGGGCGCCGATGCGATCTTTGCTGCGTGTTCGGGTTCGGAGGGTGCGATCCCGGCCTCGACCAGCGGCGTTGCGGAAACCTCGGGCGTTGCAGCCACAGCAGGCGAAATCCCGGCATCTGTGTGCCGGTAGAGCCACTGCAGTTGTGCCTGAAGCTCCTTGACCTGGCGCTCCAGAGTCGCCAATCGGCTGCGCGTGCCCAGGAGCAGAAACAACATGACGATCGGGCCGACGACGAAGAACAGCGCGGCCATGACGAGCAGAGATTCCACGGACAGTTTCCGATAAAAACCTGTCCTAGATTATCACATTAGACGAAAGCCCCTCGCGTCGTGCGCGGTGGCTCATGGCGCATCGTGGCCGGGTGGCTTCGCTCCGCTTGCCACCTCGAGGGGCTCCACGACGACCGCCGCGAGTTCCTCGACGGCCAGGGGTTCCGCTTTGCCCTGAGGTCTACCAGCCAGGAGCAAGAGGCAGGCGCTCCACATCTGCCTGGAGCAAGCGGGGTCGCGCGGGACGTGTTGGCAACGGGTGTGATTCAAAGTGA
>DIME01000078.1:0-6050 GCA_002425405.1 Candidatus Accumulibacter vicinus
CTTCTTCGACACGCCTTCGACCAGCACCCGCTGGACGCTGCCGACCATCGCTGCCGAAACCGCCTGCGCCAGTTCGTCGATACGCTTCTGCAGGCGCAGCAGACGTTCGAGCTTGAGCGATTGCGGCGTATCGTCGGCAAGCTCGGCAGCCGGTGTTCCTGGGCGCGCACTGTAGAGGAACGAGAACGAGGCGTCAAAGCCGATCTCGTCGATCAGTTTCATGGTCTTTTCAAAATCATCGTCGGTTTCGCCCGGAAAACCGACGATGAAGTCTGATGAGAGCGAGAGATCAGGACGCGCAGCGCGCAGCTTGCGCACCAGGCTCTTGTATTCGAGCGCCGTGTAGCCGCGCTTCATCGCCGCCAGAACCCGATCGGACCCCGATTGCACCGGCAGATGCAGGTGCGAGACGAGCTTGGGCACCCGGGTATAGGTGTCAATCAGCCGTGCCGACATCTCGCGGGGATGCGAGGTGGTGTAGCGAATGCGCTCGATGCCCGGAATTTCAGCGATGTATTCGATCAGCAAGGCGAGGTCGGCCGCCTCATCGCCAGCGAGTGCCTGCCCGCTGCCCAGCATGGCGCCGCGGTAGGCGTTGACATTCTGTCCGAGCAGGGTCACCTCCTGGACGCCCTGTGCGGCCAGCCCGGCGACTTCGGTCAGGACATCTTCGAAAGGCCGCGACACCTCTTCGCCGCGCGTGTAAGGAACGATGCAGAACGAACAGAACTTGCTGCAGCCCTCCATGATCGAGACAAAAGCGGCAGCGCCCTCGACCCGCGCCGGTGGCAGATGGTCGAACTTCTCGATTTCCGGGAAGGAGATATCGACCTGTGACTTGCCCAGGCGACGCCGGTCGGCAATCAACTGCGGCAGCCGATGCAGGGTCTGCGGTCCGAAAACCACATCCACATAAGGGGCACGGGCGACGATCGCCGCACCTTCCTGGCTCGCCACACAGCCGCCGACACCGATCACCAGATCGGGATTGGCGAGTTTCAGCAGGCGTACCCGGCCGAGGTCATGAAAAACGCGCTCCTGCGCCTTCTCGCGTATCGAGCAGGTGTTGAAGAGGATGATGTCCGCATCGTCGGGCGTATCGGTTTGGACGATGTCTTCGGATGCGGCGAGCACGTCGGCCATCTTGTCCGAATCGTACTCGTTCATCTGGCACCCGAAGGTGCGGATGAAGAGTTTTTTGGCCATGTCTGCCATGCCTGCTTTGTTGTTTGCGTTAATGCCAAAGTCCCGTCAGCGGCTCACGAATCTCCCCTCTCCACGCGTGGGGGAGGGGAAACGGTCATGACTTTCATGATCGGGGGTGTCTGGAAAAGTCATGACCGTCAGCGTGGTCGCGATACCGAGGCCTCGCTCGGCGTCAGCATCCAGACGCGATGGATCGCGCCGGAAGCATCGGGCAGATAGACGACTTCGACGGGGTCCTGAATCTGTATCGGCAGGACCAGCAGGTTCTGCCGATTACGAAACTGCGCCGTCGGGGCGAGTGGCCATTGCTGGCCACTGATGGTCAGGAAACCGTCTCCGGTCGGTGGCTGCAAGACTCCCTGCCTGGCCTCTTCAGGCAGTGCGCGCGCCATGGCCATCGGTTCATGCAGCACCTGCGTGTCAGGGGAGGGCGTCAGTGCGGCTTCGACGATGGAGCTGAGAATGCTGTACAGGAGTGTTGTGGGGAGATCCATCGGCCCATTATAGACAAGCCGGCGCCCCGCTGTCAGCCCATCTTGCGCAAAGCTTCGCTGCGCAGGCATGGCTGGGCGCCCTTGCAGTACAATCATGTTTTACCCTAGTTACAATCTTTGAGAAAGGACGTCGCTGTGCTGGAATCCTATCGTGCCCACGTTGCCGAACGCGCTGCGCTCGGCATTCCGCCGCTGCCGCTGACTGCCAGGCAGACCGAGGAACTCATCGGACTGTTGAAGAACCCGCCACAGGGCGAAGAAGCGACTCTCGTCGAGCTGATTACCTATCGCGTGCCGGCCGGTGTCGATGATGCTGCCAAGGTCAAGGCCGAATTCCTGGCACGGGTCGCCAAGGGGGCAGAGTCCTGCGCGCTGATCTCGGCGGAAAAGGCCACCGAACTGCTCGGCACGATGCTGGGTGGCTACAACGTCAAGCCGCTGATCGACCTGCTCTCCGCTCCCACCGGAACGATCGCCGCCGCAGCCCTCAAGAAGACGCTGCTGGTCTTCGATTTCTTCCATGATGTCAAGGAACTTGCCGACCAGGGTAATCCGAATGCCCGATCCGTGCTGCAGAGCTGGGCCGACGCCGAGTGGTTCACCTCGCGTCCCGAAGTGCCGGCTGCGCAGAAGCTCACCGTTTTCAAGGTCACCGGCGAAACCAACACCGACGATCTTTCACCGGCGCCAGACGCCTGGTCGCGTCCCGACATTCCGCTGCATGCGCTGGCGATGCTCAAGAACCCGCGTCCCGGGATCAACCCCGACAAGGCCGGTGAGCGTGGTCCGATCAAGCAGCTCGAAGAACTCGGCAGGAAGGGCAACCTGATCGCCTATGTCGGCGACGTCGTTGGCACCGGTTCGTCGCGCAAGTCGGCGACCAATTCGGTGCTGTGGTTCACCGGCGAAGACATTCCCTACGTTCCGAACAAGCGTTTCGGTGGCGTCTGCCTGGGCTCGAAGATCGCGCCGATCTTCTTCAACACCATGGAAGACGCGGGTGCGCTGCCGGTCGAAATCGACGTCGGCCAGATGGACATGGGCGACGAGATCGAACTCAGGATCGACGCCGCCACCTCGAAGGTCACCGCCTTGAAGAACGGTGCCGTGATCGCCGAATCACTACTGAAGACGCCGGTGATCCTCGACGAAGTGCGCGCCGGTGGCCGCATTCCGCTGATCATCGGGCGCGGCCTGACGATGCGTGCGCGTGCAGCGCTCGGCCTGCCGGCATCGACATTGTTCTGCCTGCCGCAGAATCCGGCCGATCCGGGCAAGGGCTACTCGCTGGCGCAGAAGATGGTTGGACGTGCCTGCGGTCTGCCCGAAGGCAAGGGCGTGCTGCCCGGCACCTACTGCGAACCGCGGATGACCACCGTCGGCTCGCAGGACACGACGGGTCCGATGACCCGCGATGAATTGAAGGATCTGGCCTGCCTCGGCTTTTCGGCGGACATGGTGATGCAGTCGTTCTGCCACACTGCTGCCTATCCGAAGCTGGTCGATGTCAAGATGCACCGCGAGCTGCCGAGCTTCATCAGCACGCGTGGCGGCGTTGCCCTGCGTCCGGGCGACGGCGTCATCCACTCCTGGCTCAATCGCCTGCTGCTGCCCGACACCGTCGGCACCGGCGGCGATTCGCACACGCGTTTCCCGATCGGCATCTCGTTCCCGGCCGGTTCGGGCCTGGTTGCTTTTGCCGCCGCCACCGGCGTGATGCCGCTCGACATGCCGGAATCGGTGCTGGTGCGCTTCAAGGGCTCGCTCGCCGAAGCCGGTCAGCGCGGCGTGACGCTGCGTGACCTGGTCAATGCGATTCCCTACTACGCGATCCAGGCCGGTCTCCTGACGGTCGAGAAGAAAGGCAAGAAGAACATCTTCTCGGGCCGCATCCTGGAAATCGAAGGGCTGCCGGATCTCAAGGTCGAGCAGGCCTTCGAGCTCTCCGACGCCGCCGCCGAGCGTTCGGCCGCGGCCTGCGCGGTGGCGCTGAACAAGGAACCGATCATCGAATACATGCGCTCGAACATCACGCTGATGAAGTGGATGATCGCCAACGGCTACTCGGATGCGCGCACCCTCGGTCGCCGGATCAAGGCGATGGAGGCGTGGATCGCCAATCCCGAACTGCTCAAGGCCGACGCCGACGCGCAGTACGCGGCGGTGATCGAGATCGACCTGGCCGAGGTCACCGAGCCGCTGGTCGCCTGTCCGAACGATCCGGACGACGTCAAGCTGCTCTCCGCGGTCTCCGGCACCCGGATCGACGAAGTCTTCATCGGTTCGTGCATGACCAACATCGGTCACTTCCGCGCCGCCGGCAAGGTCCTCGAAGGCCGGACCGACATCCCGACGCGGCTGTGGATCGCGCCGCCGACCAAGATGGACGCGATGATCCTCAACGAGGAAGGCTATTACGCGATTCTCGGCAAGTCCGGCGCGCGCATGGAAATGCCCGGCTGTTCGCTGTGCATGGGCAACCAGGCGCAGATCAGGAAAGGCAGTACCGCGATGTCGACCTCGACGCGCAACTTCCCGAACCGTCTCGGCATCGACACCAACGTCTTCCTGGGATCAGCCGAACTCGCCGCCGTCTGCGCGCTGATGGGCCGGATCCCGACGCCGGCCGAGTATCTCGAGCAGGTGCAGACGGTCAACGCCAAGGCCGCCGATGTCTATCGCTACATGAACTTCGATCAGATCAAGGAGTTCAGTGATGTGGCGGAGACGGTGACGGTGTAAGCTTTACCTGGCGTTGCGCGTGCCCGCACAACGGCCTGCCGGGCTTTGCCTGCGCAGGCCGTTGTTTATTGGGCGAGAATGCCAGGAGATTGGATACTCGGCCGGAGATGCCATTCTTGCAGTGGAACTATTGAAAAGAGGAGAGCGTTATGGATTGGGAACAAGTCTGCGCTGATCCGTCACTCAAAGACTTACCCTATAAAATCGAATTGAATGAATGGAGCCAAATTGTGATGAGTCCTGCTAGTATCAGGCATGTGATTCTTCAAGACTATATTTCCAGCTTGCTCAAATCACTTTTAAACAAGGGTAGAGTGTTACAAGAGTTTCCGGTGGCAACCTCTGAAAATATCAAGGCCCCTGATGTTGTTTGGATTTCTGATGAACTGTTGGCGCAAGTTAGAGATGAAACAGCTAGCCCTACGGCGCCAGAACTCTGTATTGAAGTCATGTCTCCTGGCAACACGAAAAAACAACAGTTACACAAGAAGGAATTGTATCTAGAGGCGGGAGCCAAAGAGGTCTGGATCTGTAGTGAAGAGGGGAATGTCGAGTTTTATGATCAATCCGGAATATTGGAAAAGTCCAAAATTACTCCTGGGTTCCCTGATTGGATCAAGCCTAACTAGGCGCCCCAGCGGACCGATCCGAAGTAACCTATGCTGCTGCCGGGATGGAGGGAAGCGGGGGGTGCAAACCCGTACGGGCAGTACGGATGACGGGACCGAGATATTGCCAGACAGAGACGCCGAGACGGCGGCTGCTTTCGATGACGCTGGCCAGGAGAGCAAAGGCGCGGGATCCTGCTTCCTTCGGAACGGGTTCCGTGGCTGAGGGTGCGCGACAGGCATGGCGAAGCACGCGTGTGCGGTACAATCGCACGCCATGCAGCACTTCAAAACGATTCCCGGACTGACTCACGGCGATTCTGAACCGCCGGAACGTCACTCCGGGCGGACGGTCCCGTCCTTCTCGTTGCGCTCAGGCCTTCGGGTTGAGGATGACCCCGGCCAGGGCAGGAAGCACATGCTGCGCAAGATCCATACGTTCGACGGCGAAGAGCACCTGCGACAGGAGAGAGTCGCGAATGGAAGAAAACGGCGCCCTGATCGGCGCAGAGATTTGAGAGTGATCTGTCAGTGAGGAAAAATTCGACGCCAGACCTGTTTGGTGACCTGCTCGACGCGCCAGCGGCACCGCCAGCCGTACCGCCGCCGTCGGCAGTGCTGCCGTCTGGCGACGACGACGACAGCATCCTGCTGCACGATTCGGCAGCGCGCGACTATCTGGAGTATGCGATCGCGGTGGTCAAGGGTCGCGCCCTGCCGGATGTCAAGGACGGGCTGAAACCGGTGCAGCGCCGCGTCCTCTTCGCAATGCGCGAACTCGGATTGTCGGCGACCGCCAAACCGGTCAAGTCGGCGCGCGTTGTCGGTGACGTGATCGGCAAGTATCACCCGCACGGCGACACCTCGGCGTACGACGCGATGGTGCGGGTGGCGCAGCCGTTCATGCTGCGCTACCCGCTGGTCGATGGCCAGGGCAATTTCGGATCGCGTGACGGCGACAACGCCGCGGCGATGCGCTACACCGAAGCGCGCCTGACGC
>DIME01000078.1:6391-29066 GCA_002425405.1 Candidatus Accumulibacter vicinus
AGGCTACCTTTCCTGCTGCTCAACGGCGCTTCGGGAATCGCCGTCGGCATGGCCACCGAAATGCCTTCGCACAATCTGCGCGAAGTCGCCGCAGCGGTGATCCACAAGATCGAGCACCCGGCCGCCGGCGTCGGCGAACTGATGGTGCACCTCCCAGGACCAGACTATCCTGGTGGCGGCCAGATCATCTCGTCGGCAAGCGACATCGCCGCCGCCTACAGCAGCGGTCGTGGCAGCCTGCGCGTGCGTGCGCGCTACGAGATTGAGGAGATGGCGCGCGGCGCCTGGCAGGTGGTTTTCAAGGAGTTGCCACCGGGCGTTTCCTCGGCCAAGGTGCTTTCCGAGGTCGGGGCCCTGCTCAATCCGCAGCCGAAACCGGGCAAGAAGGTGATCGAACAGGCGGCGGCACAGCTCAAGGCGCTGATGGCATCGCAGCTCGACCGGGCGCGCGACGAGTCGGGCAAGGACGACGACGTGCGTCTGGTTTTCGAGCCGAGCAGCGCACGCATCGACCGCAACGAGTTCGTGGCGCTACTGCTGGCGCATACCAGCCTTGAAACCTCGGCGCCGATCAACCTGGTGGCGGTCGGTATCGACGGCCGACCGTGCCAGAAATCGCTCGCCGACCTGATCGGCGAGTGGTGTAGCTTCCGCATCCGGACCGTGCATCGGCGTACCGAGTTCCGCCTGCAGAAGGCCGACGACCGCATCCACATTCTCGAAGGCCGGCACATCGTCTTCCTCAACATCGACGAAGTGATCCGCATCATTCGCGAATCCGACGATCCGAAAAGGGCGTTGATCGCGCGCTTCACGCTCTCGGACCGGCAGGCCGAAGACATCCTGGAAATCCGCCTGCGTCAGTTGGCCCGACTCGAGGGAATCCGCATCGCGCAGGAACTCGCGAAGCTGCGTGGTGAACGCGAAGGCCTGGTCAAACTGCTCGGCAGCGACACGCTGCTGCGCCGGCAGGTGATTCGCGAAATCCGGGCTGATGCCGAGAAGCATGGCGATGCCCGCCGGACGATCCTCCTCGCGGCGGCCACCGCTTCGCGCTCGGAGGTCGCGGCCGTCGCCGATGAGCCGGTGACCGTGATCATCTCCGAGAAGGGCTGGGCGCGTGTCCGGCAGGGGCACAACCTCGACCTCTCGGGCGTCGTCTTCAAGGACGGCGATCGCGCCGGTTCGGCGCAGGAATGCCGCTCGGTGGACTCGCTGGTGATTTTGTCGACCGAAGGGCGTGCATTCACCCTGGCGGTCGCCAGTCTTCCCGACGGTCGCGGCATGGGCGCACCGCTGTCGTCGTTCGTCGAACTCGGTACCGGGAAGATCGCGCATGTGCTCACCGGGCTTGCGGGCGACGAACTGCTGCTCGCCAAGACTTCCGGCTACGGCTTCATCTGTACCTACGCCGACCTCTTGTCGCGTCAGAAGGCCGGCAAGGCCTTCCTGAGCGTCGAAGAGGGGGCGACCATCCTGCCGCCGGTGAGGCTTGCCGGCAAGGATCATCTGGCGGCCTTGTCCGAAGATGGCCGCCTGCTGGTTTTCCCGCTCGAACAGATGAAGCGCCTGTCGGCCGGCAAGGGCGTGCAGATCATCGGCCTGCACGACAACGAATCCTTGCGCGCGGTCGTCGCCACCCAGGGCGACCGGGTGACGATCAAGGGGATGTTCCGGAACCGCATCAAGACCCTGCTTTCGGAAGATCGGCATCTCGGTCAGCGTGCGCGGCGCGGTTCGCCGGTAGGGCAACTCGGCAATGTGACGCTGGCCGCATCTCCGGAGTGATGGTGGGCGAGCATTTGTAGCTGGGTTAGCCCATCGGGCGTCACCGACATCGGGTAACGGAAAACGTCGGCTTACGCTACCCCAACCCCAACCCCAACCCAACCTGTGTGCCTTGCCGTAAAGGAGAGAGAAATTGATCATTCGCAATCGTTGGATGCCGGGTCGACAGGCTGTTGTCTGGGGCCTGCTTGCCTTCTGGAGTGCGCCGGTGCTGGCCGAGCAGGTCGCTTGTGTGACCACCGAGTGGAAACTGGTCGGTGCCAATCACCGGGTCTGCGTCGAGAGTTTTCCTGATCCGAAAGTGCCGGGCGTGACCTGTCATGTCAGCCAGGCGAGAACCGGCGGCATCAGCGGTTCGTTTGGCCTCGCGCAGGACCCGTCGCAGTTCTCGCTGGCGTGCCGGCAGACCGGACCGATTACGCTGCCCGCGAAGCTGCCGAAAGAGGCGACGGTGTTTGCCGAAGACACTTCGATTCTGTTCAAGGAGACACGCGTCGTCAGGATGTGGGACGAAGCCCACAAGACCCTGGTCTACCTCGCGATCAGTCGCAAGCTGATCGACGGCGCGCCGGCGAACAGTATCTCGACGGTGCCGGTGATGCCCTGGGGGGAACGCTGACGGTGCGTCCGGATCGCCTGCAAAAGCCGTGCTGCTGTAAGATCACCCGTCGATCTGCCGTAGAGCAGGTGTTTCCACCGAGCATTCCGCTGCGCCGGCCGGCGCTGACGGGAAGGAGAGAAAGCCCATGGTTCCACGCCTCATGACTGCCTTCAGCGGGCCCCTGCTGGAAATTGAACGGCGTTTCCTCGACGCCATGCCGGAGATCGAGCGCTGGTTGCGCGGGCAGTGGCAGGAGCATACGCCGCCTTTTTATGGCTCGGTCGACCTGCGCAACGCAGGTTTCAAGCTGGCGCCGGTGGACATGAACCTGTTTCCCGGGGGCTTCAACAATCTCGACGTCACCTTCCTGCCGCTCTGCGTGCAGGCGGCGATGGCGGCGATCGACCGGATCTGCCCCGACGCCAGGCGGCTGCTGCTGATTCCCGAGAAGCACACGCGCAACCTCTTTTATTTGCAGAACGTCGCACAGCTCGCGGCGATCCTGCGCCTGACCGGCCTCGACGTGCGCCTCGGCTCGTGGTCGCCGGAGATCGACAAGCCGACGCCGGTGCTGCTTCCCGACGGCAGCTCGCTGCTTCTCGAACCGCTGCTGCGCAGTCGCTCCCGGCTGGGACTCGAAGGCTTCGACCCCTGTGCCATCCTGCTCAACAACGATCTCTCGGCGGGTATCCCGCGGATTCTGCAAAACCTCGACGGGCAGTTCGTTCTGCCGCCGCTGCATGCGGGTTGGGCTTTGCGCCGCAAGTCGAACCACTTTGCAGCCTACGATGAAGTGGCGGAAAACTTCTCCAGGCTGGTCGGGATTGACCCGTGGCGGATCAACCCCTACTTTTCGGTCTGCAGCAGCGTCAATTTTCATGAGCGACAAGGTGAGGACTGCCTGGCTGCCAATGTCGATGCCGTGCTCGGTCTGATCCGCGAGAAATACCAGCAATACGGGATCGAAGAAACGCCTTACGTGGTCGTCAAGGCCGACGCCGGCACCTATGGCATGGGGGTGATGACGGTCAAGGATGCAGCCCAGGTGACCGGCCTCAACCGCAGGCAGCGCAACAAGATGTCGGTGATCAAGGAAGGTCTGGCGGTGTCGCAGGTGATCATCCAGGAAGGAGTGCATTCCTATGAGCGGGTCGGCAGCGGCAGCGACGAAGGCGTCGCCGAACCGGTGGTATACATGATCGACCGCTTTGTCGTGGGTGGCTTTTACCGTGTCCATAGCGGGCGCGGCAAGGATGAGAATCTCAACGCGCCGGGCATGCACTTCGAGCCGCTGGCCTTCGAGACCAGTTGCTCGCTGCCCGACCATGGCCAGAATCCCGATGCTGCACCGAACCGCTTTTACGTCTACGGTGTGGTTGCCCGCCTGGCGCAGCTCGCGGCCTCGCTCGAACTCGAACGTACGGCACCGATTGAGGAGCAAGTGGCATGCGCATAGCATTCATCGTCGACCCCCTGCGGTCGCTGAAGGCCTACAAGGATACCAGTATCGCGATGATGCGCGCTGCCCAGGCGGCAGGGCACGCAGTGTGGACGATCCAGCAGGAGGCCATTCACTGGTCGCCGCTGCACGGCGTCTGCGCTGCTGCGGTGCATCTGGAAATGCTTGCCGACGATCATGACTGGTTTGCCGAGGTCGACCGTCACGTCGTCGCCTTGCGTGATTTCCGCGCCGTCGTGATGCGCAAGGATCCCCCCTTCGACATGGAATACGTGACCACCACCTGGTTGCTTGAAGGTGCAGAAGCCGAAGGGGCGCGCGTTTTCAACCGGCCGCGCGCCCTGCGCGACCATTCCGAGAAGTTGTCGATCGCCGAGTTCGCGCACTTTTCGGCGCCGACGCTGGTGGCGCGCGACGCGGCAGTGATCCACGCGTTCATCGACTACGAACACGACACGATTCTCAAACCGCTCGACGGAATGGGCGGAACCCAGATTTTCCGCGTTCGTCATGACGACCCGAACCGCAATGTGATCGTCGAAACGCTGACCCGTGACGGCGCGCGCACGATCATGGCGCAACGCTACATCCCCGAGATCGTCGATGGCGACAAGCGCATCCTGATCGTTGGCGGTGAAGTGGTTCCCTATTGCCTGGCGCGCATTCCCAAGGCCGGCGAAACCCGCGGCAACCTGGCCGCCGGCGGTACCGGCGTGGCCCGCGAACTGAGCGCTCGCGATCGGGAAATCGCCAGCACGCTGGCGCCGGTGCTGGCCGCCCGCGGCCTGCTGCTGGTCGGCCTCGACGTGATCGGCGACTGGTTGACGGAGATCAACGTCACCAGCCCGACGTGCATGGTCGAAATCGCCGAGCAGACCGGTTTCGACGCCGCCGCCATGTTCATTGCCGCGCTCGATCGCCAGTGCCTTGCCGCCGCCCCCTAGCCATCCTGGTCCGCTTGCTCGCACTGCTTCTCGCCAGCGTCCTGGCGGCCTGTGAGCGGGCGCCCCTGCATCATCAGGAAGCCTTTGTTTTCGGAACCCGCGTCGAAGTGCTGATCGCCGGCCTCGACGAAGCGGCAGCGCGTCCGGCAGCGGCGGCCGTGCTGCGCGAGTTCGATCGCCTGCATCGCACCTACCATGCCTGGAAACCGTCCGAGCTGAGCGCGCTGAACGCGGCCATCACGGCCGGCAGGCGGCAGCCGGTGACGCCGGAAATGGCAGGACTGATTGCCGAAGCGCAGCGCCTGACGCGCCTTGGCGAAGGGCTTTTCGACCCGGGAATCGGCGGTCTGATCGGCCTCTGGGGTTTCCAGTCCGACGAATTGCCGGCCACGCTACCCGATCCGTTGGCCCGAGCTGCCTGGCGGGCAGCCCGGCCAAGCATTCTCGATCTGCGGATCGAGGGCGCTTACGCCAGCAGCGACAAGCGCGAAGTGGCCCTCGATTTCGGCGGCTATCTCAAGGGCGTTGCGCTCGACCGCGCGGCGGCCATTCTCCAGGCACAGGGGGTGCTCAATGCATTGATCAACATCGGCGGCAATGTCATGGCGCTGGGGAGCAAGAATGGGCAGCGCTGGCGCGTCGGCATCCAGCATCCGCGCCAGCCCGGGCCGCTGGCGACGATCGAACTGGCCAACGGTGAGGCGATCGGTACCTCGGGCGACTATCAGCGCTTCTTCGAGATCGACGGTCGCCGTTACTGTCATCTGCTCGACCCGCGCAGTGCGCAGCCGGCGTTGCATACGCAGTCGCTGAGCGTCCTGATCTCGCCGCGCGCGGGGGCCGGAACGCTCAGCGACGTTGCTTCCAAGCCGCTATTCATCGCCGGTAGCGATTGGCCGCGTCTGGCGCGTGCGTTGCAGGTGGAGCAGGTGCTGCGGGTCGACGCACAAGGCCAGGTGCAGGTCAGCAGTGCCCTGCACGGTCGGCTCGAGTACGTCGGCGGTCGGCCACGGAAGCTTGAGGTCATCCCTTGATGCGTTCGCCAATGCTGCCGAGCCGCGCGGAATCGCTTAGAATGACGGATTGTCGTACGGGGTGGGCGCGATGATCGGTATTCTCCTGATAACGCATGGTTCGTTTGGTGAAAGCCTGATTCAGAACATTTGCCACGTGCTCAACAAACGTCCGCCTCTGATCGCACAGCTTGGCGTGGCAGCTCAGGACGATCCGCTGGACATCCTGCCGCTGGCGCGGCTGTTGCTGAAGGAAGTCGACCGCGGCGAAGGTGTTCTGGTGATGACCGATGTTTTCGGTGCGACCCCCGGCAACCTGGCGCTCAAGCTGCTTGAGCCGGGTCATGTCGAGGGAGTTGCCGGTCTCAGTCTGCCGATGCTGCTGCGCGCGCTGACCTATCGCGAGAAGGGGATGGAAACCATGTTGCAGAAGGCGATCAGCGGGGCTCATGATGGCGTACTGAAGCTGCCGCCGCCTGCCTAGAATCACAGGAGTTTTCGATGGTACGTGCTGAAACTGCAATCATCAACAAGCTGGGCCTGCATGCCCGTGCTTCGGCCAAGCTGACGCAACTTGCCAGCCGCTTTGCCAGCGACGTCTGGATGGAGAAAGGGGCGCGCCGCATCAACGCCAAGAGCATCATGGGTGTGATGATGCTGGCCGCCGGCATGGGGTCAACGGTGGTCGTCGAGACCGATGGCGTGGACGAAGAGGCGGCGAACGAGGCCATCCTCGGATTGATCGCGGGAAGGTTTGGCGAGGCGGAGTGAGCGCATCATGAGTTTTACCCTGCATGGTCTGGCGGTTTCCGGGGGCATCGCGATCGGGCAGGCACATCTGATGTCGCACGCGACCCTCGAGGTCTCGCATCTGGTCATCTCGCCACGCCTGGTAGACAAGGAGGTGGCCCGCTTCGAGGCAGCGCTGCTGCGCGTGCGCGAGGAATTTGCGACCCTGAAGGGGCGCTTGCAGCATACTTCGGCCGAGTTCGGCGCGTTCATCGACCTGCATTCGATGATCCTTGCCGATCCCGAACTGGCGGAAGTTCCCAAGCAGCTGATTCGCGAGCGTCGCTGCAATGCCGAATGGGCGCTGGTGCAGCAGATGGAGATCCTGGTTGCCCAGTTCGAAAGTTTTGACGACCCGTACCTGCGCGAGCGCAGCTACGACGTGCGCCAGGTCGTCGAGCGGGTGATCAAGGAACTGGTCGGCCAGCCGGGCCGGATGTCCTTGAGAACCGGCAAGGGCATCAAGGAAGAGAATCTGATCGTCGTCGCGCACGATCTCTCGCCAGCAGACGTGATTGCCTACAAGGAACATCATTTCGCGGCTTTTGTCACCGATGTCGGCGGCTCGACTTCGCATACCGCGATTCTCGCGCGCAGCCTGCGCATTCCGGCGGTGCTTGGCCTGCACAACGCCCGGCAACTGATTCATGACGACGAAGTGCTGATCGTCGATGGTACGCGTGGCGTCCTGATCGTCAACCCCGATCCGCGCATCCTTGAGGAGTACCGGCTCAGAAAGAGCCAGATCGAGCTCGAACGGATCAAGCTCAGACGGCTCAAGACGGCGAAGTCGGTGACTCTCGACGGCGTCGACATCGATCTGCAGGCCAACATCGAGTTACCCGGTGACGTGGCTGCCGCGCTTGACGGCGGTGCCGAAGGGATTGGCCTGTTTCGCACCGAGTTCATCTTTCTCGATCGCGGCGACATGCCGACCGAAGACGAGCAGTTCGAGGCCTATCGCACGGTCGTCAAGGGCATGGCCGGCCGGCCGGTCACCATCCGTACCTTCGATCTCGGATCCGACAAGGATCTCCATCCGGAAAAGGCGCAGGGCGAGCGCCTGCAAAGCAATCCGGCGCTCGGGCTGCGTGCGATTCGCCTGTCGCTGGCCGAACCGAAGATGTTCCAGACACAGTTGCGAGCCATCCTGCGCGCTTCTAAGTACGGCAAGACCAAGCTCCTGATCCCGATGCTTTCGCAGGCGCACGAAATCGATCAGACATTGGCCGCGGTCGAGCGGGCCAAGTCGAGTCTGCGCGGCGAACGCATTCCCTTCGATGAGACGATCCAGGTCGGAGCGATGATCGAGATACCGGCCGCCGCGCTGGCCGTCGGCCTGTTTCTGAGGCGCATGCATTTTCTGTCGATCGGCACCAACGATCTGATCCAGTACACCCTGGCCATCGATCGCAGCGACGAAGAGGTCGCACCGCTCTATGACCCCCTGCATCCGGCCGTGTTGATGCTGTTGGCGCACACCATGGCGAGTGCCGAAAAGATGTTTATCCCGGTTTCAATCTGCGGCGAACTTGCCGGTGACCCGACTCTGACCAGGCTGCTGCTGGGGATGGGGCTGCGCCAGTTCTCGATGCATCCGGCACAGATCCTCTCGGTCAAGCAGAAGATCATGCAGAGCAACTGCGCCGAACTGGTGCCGATCGTTCGCCGCCTGTTGCGTCATGAGGAACCGGCGAAGATTCGCGAGCAACTGGAGAAGCTCAACAGTTGCGTCTGAATTCATTTTTTCCTGCCACCCAACCGATCACGATGTCACCTGAGAATTCAGTCGGAGTTGTTGCGCCGCAGCGCGCGCAATTCAACGAGCCGCTGCGGCTGCAGAGCGGTGCCGGGTTGCCGGGTTTCGAACTGGTTTTCGAAACCTATGGCACGCTCAACGCCGATCACACCAACGCCGTGCTGGTTTGCCATGCGCTCTCCGGTAGCCACCATGTCGCCGGTCACTATCCCGACGATCCGGAGAACATCGGTTGGTGGGATAACCTTGTCGGTCCCGGCAAACCGCTCGACACCAGAAAATTCTTCGTGGTCGGGGTCAACAACCTGGGTGGTTGCTACGGGTCTACCGGACCATTGTCGATCAATCCGGAAAGCGGCAAGCGCTACGGCGCCGATTTTCCGCTGGTGACGGTCGAGGACTGGGTCGCGGCGCAGGCTCGCCTGGCCGACCATCTGGGCGTGCACACCTGGGCTGCGGTGATTGGCGGCAGCCTCGGCGGCATGCAGGCGCTCGAATGGTCGCTGCAATTTCCCGATCGTATCCGCCATGCCATGGTGATTGCTTCGGCGCCCAAACTATCGGCGCAGAACATTGCCTTCAACGAAGTGGCGCGGCAGGCCATCCTCTCCGATCCGGATTTTCATGGAGGTTACTACGCCGATCATGGTGTCGTCCCGACCAGGGGCCTGCGACTGGCGAGAATGGTCGGCCACATCACCTATCTGTCGGATACACAGATGGCCGAGAAATTCGGTCGTCAGTTGCGCCATGGCGAGCACAAGTTCAGTTATGACGTCGATTTCGAGATCGAGTCCTATCTGCGCTATCAGGGCAACAAGTTTGCCGGTTTCTTCGACGCCAACACCTATCTGATGATGACCAAGGCGCTCGACTACTTCGATCCCGCCTATGACTACGAGGGCAATCTGGCCGCTGCGCTGGCGCGCGCCAAGGCCAGCTTCTTTGTCGCCAGTTTTTCGACCGACTGGCGTTTCGCACCGGCGCGTTCGCGTGAGATCGTCTTTGCGCTGCTGCACAATCGCCGGCGCGTCGTTTACGCGGAGATCGACTGCGGTGCCGGGCATGACTCGTTTCTGCTCGACGACCCCCACTATCACGCGCTGCTGCGTGCCTATCTGGAGAACATCGCCGTATGACCGAACATGAGCGGAGAGTCCGGGCCGAACAGCGGGAGCGCTTCGACTTTGCGGTGATCGCCAACTGGATTCCGCCTGGCGAGCGCGTTCTCGACCTGGGGTGCGGTGACGGCAGATTGCTGCGCTACCTGAACGAAACTCGGGGTGTCAGTGGCTACGGCGTCGAAATCGACCACGAAAGCGTCCTCGGCTGTATCCGCAACGGGGTTGACGTGATCCAGATGGACATCGAGTGTGGACTTTCCGGTTTTGAGGACGACTCCTTCGAGCACGTGATCATCTCACAGGCGCTGCAGACGATGCGCGCCACCGAGCGCATCCTGACCGAGATGCTGCGCGTTGCGGCAGAAGCGGTGGTCAGCTTCCCCAATTTTGCCTACCGTGCCAACCGGGCAGCGATCAGCGAGGGGCATATGCCGGTTTCCGAAGACCTGCCCTATGACTGGTTCGATACCCCGAACGTGCGTTTTTTCACAATTGTTGACTTCGAGGATTTGTGTCGCCGGCTCGACATCGAGATTCGCGAACGTCTGGCTTTCGACGAAGCCGGACGCGAGGTCTGCGAAGATCCCAATCTCAACGGCAGTCTCGCCTTCTATCGCCTCGGACGAAGATCCTGATGCCTGCCTGGCTACGCCTGCTGCTGACCAGGCGGATGCTGATCTGCGTATTTACCGGTTTCAGCTCGGGTTTGCCGCTGTACCTGCTGCTCAATCTGCTGCCGGCGTGGTTGCGCAGCGAAGGCGTGGATCTCAGGACCATCGGTCTGTTCGCCTTGATCCAGTTTCCCTACACCTGGAAATTCATCTGGGCGCCACTGCTGGATCGTTATCGCCTGCCCCTGGGTCGCCGGCGCGGCTGGATGCTGTTCTCGCAGCTCGGCTTGCTGCTGTCGATTGGTCTGCTTGGAGGATTCTCGCCGTCGGGCAATCTGACGCCGGTGATCTGGCTGTCGGTGATGCTGGCTTTCCTGTCGGCGACACAGGATGTCGCGCTCGATGCGTTCCGGCGTGAAATCCTCAGCGATCAGGAACTGGGACTGGGCAATTCGGTGCATGTCAATGCCTACCGGATTGCCGGGCTGGTGCCGGGATCGCTGTCGCTGATTCTCGCCGACCTGTTGCCCTGGGGGCAGGTGTTCTGGATCACCGCGGCCTTCCTGTTGCCGGGGATGGTGATGGTCTTGCTGGTCAGCGAACCGGCCGTGGTCGGGGCGCCGAAAACCTTGCGCCAGGCAGTGGTCGAACCGTTTCATGAGTTCATCGGTCGCCAGGGCTGGCGGGGCGCGCTGCTGGTGCTCGGCTTCATTTTTCTTTACAAGCTCGGCGATTCACTGGCGACGGCCCTGGCAACGCCGTTTTATCTGGATCTGGGCTTCAGCAAGACCGATGTCGGCGTGATTGCCAAGCATGCCGGACTCTGGCCGGCGGTGTTCGGCGGTCTGCTGGGTGGCTTGTGGATGGTGCGTCTGGGGATCAACCGCGCACTGTGGCTGTTCGGTCTGGTTCAGATGGTGACCATTCTCGGTTTCGCCTGGCTGGCCTGGCGTGGTGTACAGGCACCTGTCGACACGCTTGACCGAGCCGCGCTGGCCGCCGTGATTGCCGCCGAGTGCCTGGGCGTTGGCCTGGGTACCGCCGCTTTCGTTGCCTTTATCGCGCGTGCCACCAATCCGGCCTTCACGGCGACCCAGTTTGCGCTGTTTACCAGCCTGGCTGCCGTTCCCCGAACCTTCATCAACGCGACGGCGGGGGCGCTGGTCGAGTCGCTGGGCTGGGTCAGCTTCTTCATCCTCTGTTTTCTGCTTGCCGCGCCAGGCATGTTGTTGCTGCTGAAGGTTGCACCATGGAACGAACTTCACCCATCGCCGCGACGCTGATCGCTGCCGCTCGGCAGTTGTCCGAGAGCCTCTCGACGCTGACCTTCTCGCCGCCGGTCAGCCACGTCTACAATCCGTTGAGTTATGCCTGGTCAGCACACGAGTTATACCTGCGTCGCTATGGCGCAAGCACTCGCCGGGTGGTCTTTCTGGGAATGAATCCGGGTCCTTTCGGGATGGTGCAATGCGGCGTGCCTTTCGGTGAAGTCGCCGCAGTGCGCGACTGGTTGGGAATCGAGGTCGCAGTGCCAAAACCGGCCGTCGAGAATCCCCGGAGACCGATCGAAGGCTTTGCCTGCACACGCTCCGAGGTCAGCGGGCGGCGTCTGTGGGGATTGTTCCGCGAGCGCTTCGGTTCTGCCGACGCTTTTTTTGCCGAGCACTTCGTCGCCAACTATTGCCCGCTGGCCTTTTTCGATCTGGCTCGCAATCTGACCCCCGACAAACTGCCGGCAACTGAAGCGGCCGCGCTACGGGTGGCTTGCGATGCGCACCTGAAGACGCTGGTCTCTGTCTTGCAGCCCGAATGGGTGATCGGCGTCGGTGCTTTCGCCGAAACGCGGGCAGCCGGAGCACTGGCCGGGATGAAGGTCAGAACCGGCCGCGTGCTGCATCCGAGTCCGGCGAGCCCGCTGGCAAATCAGGGTTGGGCGGCAGCGGCGACCAGGCAATTGGTCGAGCTGGGTATCTGGGCGTGACCGGAAGACTCTTCAGATGGCCGGGGAGGGGAGGGCATACAAGGGGAAGGATGTGATTCCCGGATTCGACTTGCGCGGCAAAGGATGGTCAGGGTCAGGCCAAGATCCCGATCTGTTTGCGCAGCATGCGCCAGGTGCGCCAGACGAAAAAGAACCGCCGGCTCCAGCGCCAGACACGGCGTGGTTGCAGCACGACCAGCACGGCGACGCCGATGGCGACTATTTCCGGGTGTTGTTTGACGCAATCACTGCCCTGGCGAATGCTGGCAATGGCACGGCCGGCGGTGGCCAGGCCTGCGCCCAGCGGTTGCAGTTGCTGGCCAAGGAGCTGGCGCTGGCTGCTGATGCGTTCGATCAGTCTGCCGCGCTCGACGGCAACGTCAATCAGATCCTGGTTCATTGCTGGCAGCGCCTTTCAGCTGGCGAAGATCCTCTGCAAGTTCGGCAACGCTGGCCGCGAAGGGTTGGTGGCTGGTGCGCAGCGACCGTCGCAGAGCCGTGTAGGCAAACCCTCCGCTGGCCAGGGCAATGACGGTGAAGGCACTCAGCAGAAGCACTCGGTTTTCCCAGAACGCGATGACCAGCAAAGAGATTGCCAGGATCGTGCCGACCATCAGGGAAAACGCCAGCACTTGCGACAGCAGCAGGACACGGACGGCGCGCAGCTTTTCTTCCTTGAGGTCATTGCCAAGGAGTTCGAGGCGCGTGCGTCCGATGGCCAGCAGTGTGGCAGCACCGTTCCTGGTGGCTGCCAACAGGCCGCCTGCGCTGCCCGGCGTTTCGCTCATTGCTGTCAGACGGCTGTGGCTGATTATCGACGACCGATGATCACCCCGAGCAGCAGACCGACGGCCGCGGCGACGCCGACAGCACGCCAGGGATTTTCGTGCACAAAGTCGTCGGTGGCACGTGCCGCGGCCTTGGTGCGGTCGACCAGTGCCGCTTCGGCATCTGCCAGGCGGAGCTTGGCATCGCGCAGCCGCTCGCCGATGCGTTCGCGCAGATCGCCCATTTTGTCGCCGGCAACGCCCGCCGTGGCGCGCAGGATTTCTTCTGCGTCAGCAACGACGACCTTCATGTCGGAGACGAGTTTTTGTTTGCTGGCGGAGGAAAGATCGGTAACTTCGGACATGATGAACCTCACAGGGGATGATGACAGAAAGAGCGAGGATGCCAAGGCAAACCTCAAAGAAGTTCTCAGATTATAGAAATCACTCGCGGAGAGCAATGCATAAAAGTTGTTGCGCTGCGTCAGGGCTTCCGTTCCGGGCAGATGCGAACTCATTCTCGCCCATCGGTCTACAGTGAATAGTCGTAATCGATGGTCAATGGCGCGTGGTCGCTGAACCGTTGTTCCTTGTAGACCGATGCGCTGCGGGCCTTGCCGGTGATCTCGGCTGTCGCCAGTTGATAGTCGAGTCGCCAACCGACGTTCTTTGCCCAGGCCTGACCACGATTCGACCACCAGGTGTAAGACTCGCCTGTGCTGTCGGGATGCAGGCTGCGGTATACGTCGCACCAGCCGCCTTCGTCGAGCAATCGGCTTACCCAGGCACGCTCTTCGGGCAGAAATCCGGAGTTCTTGCGGTTGCCTCGCCAGTTCTGGAGGTCGATTTCCTGATGGGCGATATTCCAGTCGCCACCGACGATGATGTCGCGCCCGCTCGACGCCAGTTCGACGAGATGTGGATAGATCAAGGCCATGAATCGGAATTTGGCCGCCTGCCGTTGCTCGGAACTGGAACCTGAGGGCTGATAAAGCGAGATGACCGAGAGATTCCCGAAATCAGCACGCAGATAGCGCCCTTCGCGGTCAAACTCGTCGCTTCCCAGTTTGTCGAATAGCCGTTCCGGCCGATGGCGGCACCACAGGCCGACGCCGCTGTAGCCCTTTTTCTCGGCGCAGCGATAGTAGGCATGGAAACCCTCGGGGGCTTGCATGGCTTCGCAGAGATCCGCCTCATGTGCCTTGATCTCCTGCAGGCAGATGATATCCGCATTGTGGGTCCTGGCCCAGGGGAGAAACCCCTTTCGCCATGCCGAGCGAATACCGTTGAGATTCAACGTAATGATGCGTAACATAGAGGGCAGATGCCGGGAACGGCTTTCATCCGAAATTGATTTATTTGTTTATGGACTCTCGTCAGGAATTCATCGAGTTTGCCGTTGCTCAGGAGGTGCTGCGTTTTGGCAGCTTCACGACCAAGGCGGGACGGCTTTCACCCTACTTTTTCAACGCCGGCCTGTTCAACAACGGCGCGGCGCTGGGCCGTCTGGCGGAATTCTACGCTCAGGCGATCATCGCCAGTGGGATCGTCGTCGACGGCCTGTTCGGGCCGGCGTACAAAGGCATCCCGCTGGTGGCCGCGGTCGCCGTTGCCCTGGCGCGGACAGGGCGCAACCTGCCGTTCTCGTTCAATCGCAAGGAAGCCAAGGAGCACGGCGAAGGCGGCAGCATTGTTGGTGCGCCATTGGCCGGTCGCGTGCTGATCATCGACGACGTGATCAGCGCCGGCACTTCGATTCGCGAATCGGTGGCGCTGATCTGTGCTGCCGGTGCGTCACCCTGCGGTGTGGTCATCGCTCTTGATCGCATGGAGCGCGGCAGCGGTGAATGGTCGGCGGTGCAGGAAGTCGAGCAGAATTATGGTATTCCGGTGCTGGCCGTCGCCAATCTAGACGATCTGCTGGGCTTTCTTCGGGAGCATCCGGATTTCACACAGCACGAGGTTGCGGTGGCGCATTACAGACAGGCATACGGCCTTGCGCGCGACAGTTAATTGCGCTCTCCTGCTGCTGGCGTTGACGGGCGGAGATGCGGGCTTCGCAGCCGCTTCGATCTTCTGTTGCACGGATGAACAGGGCAGGCCGGTGTGTGGCGACGTTCTGCCGCCGGCCTGTTATGCGCGTTCCTATCGCGAGTTGGGTACTTCCGGCCGGGCACGGACTGTCGAGGCGCCACTGACTGCCGAGCAGCGAGCTCAGCGTGCCGCCGAGGAAAAACGGCGCAGCGAGCAGGAACGGGCGCTCAAGGAGCAGCGGCGCAAGGATCAGGCCTTGCTTAATACCTATGGCAGTGAGAAAGATATCGAAGTCATGCGTAACCGCGCCGAGCGGGACCTGAATGCAGCGATTCAGGCGGCGCAGGACAGAATCACGGAGATCCGCAGGCTGCGCAAGAAATTCGAGGATGAGGCCGAGTTTTACAGGAACCGGCCGTTGCCGGCAGACGTGGCCAAGGGCCTGCGCGATGCCGATCAAGAGATCAAGGCACAGGAGTCGGTCATCGAGTCCAAGAAAAAGGATCAGGAGGGTATCCGGCAGAAGTACGACGAGGATCTGCGTCGCTTCGTCGAACTCTCGAAGCGGCCATCGGCGCGGCCCTGAGGGAGGGTGACCGTTAGCCGAGTTTCTTGCGCAGCAGGTCGCTGACGCGCTGTGGGTTGGCCTGGCCTCGCGTCGCTTTCATGACCTGACCGATCAGTGCGTTGAAGGCCTTTTCCTTGCCGGCCCGAAACTCGGCAACCATCGCCGGGTTGGCGGCAAGCAGTTCGTCAAGCAGCATTTCCAGAGAGCTGCTGTCGCTGATCTGCTGCAGGCCCTGCCTGGCGATGATCTCGTCAGCCGAACTGCCTTCGCCGTTCCACAGGAAATCAAAAACCTTCCTGGCGATATTGGTCGAGATCGTGCCGTCGCCAATGCGGGCGATCAAGCCGCCGAGTTGTTCTGCCGAGACCGGCGATTCGCCGATTTCGCGGTCTTCCTTGTTGAGGCGGGCGGCCAGGTCGACCATGACCCAGTTGGCGCAGCTTTTGGCGTTTGCCTGGCCGGCTGTGGCCACGGTGGCTTCGTAGTAGCCGACCAGTTCAAGCGAACTGGTCAGGACCCTGGCGTCATAGGCGGAAAGCCCGTAGTCGGCAATCAGGCGTTCGCGTTTGGCGGTTGGCAACTCGGGCAGTTGTGCACGAATCTGCTCGACCCATGAGCGATCGATAGCCAGCGGCAGCAGATCCGGATCGGGGAAGTATCGGTAATCGTGGGCATCTTCCTTCGAACGCATGGCGCGTGTTTCACCGCTGACCGGATCGAACAGGACCGTCGCCTGCTCGATGCTGCCGCCATCCTCAAGGGTGGCGATCTGCCACTGCACCTCGTAATCGATGGCCTGTTGCATGAAGCGGAAGGAGTTCAGGTTCTTGATTTCCCGGCGAGTACCGAAATGCGGCTGGCCGACGGGGCGTACCGAGACGTTGGCATCACAACGGAAGGAACCCTCCTGCATGTTGCCATCACAGATGCCGATCCAGCGCACGAGCGCGTGCAAGGCCCGGGCATAGGCGACCGCTTCGGCGGAAGAACGCATGTCGGGTTCGGTGACGATTTCCAGCAAGGGCGTTCCGGCACGGTTGAGATCAATTCCCGAGCACTCCCGGAAATGCGGCCCCAATCCTTCATGCAGGGACTTGCCGGCATCCTCCTCAAGGTGGGCGCGGGTCAGGGAAACCGTCTTTTCGCTTTCGCCGACCTGAATGGCCAGCTGGCCGCCCAGCACCACCGGCCACTCGTATTGGCTGATCTGATACCCCTTGGGGAGATCCGGATAGAAGTAGTTCTTGCGTGCAAAGACCGAGTGCCGGGCAATTTCGGCACCGACCGCGAGGCCAAAGCGGATCGCGCAGACTACAGCGCCCTTGTTCAGCACCGGCAGGACGCCGGGCAGGGCGATGTCGACCGCGTTCGCCTGGACGTTGGGGGCGGAGCCAAAGGCAGTCGAACTGCCCGAGAAAATTTTGGCCTGGGTAGACAACTGCGCGTGCGTTTCGATACCAATGACGACTTCCCACTGTTTCATCACTGCTTACTCTTTCTTCAAGAAGCGTCGGCGAAGTGCCGGCCGGTACTGGCCGGAAGAGGCACGCCGACGGCATGTGCAGACTGCCGTGCCTCAGTCAAATCCGTCTGGCCGCTGCAAATGCCAGGCGTTTGCCTGCTGATAGCGGTGGGCAATGTTGAGCAGCCGGGCCTCGGCGAAATAGTTCCCGATCAGTTGCAGGCCGGCCGGCAAGCCGCCGGCAAAACCGCAGGGAATTGAAATTCCGGGCAGGCCGGCGAGGTTGACGGCAATCGTATAGATGTCCGACAGGTACATCTGCACCGGATCGGCCGCTTTTTCGCCAAGCTTGAAAGCGGTACTCGGACTGGTCGGCCCGATGATCACGTCGCATTTCTGAAAAGCGCGGGCAAAATCGTTGGCAATCAGGCGACGGATGCGTTGCGCCTGCAGGTAATACGCATCGTAGTAGCCGTGCGACAGGACATAGGTGCCGATCAGGATGCGCCGCTTGACCTCGTCACCGAAGCCCTGCGCGCGACTCTTGCAGTACATGTCGTTGAGATCCTGGTACGCCGGTGCGCGATAACCGTATCGAACGCCGTCAAAGCGCGCCAGGTTCGAACTCGCTTCGGCCGGGGCGATCACGTAGTAGGCGGCCACGGAAAGGCCCATGCTCGGCAGGTTGATGGCGACGGTTTCGGCGCCAAGTTGGCGGTACTCGCCGATGGCCGCCTCGACCAGCTGCATCACTTCGGGACTGCAGCCGTCGCCAAAAAACTCTTCCGGCAAGCCGATCTTCAATCCGGCCAGTGGTTTTGCAGTACTCGCGCCATTGATTTCACGGCTGTAATCTTCGGCTGGGCGGTCGAGACTCGTCGAATCGCGTTCGTCGAAGCCGGCCATGGTGTTGAGCAAGGTGGCGCAGTCGGCTGCTGAGCGGCCAAGCGGTCCGGCCTGGTCGAGTGAAGACGCAAAGGCGACCATGCCGTAGCGCGAGATGACGCCATAAGTGGGCTTCATCCCGGTCAGGTTGCACAGTGCCGCCGGCTGGCGAATCGATCCGCCGGTGTCGGTGCCGGTGGCTGCGGGTGCCAGGCGTGCGGCGACCGAAGCGGCCGATCCGCCGGAAGACCCACCGGGAACGCAACTGCTGTCCCAAGGGTTGTGCACCGGCCCGTAAAATGAGGTTTCGTTGGACGAACCCATTGCGAATTCGTCCATGTTGGTCTTGCCGAGCATCACCGCGCCAGCGGTCTGGAAGCGGGCAATCACGGCGGCATCGTAGGGGCTGACGAAATTGCTCAGCATCTTCGACCCACAGGTGGTCAGCCAGTCTTTGGCGCAGAAGATGTCCTTGTGCGCGATCGGAATGCCGGTCAGCGGTCCGCCTTCGCCTCTGGCCAGGCGCTCGTCAGCGGCGCGCGCCTGGGCAAGACTACGGGCCGGATCGACGGTGATGTAAGCATTGAGTCGTGGGTTGTAGCGGGCGATCCGGTCGAGGTACAGGTGCGTCAGCTCGACGCTCGAAATTTCCTTGTTTGCCAAGGCGGTCGCCATCGCCTGGAGGCTGCACTCAATCATTCGATGACCTTTGGCACCAGGTAGAGTCCGCCCTCGGTTTCCGGTGCGATGGCCTGGAAAGCGGCGCGCTGGGCAAGCTGATCCGACTCGGTGACCAGATCGGCGCGCAGGCGCTGCGCCACATCCTGGGCATGCGCCATGGGCCCGATGCCTTGCGTATCAACAGCCTGCATCTCCTCGATCAAGGCAAAAATCTCGTTCAGATGGCCGAGTGTGCGATGTGCTTCGACATCACTGATTTCGATTCGGGCGAGGTGGGCAACGCGCCGGACCTGTTCTAGGGTAAGCGACATGGCAGAAATTACCAAGTTGTTAAATGAGTGAGCCATATAAGGTATCATAAAAGTTTTTCCAACCGCAGCCCTCGCTACGGGCCATCACGGATTTCTCAAGCATGATCAGTTTTTTGCGCAGTTATTTTTCCAACGATCTCGCGATCGACCTAGGCACGGCCAATACGCTGATCTATGTGCGATCGAAGGGAATCGTCCTCGACGAACCGTCAGTGGTCGCCATTCGTACGCAGGGTGGGCCGAACTCCAAGAAAACGATTCAGGCGGTCGGAAAGGCAGCCAAGGAAATGCTTGGCAAGGCGCCTGGGGCGATTACGGTGATTCGACCGATGAAGGATGGCGTGATCGCCGATTTTACGGTCACCGAGCAGATGCTCAAGCAGTTCATCAAGAAAGTTCACGACTCGCGGCTATTGTCGCCGTCACCGCGAATCATCATCTGTGTGCCCTCTGGTTCGACGCAGGTCGAGCGCCGTGCGATTCGCGAATCGGCGATCGGTGCCGGTGCAAGTCAGGTTTTTCTGATCGAGGAGCCGATGGCGGCGGCGATCGGTGCGGGTCTGCCGGTGTCCGAGCCAACGGGTTCGATGGTCGTCGATATTGGCGGCGGGACCACCGAAGTCGGCGTCATTTCGCTTGGTGGCATGGTCTATGCAGGTTCTGTACGCGTCGGCGGTGACAAGCTCGACGAGGCGATCATGAACTACATCAGCCGCAACTACGGCATGCTGATCGGCGAGAACACCGCCGAAAACATCAAGAAGAAGATCGGTTCGGCGTTTCCTGGCGCCGAGGTACGCGAGATGGAAGTTTCGGGAATCAACAAGGCCGAAGGGATTCCACGCAAGTTCACCATTTCCTCGAACGAAATTCTCGAAGCATTGACCGAGCCGTTGAACAGTGTCGTTTCGGCGGTCAAGTCGGCGCTTGAAAAGACCCCCCCCGAGCTTGGCGCCGATATTGCCGACAAGGGTATGGTGCTTACCGGGGGGGGAGCCCTGCTGCGCGACATCGATCGCCTGCTGATGGAGGAGACCGGTCTGCCGGTGATCGTTGCCGAGGAGCCTTTGACCTGTGTTGCCCGAGGCTGTGGCATGGCGCTCGAGAAGATGGATAATCTCGGAAGCATTTTCGCTTCCGATTGACGAGCCGCGGTGCGTGGTGTGATCGCCGCGCGTGCCAACTCCAGGCCTGATTGATGGACCACCAGCCGCCACCGTTTTTCAAGCGCGGGCCGGCACCTTTGGCGCTGCTGTCGTTCTACGTTGCGTTGTCGGTTGCACTCCTGGTGGTCGACGCGCGTCTGCAAACGCTGGAAGTGTTGCGGCAGGCACTGTCCATGTTCACCCATCCGGTGCAACATCTGGCTCAGTTGCCCGCGCAGTTTCTCGAAAACGCCGGGAATTATTTCGTCAGCGTGTCGCGTTTGCAGGCTGAAAATACCCAGTTGAAACGTGCCCGCCTTGATAACGTGGCGACGCTGCTGCGCACCCAGCACCTGGAAGTCGAGAACCAGCGTCTGCGCAATCTCCTCGGCGTCAAGGAGCGGCAGCAGGCGAGCGGTCAATTGGCACAGATCCTCTATTCGGCGCGCGATCCGTATTCGCGGCGTATCGTCATCGACAAGGGGCAACAGGACAAGGTGGTTTCCGGGCAGCCGGTGATCGATGATGCAGGCATCGTTGGTCAGGTGACCAGAGTGTTTCCTTTCGTCGCTGAAGTCACGCTGATTACCGACAAGGAGCAGGCGGTACCTGTACAGATTGTTCGCACCGGCTTGCGCTCGGTGGTTTTCGGTCTTGGCAACGGCCAGCTCGAACTGCGTTTTCTGCCGGCCAACGCCGACGTCAAGGATGGCGACGTGCTCGTGACCTCGGGACTGGACGGCATCTTTCTGCCCGGCTTCCCGGTCGCCAGGGTGGTGCACATCGAACGTGATACCTCGTACTCATTTGCCAGGATCTTCTGCATGCCGTTGGCCGGTGTCGAGAATTTCAGCGAAGTGATGATCCTCGACCCGCGTCCGGCAGTGGTCTTGCCGGAGCAACTTGTCCGGGAGGCTGCCGGCCGGGAAGCCCGGTCGCAGGTGCGATCCGGACAGGCAAAGAAGAAACGCCTGAGAAAGGACTGAGCCCGATGCAGACCAGCAGCTATTCCTCATCGCGAATTCTCTTGCCGGTACGCCCGTGGTTCATCGGCTTCAGCTTGCTGGCGGCGCTGCTGCTGAATTTCCTGCCGACCACCGTCTGGCACGGCGTGCCCGACTGGGTGGCTTTGTTGATCGTTTTCTGGAGCGTTCGCGAGCCACGCCGGGTCGGGATGGGCTTGGCTTTCATTTTCGGCGTGGCCATGGACGTTGCCGATGCCAGCCTGCTCGGACAGCACGCGCTGGCCTATGTCCTGGCGGCTTACGGTGGGTCCTCGCTGTCGCGCCGGATCCTGTGGTTTCCACTCGGGCTGCAAGCCTTGCAGGTGCTGCCGCTGCTCCTGCTGGTGCAGTTGGTGCAGTTCAGCGTACGCTTGCTGGCCGGCGCCGATTCGCCGGGCATCAGCTATTTCCTCGGACCCATTTTCGGGACGCTGCTGTGGCCCTTGCTGACCTTCTTCCTGCTGCTGCCGCAGCATCAGCCCGTAGACCGTGATGCCAACCGGCCGCTCTGAGTCCGTGACGTGCTCTCGGCGCCGTGTTCGCCGATATGCGGAACAGCGCTCATTGATCCGACGTCATCGCTGAGGGCTTCACCTTGCTGGCTGGTCAGTTACCGTTGAATGCCACCGATCGAGAACTGTCTCGCTTCCGCTTCCGGATCACCCTGGCCGGGGTTGCGGTGCTGGCGGCTTTCGTTGTCCTGATCGTGCGCTTTGTCCATTTGCAGGTGCTTCAGCACGCCTACTACACCACCCGCGCCGAGGACAACCGCATTTCCCTGGTGCCGATCGTTCCCAACCGTGGCGTCATCGTCGATCGCAATGGTACGGTCCTGGCCCACAATTATTCGGCTTTCACACTGGAGATTACGCCGTCGAAGGTCGAGGACCTCGAAGCGACGATCGAAGGGCTGGGCAAGGTGATCGAGGTTCTGCCCAAGGACCGCAAGCGTTTTCGCAGGTTGCTCGAGGAGAGCCGGAATTTCGAAAGCCTGCCGATTCGCACGCGCCTGAGTGAGGAGGAAGTCGCTCGCTTTGCGGCCAACCGTTATCTCTTTCCCGGTGTCGAGGTCAAGGCGCGCCTGTTCCGCCAATATCCGCTGGGTCCAATCGCTGCGCACGCCATCGGCTACATCAACCGCATCAACAAGCGCGACCTCGAGATCATCGAGGAAAACGAACAGGCGGCGAACTACAAAGGCACCGACCACATTGGCAAGACCGGACTGGAACAGAAGTACGAATATCAGTTGCATGGCCAAACCGGCTATGAACAGGTCGAAATCGACGCGGGCGGACGGGCGATTCGCAGTCTGTCGCGGACGGCACCGGTACAGGGCAGCAATCTGACACTGACGCTCGACATCAAGCTCCAGGAAATGGCCGAAAAGGCCTTTGGCGACCGCCGTGGCGCGCTGGTGGCGATCGAGCCCTCGACCGGAGGCATTCTGGCGCTGGTGTCCACTCCTTCCTTCGACCCGAATCTCTTTGTCGATGGCATTCGCAGCGACGACTGGGAACTGCTCAACAACTCGCCAGACAAACCGATGCTCAACCGCGCGCTGAACGGCGCCTATCCGCCGGGTTCGACCTTCAAGCCGTTCATGGCGCTGGCGGCGCTGGAAACCGGCAAGCGCACGCCAGGACAGACGATTTCCGATCCCGGCTTCTTCAACTTTGGCGGGCACCAGTTTCGCGATGACAAGAAGGGGGGGCACGGCAGCGTCGATATGTACAAGTCGATCGTCCA
>DIME01000112.1 GCA_002425405.1 Candidatus Accumulibacter vicinus
CCGGTGGCAATGCCGCTCAGGCGCGAACGCCAGTTCATCATCGATTCGACGACTCGCAACAGTGGCTGGCGACCGTCAATACGCACGTCGAAGCGTCCCCAGGCGACATCGTCAGTCATTGCGGCCCGGATCAGCTCGTCGGCCGCGGGTGGCAGCGTGGTATCCGCATGCAGAAAGAGCAACACCTCACCCTGGCTGGCGTGCGCCCCTGCGTTCATCTGCGTCGCCCGGCCACGCGGCGATTCGAGCAGCCGGTCGACCCCTGGTCGCGCCAGGTCTGGCGTCCCGTCACAACTGCCGCCATCGACCAGCAGCAGTTCGACGCCGCGACTGCGCAACTCTTGAAGCAACGCCAGTTGCGCACAGATCGTCGCCGCTTCATTGAGCACCGGGAGGATCAGCGAAAGGAATGGGCGATGGGTCGCGGTTTGCATGGCCTGCTGCGATTCATGGACTTTGGCAGAAAGCGGTCTGCCAAGCAGAGATTCTGGGGCCTGGCCGACGTATGATCAAGACTGGCGGCACTCGGGGTTGGCGGGAGCAACGCCAAAACGCAAACCCTTTGACGATACACCAATGAATACTTACAATATGCGGTTCTTTGCTTTGTTATTTGGAGTCCAACATGTACGCGGTCATAAAAACCGGTGGCAAGCAGTATCGAGTTGTCAGCGGCGAAAAATTGAAAATAGAACAGATACCGGCAGAAGTTGGCGCAGAGCTCACCCTTGATCAGGTTCTCATGGTTGGCGAAGGCGAAACCGTGCAGGTCGGCACGCCAATCGTCAGCGGCGCCACGGTCAGGGTCACTGTGCTTTCGCATGGTCGCCACGACAAGATCCGGATTTTCAAGATGCGCCGTCGCAAGCATTCGATGAAGCATCAGGGACATCGCCAGAATTACACCGAAATTCGCGTTGACGCCATCGCCGATGGCTCGACGCTCGAACCTTCGGCCTGACTTGGAAGGAATTTGACTCATGGCACACAAGAAAGCAGGCGGCAGCGTACGTAACGGCCGCGACTCGGAAGCCAAACGTCTGGGCGTCAAACGCTACGGGGGACAGCTGGTGCGCGCCGGCAACATCATCGTTCGCCAGCGTGGCACCGCCTATCATCCCGGCGACAATATGGGCATTGGCAAGGACCATACCCTGTTCGCGCTGGTCGACGGGCACGTGCAGTTCGCGATCAAGGGAGCGCTGAACCGGCGCACGGTCAGCATCATCCCGGTTAGTGTCTGAACAACGCTGGCAGCCAAAGCCAGCCAAAGCCCTATCCTTGCCGGTAGGGCTTTTTGCTTTCCAATCTCGCGAGACAGGAAGCGCACATGAGATTCATCGACGAGGCGAAAATTCTTGTTGGCGCCGGCGATGGAGGCAACGGCATTGCCTCGTTTCGGCGTGAGAAATATGAACCCGAGGGGGGTCCGGATGGCGGCGATGGCGGACACGGTGGCAATGTGCACGTGCTTGCCGACCGCAACGTCAACACCCTGATCGAGTACCGTTACGCCCGCAGGTTTCGCGCCAAGCGCGGCGAGAACGGCGGCTCCAGCGACTGCTACGGCAAGCGCGGCCAGGACCTGACGCTACGCGTGCCGGTCGGCACCCTGATCGCCGATGTCAATACCAACGAAATACTTGCCGACCTCGATGAGGATGGCAAGAAAGTGCTGCTGGCCAAAGGCGGCCGTGGCGGCCTCGGCAACATCCACTTCAAGTCGAGCGTCAATCGCACACCACGCCAGTGCACACGCGGAGAACCCGGCGAGCAGCGTGACCTGCGGCTGGAACTGCGCCTGTTGGCCGATGTTGGCCTGCTGGGCCTGCCCAACGCCGGCAAGAGCACCTTCCTGCGCGCCGTCTCGGCAGCGCGTCCGAAAGTGGCCGATTACCCGTTTACAACCATCGAACCGCATCTCGGCGTCGTGCGTGTAGACCAGGACAGGAGCTTCGTGATCGCCGACGTTCCCGGCCTGATCGACGGCGCCGCTGAAGGTGCCGGCTTGGGCATCCGCTTTCTCAAGCATCTGATGCGCACACGCTTGTTGCTGCACATCGTCGACCTGGCACCGTTCGATCCTCAGGCCAACCCCGTTCGCGACGCAATGACCATTGTCCGTGAGCTGGAAAAATATGACCCGGAACTCGCCAGCAAACCACGCTGGCTGGTCCTCAACAAGCTTGATCTGATTCCCGAGGACGAGCGCGAGCAGCGTATTGCCGACTTTCTCGAAGCCTACAAGGCCGCCGATACGAGGGCGACTCCGAGTTTTCGGGTCAGCGCCATCAGCGGCGATGGCTGTCGCCTGCTGGCACAGAAACTCCAGGAGGCGCTGGACCAACTGCCCCGCGCCGCCGCGGCTACCGTAAAGACAGCCACCGCCGCGCATTTCCCGAACGACCTGTGCGAAGACGGGCAAACCTCCTGAACATGGCCACCACCCGTACCGCTTCTGCCCGCCGGCTGGTCATTAAAGTGGGTTCGGCACTGGTTACCAACAACGGCGAAGGTCTTGATCTGGCGGCCATCGATGAGTGGGCAAGACAGATCGCCGAGTTATGCCCAACCGGGAGACAGATCGTTCTCGTCTCTTCGGGAGCGATTGCCTGCGGCCTGCAACGTCTGGGCTGGCACAAGCGCCCGCGCGCCGTGCATGAGCTGCAGGCGGCTGCGGCCGTCGGCCAGATGGGACTGGCGCAGGTTTATGAGCGCGCGTTTGCCCGCTACGGCCTGCATACCGCGCAGATCCTGCTCACCCATGACGACCTCGCCGATCGCAAGCGCTACCTCAATGCCCGCTCGACGCTGAGCACCCTCCTGCAACTCGGCGTGGTGCCCATCATCAACGAGAACGACACCGTCGTTACCGACGAAATCAAGTTCGGTGACAACGACACGCTTGGCGCGCTGGTGGCCAACCTCATCGAAGCCGATTGCCTGCTCATTCTCACCGATCAGCAAGGCCTGTTCACCGCCGACCCTCGCAAGGACGCGACCGCCACGCTGATCAGTGAAGCACGGGCCGGCAATCCCGCCCTGGAAGCGATGGCCGGCGGCGTCGGCAGCGCATTCGGCAAAGGTGGCATGATCACCAAGGTAATCGCCGCCAAGCGCGCGGCACGCAGTGGCGCACACACCGTGATCGCCAGCGGGCGCGAGACCGACGTCATTGTTCGACTGGCACGTGGGGAGCCGCTCGGAACGTTGCTGGTCTCGGAAACTCCGCCGCTCACGGCACGCAAGCAATGGCTCGCGGACCACCTGCAGCTCAATGGCAAACTGATCCTCGATGGCGGTGCCATCCGTGCGCTCAGAGATGGGAAAAGCCTCCTGCCGATTGGTGTCCTGACGGTTCAGGGCGAATTCGAACGCGGCGCAGCGGTTGCCTGTGTCTCCAGCGAAGGCATCGAAGTTGCCCGCGGCCTGGTCAACTACGGCAGCAGCGATGGTCGGCGTATCGCGCGCCGCGCCAGCCAGGATATCGAAGACATTCTCGGCTATATCGACGAGCCCGAGATTATCCATCGCGACAACCTGATTCTCACCTGACCCCCGGCCGGAGTTTTCGGCACCAGTAGGCCAATATTTCCTCCCAGGCGCCCATCGCTGACGCAGGCATCTGCTGACGGTGCCGACAACCGGCTCTATGGTATGCTTGGCTTCCCACTGAACACCCGCCACACCCCGCCCCCCTACGCCAAGCGATGACATGAGCGACCAGCAGAAACCGGCCATTCACCTGTCCTTTTCGGACAAGTACACCGACTCCCATTCGCAGGAGTACTTCCGGAAGCACAACCAGAAAAAACTCTCAGACCGCATGGAGCACCGCATGGCCGCCCGCGCCCTGGCCCTGGCCGGCAACCCGGTATCGGTGCTTGACCTGCCCTGTGGCACCGGGCGCTTCTGGTCGATGCTGGCCGAGAACCCACAACGCGAACTGCTGGCCGCCGATTACAGCGAAGCCATGCTCGAAGTCGCCAGAAAAGTCCGCGACCCGGCTGTAGTGCGGCGTTTCCGCCTGTTGCAGTGTTCCGCCTTCGAGATCACATTGCCCGACAACGGTGTCGACTGCATCTTCTCGATTCGCCTCATGCACCACATTGGCGAGTCGGCCAATCGCCTCGCAATGCTGAAGGAATTTCGTCGCGTGACCCGCGATACGGTGGTGCTGTCGCTGTGGGTCGATGGCAACTACAAGGCCTGGCGCCGCCGCCGACTTGAACAGAAGCGCCTGCAACAAGGCGAAAAGAGCGACAACCGCTTCGTCGTACAGCGCGCCCAGTTCGAACGTGAGTGCCGTGATGCCGGCTTCGAGATCGTCGGCCACATCGATTTCCTGCCGCGCCTGTTCATGTGGCGCACCTATGTCCTGCGCAAGAAAGCCGTCTAGCGTGCGCATCGCACGGCATTCCCGGTGAAGGCTCGTGATCTGTTTCCGGACCAGTTGGCGCGCGAGCAACTGAGCGCCAGCCAGCTCGCCGACTTCGAAGGGCTGTGGTCACTCAGCACCGACTGGCATGAAGCCCCCAATGAACGCCGTGGCGGCTGGAGTGGTGTCAGCCGGCATGTGCTCGATGATGGCAGCGCCATCTTCCTGAAACGACAGGAAAACCACCTGTGCCGAACGCTGCGTCACCCGTGGCGCGGCATCCCGACCTTCTACCGCGAGTACCTGAACATCCTGCGCCTCGGCGCACACCAGGTCGGCGCCGTCGAGGCGCTCTATTACGGCGATCGGCCGGAACCCGGCCGCTGGCGTGCGATTCTGGTGACGCGCGCGCTCGACAGCTTCATCAGCCTCGATGAGTGGAATGTCACGGCCGGGAACGGCGAGCCGTCGCAGCGCCAATCCCTGATCACGGCCACTGCCCGTGCCTGCGCCCGCCTCCATCATCATTGCCTGCAGCACAGTTGTCTGTACGGCAAGCATGTGTTTGTCCGTCGCATACCGGCGATGGGCAACACCTATCAGGAAAGTGACGTGCGTTTCATCGATCTGGAAAAGCTGCGCCAGGGCATCAGCCGTGAGCGGGTGCGCAGGCATGATCTCGATCAGTTGCTGCGCCACACCGACGGCTGGAATGATGGCGACTGGAACATTTTCCATGCCGCTTACCGGCAACAGCAAGCGGCCTTGCAGGAGCCACCGGTCACGGCTGGCTGAAAATGCGTATCCTCATCCACTCCGCAGTACCCACAGGTGCAGCAGAAGCGCTGCCAGCAAAGCACAGGCGGCAGAGAAGGCGAAAGCCACGAGCGGACTAACGGATTGCCACAAGCCGCCGAAGATCGCCGAGGCAGGCAGCAGCAGAAGACCCGCGGTCAGGTTGAACCAGCCGTAAGCGGTGCCCAGCATTTCCTTGCCCACCAGGTCGGCGACCAGCGCCTTCTCTGCCCCTTCGGTCGCCGCCAGGAACAGGCCGTAGAACGCGAACAGCGGCCACAGCAGCAGCGGCTGCGGATTCATTCCGAGCAGCAAGTAGAAAATACTATAGACACCCCAGCCGCCAACAATCAGACGGGTGCGGCCGAGCCTGTCGGACAGTGCCGAGAGCGGCGTGGAAAAGAGCGCTGCACTGCAGGACACCAGCGCCCAGAGCAGCGGTATCTGGTATTCGGCGAGACCGAGTTCCTTTGCCCGCAGCAGCAGGAACATGTTCGATGAGTTGCCCAGGGTAAACAGCGCCAGTACCCCCAGGTAACGTTTGAACGGTGACGGCAGGCCGTGCAGTGTCCAGCTGAAGGGCTTCCCTGGCGTCGCTGCATTCCGCTGTGGTTCCCTGACCGCCAGCGTCAGGGCAACCGTGATCGCGCCCCCCAGCGCAGCCCAGAGAAAAATGTCTGCCAATGGTACTCGCTCGGCGAGCAGCCAGGCCGCCAGCAGTGGCCCGACGACGGCCCCGGCGTTGTCCAGGGCACGATGAAATCCGAAGGCCAGTCCGCGTCTGGCCGGATCCACCGTCAACGCCAGCAGCGCATCCCGCGGCGAACTGCGCAGGCCCTTGCCAACCCGGTCGGCAAGGCGCAGCAACAACAGCATCGGCCAGGAAGTGGCGAAGGCCAGCAGCGGGCGCGCGATCGCAGCCAGCGCATAACCGCCAACCACCCAGGGCTTGGCCGAGCAGCGACGATCCGCGAGCACGCCGGAAAGAAGTTTAAGCAGACTCCCTGTGGCTTCAGCAATCCCCTCGATGATGCCCAAGGCCTTCGGGCCGGCCATCAATACGGAGGCAAGGTAAATCGGCAGCAGCGGGTAGATCAGCTCGCTGGTGGAATCGTTGAAAAAACTCACCAGGCCGAGCAGCCAGACGGTCCGCGGCAATTCGCGCAGGCTTCCGAGCATATTCATGGCTTTTGCGTCAATCGTCAGTGCTCATGCCCGGCGGGTCTTGGGCATCCGGATGGATGATCGCGATCCTCGCGTTCACTGACGTAGAATCTCAAAAATGAGCCTTCCATGCTTGTCTCCCTGTCCTTGAACCCTCTTTGTTGCGTCACTCCTACCTGCCCTGGGTGGTAGCATCAGATTCAAACCCTTGCCCAGACGATGGTGGCCATGCCGGCAATAGTCATGAGAACCGAGCCCACGACATGCGCCGCGACAATACCGAGAGCCGACAAGACACGCCCCTGCAGCAGCAGTGTTACCAGTTCGGCGGAAAAAGTCGAGAAGGTGGTCAACCCGCCGCAGAACCCGGTAATCACCAGCAGACGCCATTCCGGGGAGAGGGCCGAGAACGAGGCGAAGAAAGCAATCGCCAGACCGATCACGTAGGCACCGATCAGGTTCGCGACCAGCGTGCCGGGCGGGATGGTTGGAAAAAGTGCGTTGAGCCTGATCCCGAGTTGCCAGCGCAACAGTGCGCCGAGCGCTGCACCGACGGCGATGGCAAGAATTGATTTCCACATTGACAACTGCACCTTAGGAACATGTGGCTGGTGCGGACAGGCTGGAAAGAGGCCCACACGGATCAGCCGCAAAGCATGAGGCACCGGCCACCGACGGTTCCAGGAGGATACAATCTTCCGGAGACCCAATATAGCATTGGATCTTGTTTGCTGAATAGTCGCCATCGGGAGGCCATCCCTAACCGTCATGACTTCCGAACGGGAGGTGTCGGTATCGCCATGACCGTTAACGGGACTGACTCGCTACCTGTTCAACTGTAAGGAGAGAGATGAAACTTGTTCCTGCATTGGCCGGCTTGTTTGGCTACGATGCGATTTCCCGCCGCAAGAATCACCTGCAACTCGACAGGCACCTGCTGCACGTCCTCGACAAGCACGCGATTGATACGGTCATCGATGTGGGCGCCAATGCCGGGCAATTTTCATTGCGGCTGCGCGCCGCTGGATTCTCCGGACGAATCGAGGCATTCGAGCCCATTCCGGCGATGGCCCATGCGCTTGCCGAGCGATTCGCTGCGGATCGTTTGTTCACTGCCCATTCTTGCGGGCTGGCCGAACAGGACGACGTAATGGAACTTAACATCCTTGCCGGCAGCGATTTTTCATCGTTCCTGAAAACCAACGAGAAATCCGAGCAGTATTTCCCTCACCGCACCGGCCTGAAAGAAATCATCAAGGTGCCGGTCAGACGTCTGGACGGCATCGAGGGCATTGCCGGGCCGGACAATCGCCTGCTCCTCAAACTGGACACACAGGGATTCGACCTCAAGGTTTTTTCGGGGGCGACGGCCTTGCTGCCACAGATCAGGGCCGTACTGATCGAGTGTTCGGTGATCCCACTCTACGAAGGAACCCCCGGTTTCATCGAAGCACTGGCCGTTTTCAAGGAGGCCGGATTCCTGCCGTCCGGCTTCTTCCCCGTCTCGCGCGACAAAACGACCATGGCAATTATCGAATTCGACTGCATGCTGGTGCGTGGCCTGGCGGCAACCCAGAGGTTGCCGGCTTGAAGGGGAGGGGAATAATCCAGCATGCCAGTGGGATACCCGAAGGCAACCCGGTCGGCAGGCGCGGCTGGGCAATTCGGGGGTGGCGCTACGCGCAGTCCCTGGCGGCCGGCAGGCGCCAGACAACTTCAATCCCCGGACACGCACGCCTGCCAGGCGTCGATCCGAGGAGAGCGACACAGGGCTTGCAGCAGTTCGAAAGCGCGCCCGGCATGGCGGCTCGCGGCAGTGCTCAGCCCTTCACCGAGTTCGAAGCACTCCCCGGCGACGCAGAGCACGAAAGCGGGCGGAGCGGGCTGAGCGATGCGCGGCAGGACGGCGAGCACTGCCGCGGGTGACAAGGCATGCGTGCCGGGTATTGCGGCGTCAATCGCCGGCACCGGACCGAAGCGTAGCGGCGCCGGCGTCTGCATGCCGGCGTCGATGAACAGCGCCAGCCGTCTTCCCACGAGGTCGAGCGCATGCTCGATCTGCCACTGGAAGTCGCTGATCAGCTCGAAACCTTCGGCCAGACCAGCAGCATCGAGCCACTCCTGCAGACGATCGAGCAGCAGCGGCCCAAGCGCATCGTCACCCCGACTGGGATTGCCACAGGCCAGAATGACCACCGGCGCGAGTGACAAGGGCAGCGCCTCCGGGATCTCAGGAAACGGGGCGAATACGCTCGATCAGCTGCCCCCTGGCATCGTGCAATTCGAGCTGCAGCGGCATCTTGCCGAGCGCATGCGTGGCGCAGGAGAGGCAGGGGTCGAAAGCGCGAATCGCGACCTCGATGTGGTTCAACAAAGCTTCGCTGAGCTGACGGCCGTCGAGGTAACGGCGAGCGACGCGGCGGATCGCCTCGTTCATCGGCTGATTGTTGTGCGTCGTCGAGACGATCAGGTTGCACATCGTCACGAGATCGTCGTCGTCGACGCGATAGTGGTGGATCAACGTACCGCGCGGCGCCTCGATGACACCGACGCCCTCGCGCTTGCGGGCGCCGCTGCTGCAGAGTTCAGTCCCGGAAAGATCGTCGTCGTGCAGCAGATCCCCGATCTTCTCGGCTGCGTGCAGCATCTCGATCATGCGTGCCCAGTGATAGGCCAGCGGAGCATGGATCAGTTGGCCATGGCCGTGGTCGATGAACTCGCGGCGCTCGACCTCGGCGAGTGGCGTCGGAATCGAATCGCAGTTCTGCACGCGCGCCAGCGGCCCGACCTTGTACCAGCCTTCCTGCGAGCCGAGCGCCGCGAGGAAGGGAAATTTCATGTAACTCCATGGTTTGACTTCCTCGCGAATCAGCTCATGGTAATTGCTGACCGCAAAAGCGTCGACGAGGATTTTGCCGTCAGCGTTACGCGCGCGTAGCGCGCCATCGTACAAATCGAGCGCACCGTCGGCGCCGACCAGCGACAGGAGGTTCGAGCGAAAAGTGCCAAAGCTGTCGTAGAACGCCGGGTCAGCCGCATGCAGGCGCTTGACGAGCTGCACCGCCTGCTGGCTCCAGCAGATGACCGACTCGATTTCAGCCAGCAAGCCATCACGTTCGGTGCGGCTCAAGGCGCGGTTGACGCCACCGGGAATCGCACCGGTGCCATGCACGCGCTTGCCGGCGGTCAGGCGAATCACCTCCTGACCGAACTTGCGCAGCAGCACGCCCTGCTTCGCAACCTCGGGATACGCTGCCGCAACGCCGACGATGTTGCGCCGGCCAGCCTCGCTATCGAAACCGAAAAGCAGGTCCGGCGAAGAGAGATGAAAGAAATGCAGCGCATGCGACTGCAAAATCTGCCCGTAGTGCATCAGGCGGCGCAGTTTCTCGGCACTCGGCGTCAAGGGCGCAGCGCCGACCACCTGGTCGAGCGCCTTGGCGGCCGCCAGGTGGTGCGAGACCGGGCAGATCCCGCACAGTCGCTGCACCATTACGGGCACTTCCCAGTAAGGTCGTCCCTGAATGAACTTCTCGAAACCACGGAATTCGACGATGTGCAGGCGAACCTGCTGCACCTGATCGTTCTCGTCGAGCAGCAAGGTCACCTTGCCGTGCCCTTCGACGCGCGACACCGGGTCGATCGCCACCCGGCGCAGCGTGCTAGCGTCGACTGGCGCGCTTTCGAGTGCAAACAAGGCGCCTTCCATGCTGGCCTCCATCAATCAAAATGCAACAGGGGATGTCCGAGCCGTGGCGTCCGCCCATCGAGCAGGTCGGTCAGGAATTTCCAGATCGCGTCGCCCGATGGTGGGCAGCCGGGAATGAAGTAATCGACGCGGACGATTTCATGAATCGGGTGCACCTTGTCGAGCGGCAGCGGCAATTCCGGATCGTTGGGCACCTGCCCGTTGACGATTCCCGGCCCGGTCAGATAGACCTCCTGCAGGCACCGACCGAGGTCGAGATGGTTGCGCTGCGCCGGCAGCCCGCCATTGACCGCACAGGCGCCAATGGCGATCAGTACCTTGCAATTGCGGCGAAACTCCTGCAGCACGTGGATGTTCTCGGCGTTGCAGATGCCACCTTCGACCAGGCCGATGTCGCAGGGGCCGCAGGTCTTGATGTCGGTCAGCGGCGAGCGGTCGAATTCGACCCGCTCGAGCAGTTCCAGCAAACGCTCGTCGATGTCGAGAAAAG
>DIME01000116.1 GCA_002425405.1 Candidatus Accumulibacter vicinus
CGGCGACGTCGGTGGCGACCAGTACCAGTACCGAACCGTCCTTGAAGGCTTCGAGCGCTTTCAGGCGCTCCTGCTGGCTCTTGTCGCCATGGATCGAGTCGGCGGCAATCCCGGCCTTTTGCAGTTCGCGGGCGAGCCGGTTGGTTTCGATCTTGGTGCGGGTGAACACCAGCACCTGATTGAAATCGGCCGACTTCAGGAGTTTGACCAGCAGCGCGCGCTTGGCCTCGGCCGCCACCGGGTGGACGCGGTGGGTGATCGTCTCGGACACGGTGTTGCGCCTGGCCACTTCGACCAGCACCGGCGACTTGAGCATGCCGTCGGCCAGTTTCTTGATCTCTTCCGAGAACGTCGCCGAGAACAGCAGGCTCTGCCGCTGCCTGGGCAGCAGGTTGATGATGCGCGTGACGTCGGGGACGAAGCCCATGTCGAGCATTCGATCCGCCTCATCGAGCACGAGCGCCTGCACGCTGGCGAAGTTGAGGCACTTTTGTTCAAAGAGATCGAGCAGCCGGCCGGGGGTCGCCACCAGCACCTCGACTCCACAGCGGATCTCGGCGATCTGCGGCTTGATGTCGACCCCCCCGAAAACGCAACAACTCCGGATCGGAACATGCCTGCTGTAGGTCTTGACCGACTCGTGCACCTGGATCGCCAGTTCGCGCGTTGGCGCCAGCATCAGCACCCGTACCGGATGGCGCGCGGGTGATGGACTCGGGCTGGCGAAGGCAAGAATGCGTTGCAGCAGCGGCAGCGTGAAAGCAGCCGTCTTGCCGGTACCCGTTTGTGCCCCACCCATCAGATCAAGGCCCGCAAGGATCACCGGTATCGCTTGTACCTGGATTGGCGTGGGCTCGGTGTAACCCTGGTCGGCCAGGGCTCTCAGGAGATCAGGCGCCAGGCCCAGTTCATCAAAACGCATCCGCAGAACCCTTAAATCAGTCAAAAATCAATTGCATAATAGCGATGGGCGAATTATACATCGATTGCAGATCGGTGCCCGGCTTTGCGCGAGCGCCCGGCTTGCCGCGGTCAGCGCCGCTTCAGGAGCTCGAGCGCACGCTCTGCAGCAGCGTCGAACACGGCGATACGCGAAACGATCCGGGCGTGGCCTGAGCGTAGCTGCTGATCGAGGGTGGCGCGTGGCATGGCCACTGCGTAGCTCCACTCCGGGTTGAACAACAGAACCCTTCCCGAGGCCGGGCTTTGCCAGCAGCAGAGACCACACGACGACTCCTGAGGCGAGACCATGAAACGCAGCCAGTCGCCCACCGGACTCCTGCCAGCCGGGGCCCTTGGGGGCGCCTGGCTGCCGACCGGATCGGGCAGATAACGGAGCTGTTGCCCGTTACGATCGCGCAGGAGGGTCTCGGCCATCGGCTTGCTTGCCTGCGCGCCCGGCGGGCGTTCGAGTAGCGCCTGGTTGCGCAAGGCACGGGTCTGCAGATTGAACAAGGTGTCGAGAAAGGGTTTTCTCTCGGAGGCCGCGACACCGATGGCGTCCAGCCCGGCGCTGATTCGCCCAAGCAGCGATGAGGCCAGCCCGGCAAGGCGTTTACGTTCCTCGGCGGTCTGTTTCGGGAGCACGCTCCAGATCAGTTCGTCGGCAGTGTGGCTGTCCTCCTGCCAGCGTTTTCCCTGAGTTCCGCCCTCCGCCGCGGCGGCGACCATGACTCGCCACCAGTATTGCTCAAGAAACGATGCAATTTCCGGCGAACCGGTTCGCGCCAGACTGAGGCGCAGCCAGTGGTCGGCGAGCAGCATCGCGTATTGCCGGTTTTCGTGCTCAAGCACGGTCTGCACATGCATTCCGGCCGCCTCCCGAACGGCCTGATCACGCTGCCTGATCAGCAGGTCGAGTTCCGCCAGTTGGGGCTCAAGCGAGCCATCCTGTTCGAGCACCCGGCGGGCGCTTACGGCCAGTTCGCTGATCCGTTGGCAGACCGGATGATTCGACCCCTGCGGCAGACCAACGCCGGCCCGCGCCATGCGATTGATCAGCGAGCGGGCAGGATGCTGGGCGTTGGCCAACAAGGAGGGATCGATGATCGACAGTTTGAGCAGCGGGATCTGCAGCCGCCCGATCGCTTCCTTGATGGCGTCGGGCAGGTCGGCGGAGTCGAAGAGGGCCTCGAAAATCAGTGCCAGGGTGTCGAAGGCGACCGCTTCGTGTTTGCCCAGGGGCAGGTCGAGATCCTTCGCCCTGAGGGTACCCAGTGGCATGCATGAGGGGGGTGAGGCGGCGCGTGCGTCGTCAGGGCTGGCCGACAACGACCGGTTCTCGAGCGCCGTCAGGCGCTCAGACAGATGGTTGAGCATGATCAGCGCGGCGGCATCGAGCGTGGGATTTCCCGATCCCGCGGCGTGGTGAGCAAGCTGCGGGACGGTCGACCGATCCGCATCGAGTTGCTGGCTGATCGCCTGTTGCAGGGCCGACAGGGGGTCGCCGGAGGGTGCCCGGCTGGTTCTGGGATCGGTGGTGCCCGACGGGTTTTGTCCTGTTGGCGCTGGCCCGATGCCGTAGCCTGCCAGCAGGCCGTCCATTTCGCCATAGAGTCCGGAGATCTGTTGGCAGAGGCCCTGTTCGAGCCGGTCGAGCAGCGCCAGCGTTGGCTCGAGACCCCCGCCGGCGTGTCTGCAGATCGCCCACAAGCCAAGACAGATCGCTTCCGGTCCAGCCGGATGGGTGGTCTCGCTCATCGCCGGCCGGGAGAGCAAGGTCATGTAGCGCGACTGACAGCGCCACAGGTTGCGACCGCCAGCCTCGCGCAAGCGAGTGATCAGGGCGTTGATCCGGATGTCCAGCTCAAGGTCATCGTCACCCATCAGGGTCAGGCGCGAGGCGGTCAGGTTGGTGCGCTGATCGGCATCCTCATCCGAATCGGATGCGCTGGCCAACTCGTCATGCGCTGTCCCGACTTCCTGAGCGAAGGCCGCGAGCACGGCCGGTACGCGTATCCCGCACTGCCTGATGATGTCGGTGAGTCGGCGCTGAAAGAGTTCCTTGCCGGCACAGAGAATGACGAAGCGATCTTCGCCTGTTTCTGGTGCTTGCGGCAGAGGGCTTCGATCAGACATGCAGGGCGGGCCAGGCGACGGGAGGGGTTGCAACCTGTCTATTGTACTTGCATCCAACGGTCATGGCGATTCTGGATACCCGGGTTGGCTACCTTGAATTGACCCCGTTGCTGGCCGGCGAGGTGCTGGCAAAGGCTTCGCCATGCTGCTGGTGCGCGCAAGGCTGTCCTCCCGGTTGCATGGCCAGGCACCTGGCGCGGCGCCGGTGCTTGATCCGTCCGGAGGGACACATCCGTGCTGGCTGAATCGCATTTTTCGCGTTACGATGGCCGACATCGGCCACGACGCATCGTGAAATCGGGGTGGCACGCCCGTTTCCACGCGGGTTGGCCACGCCGAATGCACGCATGCGCACCAGCGGACGCGGCATCCGCCAGTTCGAAACGAGCCTCGCAGCGCCGTCCGCCGGGAGAAGAACGGGACCCTCGTCATGACCTCAGACTCGGATACCAGGCAAGGCCCCGTCGTGTTCATCAGCTATGCGCACGAAAGCGATGCGCTTCGAGCTTCGGTCAAGGCGCTGGCCGATTGGCTGGTGCAGCGCGGCTGCCGCGTCCTGACCGATCACGCTTACATTTATCGCCCGCCCGCGCCGGGGTGGCAGACATGGATGCTCGGTTGCATCGATCAGTCCGACACCGTGCTGGTGGTCTGCACGCCCCAACTCCGCGCCTGCTACGAGAAGACGGCGGTGCCGGACTCCAGGCACGGGGCGACCTACGAAGGCGCGATCGTGACGCAGCAGATCTACGACGCCGCGATGCGCAACACCAAGTTCCAGCCGATCCTGCCCGACGACGGCGACGAGGGTGATATTCCGACCTTCCTCAAGCCGTGGTCGAACAGGCACCGGTTTCCTGGCGGCAACGACGGAATTCTGCGCATGATTTTCGATGGAAAAAAGGATACAGGTTCCGCACCGCCTCGATTGAAGGGCGGCGCTGCGGCAGCTACCGCAGCCTGGGTGAGCGGCGCGGATCAGGAACGCCTGGCGAGCAAGCTGCTTGGCGCTCCCGCGGCGCTGCGGTTTTTTGAGTCACTGCAGCGCGAATTTGCCGATGAGTTTGCCTTGCCGAGTCCGCCGAGCGCTGCCTCGATGGTGCAAAGGTTCTCCGCATCGCCAGAGGATCAGGTCGATCGGCTGTTTTTGGTCGTGCGCCGCGCGCTGCTGGCCGTGCCGCCGACCGATGAACCGCACGTTTCTCGACGCGCGGCGGAAGAGGCTGCTGCTGCATTGTACTTCGTTGCCGCCTGCCGGCTGGTCGATCAAGCGGTTCGCACGGCAAGTGGCGGCGACTACGTACTGCATGTGCCGCGGAGCGAGCGCATCGTCTGTGCCATTATCTCCACGGCGCTTTTCGGCGGCGAAATCCGGCTGGTGCCGTCGGATGAGGCGGAGCTGCCCGCGTCCGAGTATGTCTTCAAAGTCGATGTGGCGGCTTGCGGCGACCAGATCGTCGAGGAGTTCGAGCGTGCGGTGTTTGCCGTGGTGATGGCCAACGACCGCGATACTCCGGAGGTCAGCAAGGGTTCCGGTCCGCTGCACCCTGACCACGCCAAGCGGCTCGCCGCCCGCCTGCGCAGCATTCGGCAGGTGCACCGGAATAGCCTGTCGCTGGTAGTCCATGGCCTCACACAGGCGGATGCCTGCCATGGGTTCGCTACGACATATACGGTACCCGTCATGCTGCCGGCGAGCGAGGCGACCGCCGCGCTGCTCGGAATGGACGCCGGCACGCTGCTGGCGGAAATCAGGGAATTCTGGAGCGAACTGGAAGTCTTGCGTCGCCCGGTTTCGCCACAGCATGCCGACACCCCATCCCAATCAGCCAAAGGAGAGCAATCCATGCCGTCATCCGGCCTCAATCTGAACATCAGCGGCGGCAACGCCAGTATTGCCATCAGCACCGGCGACCATTCGGTTTCGCAGACAGGCAGCGGGAACACCGCCCAGGTCGGCCATCAGGAAGGAAGCGAGCTCGCCGCGTTGCTGCCGCTCGTGCAGGAGCTTCTGCAAGCGATCGCCGAACTGTCGTCGCCCAGAGCCCGCGAAACGCTGAAGACACACGCCGAAGTCGTCGCCGCCGGGGTCGCCAGACCGGAGAAGTCCGATCCCGGCCGCATCAAACAGGCGCTCGACGCCATCAAGTCCGGCGCCGACATGCTCGATGACGGCGGCAGGATCATCGGCTTGTGCAACAAAGCGTATCAGGTGCTGGCTCCCGTCCTCGGCCTGCCGCCTTCTCCGCTGCCATGACCCAGATTCCTGCCAACCCCTTCGTCGCCCTGCAGCCCGATAGCGAACTCGGCCTGCCCGAGAGCGAGCACTTTTCCGCCGCCGGCCACTGGTGGAGCCAGCCGGAGATCGACGCGCTGATCCTCGCCTACGCGGCGCGCCGGCCGCTGCTGGTGCGCGGCGAAGCCGGCAGCGGCAAGAGCCAGATCGCGCGCTGCGCGGCGCGGGTGCTCGGCGACGCACCGCTGCTGGTCGAAGTGATCCATCCGCGCTTCGAGGCGCTGGACCTGCTGTATCGCGTCGATGCCGTCGAGCGCCTGGCCGACGCCGAGCTCAAGCGCCTCGACGAAAGCCACGAAAAATACGTCAAGCACGGCCGGTTGTGGCAGGCGATGGAGCTTGCGCGCGCCGGCGCGCCGCTGCCGGTGCTGCTGATCGACGAAATCGACAAGGCCGACGCCGATGTCCCGAACGCGCTGCTCGACGTGCTCGGCAACCGCAGCTTCCAGGTGCCGCCGCTCGCGCACCGCGTCGTGCGCGCCGCCGGCGGCCGGCTGCCGCTGATCATCCTGACCACCAACGAGGAGCGCGAGCTGCCCGCCGCCTTCGTCCGCCGCTGTGTCGTGCTCAACGTCAACCCGCCGGCGCACGAGACGCCGCAGGGCGACGAAGCGTTCATTGACTGGCTGGTCACCCGCGGCCGGATGCATCGCCAGCTCACGATCGCCGAAGAAGCGCGCCGGCTCGCCGCACGGCAGGTGCTGGCCGACCGCAAGGTGGCGATCGGGCTGGGCTATCCGAAGGTCGGACTGGCCGAATACATCGACCTGCTCAGCGCGCTGCACGAATTGACGCAGGCCACGCCGGAGCAAGCGCGTACGGACGAACAAATCCACTGGCTGCAGCGGCTGGCCGCCTACGCGCTGGTGAAGAACGCCGACCAGCCGCAGGATCGCCCGCCAGTCACCTCGGCCTCCGCAGCGGCCTCGGCGACGCCGGCAGACGATGCCGAGCGGGCGAACGGGTGAGCACCACCGAGTGCAGCGCCGCGCGCGGCACGCTCGCTCGCGCCGATCTGCTGCGCGCGCTGGCGGTGGCGCCGCGCGAGCGGCTCGCGCTCGACATCGACAACGGCCTGTGGTTCGGCTACGTCCGCCTGCCCGAGCCGCCGCCTGCGCCCGAGCCGCCGCTGCTCGTGCTGCCGCCGCCCACCCGGCCGGCCAGCGCGCCGGCGCCGGCATCCAGGCTGCCGCTGCGCATGCCCTTCGTGCACGCGATCGTCGAGCGCCACCGGCGCCCGCCCGCATCGCCCGAGGCGGCCCCTCCGGCCCCCGGCGAAGCCGCCGCGCCGCTCGACGAGGAAGCCGCGCAGGCCCGCTCGCCGCGCTGCCTCGCCGCCTACCAGGACCTGCTGCCGCAGGCGCGCTTGCTGCCCGCGCTGCGCCGCCACCTCGGCGCCACCCGCGCCGGCGCGCTCGACCTCGAGCGCATCGCGCAGCAGCTCGCCGCCCGGCAACTGCCGCGCCACCTGCCGCGGCAGCGCTGCCAGCGCTGGCACCCCGAGCTGGTGGTCGTGTTCGACTTCTGCTCGCGCCTGTGGCCGTATCGGCACGACATGCACCGCCTCGCCGGCTGGCTGCTGCGCCACTGCGGGCGCTCCGGCGTCCAGTTGCGGATCATCAACCGCGGCCCCGGCGGCGCGTGGAGCGACTGGCTGGCGCATCAGAACCCGCAGGCGAGCGGCGAGCCGCCCGAGCACGACTGGCGGATGCCGGCCGCGGGCGCGCCGGTGCTGCTGGTCAGCGACCTCGGGCTGCTGCCCGGCGCCGGATCGGCGATCTGCGGCGACTGGCGCCGCTTCGTCGCCAGGCTGCGACGCGCCGGCCTGCGGCCGCCAATGCGCCCGCTCTTCGGGTCGCCTTTCAAGCCCCCG
>DIME01000117.1 GCA_002425405.1 Candidatus Accumulibacter vicinus
CCGCTGCCTACACCGCCTCGACCCCGGCAAACCAGATGGGCCTATCCCCGCTGGCGCGGGGAAAACAATGGCAAGGCTTTGATCGCGTTCGCCCATGCGGGCCTATCCCCGCTGGCGCGGGGAAAACCTGGAGCACTCCACGGGTAAAAAGCCGGCGTGGGGCCTATCCCCGCTGGCGCGGGGAAAACGAATCCGAAAGCATTTTTACTTCTCCTTATCGGGGCCTATCCCCGCTGGCGCGGGGAAAACCCTCGCGACGGGCCGCGGGCGTTTTTCCCTGGGGGCCTATCCCCGCTGGCGCGGGGAAAACATGCGCGATGGGGAGTGCTGGGAGCGTCCGACGGGCCTATCCCCGCTGGCGCGGGGAAAACGGCTTTATGCGACAGGTCGGCTTGAGCGACTTGGGCCTATCCCCGCTGGCGCGGGGAAAACACCTGATCCTCGACGCTGACGCCAAGCCAGACGGGCCTATCCCCGCTGGCGCGGGGAAAACGCGCCATCAGAAAGCGATCTGGATACCTTCGGGGGCCTATCCCCGCTGGCGCGGGGAAAACTCTTGTAGGTAACCCTATGAACCACAGGAAGAAATGTTAACTTCGATTCACGTTGTTAAAAAGCGTTTTATACCATTCGCCTCACCAACCAGAGGCCGTCAACCTCGACAAGTTCTTTCGGTGGCTCCCCCAGCGTCTTGATCCCGACGCCACCGGTTTCATTCAGATCTCGCCATACGACGACGATGCTACCTTGCGGTTCTGCAGAATACCAGTCCGACAAGGTATCCCAGACGCGCCCCCTGACTGCCGGGCTCATACGCGGCGAGATGTAGACGGCTGGCGCGACTTCCAACATCACTGACGCCAGGAAACCACGGTATCGGTACGCCACATCACGCGTCACTATGACTACCAGCGCCATCGTTTTCCTCCGTCCTTAGCACCAGCTTGATCTTGTCGATCATGCTGGCGATGACATCCTGTTTGCGAAACACGGTGGACGCCTCGCGGCGAACAAGGCGATCAATGGTGGTCTCGTCGCCATTGAGGGATTTCTTTGCAGCCGTGAAGGCGATTTGAAGGGTCACCGTTTCCCTGAACAGATCGGCAATGTCCAGCACGAAAGCCTGGCCTGAGTCCTCATGGATGAAACCGAGTTGAGGAATCGCCGCCAGGGCCTGCACGGCGATGGCCGCCGCTCCCTGCACGGCCGTGGCCGCGTGATTGATTCCCTGATTCGGCATGTCCGCCGCTCCGGGGTTGCCCCGGTCGTAGTGCCTGCCTTCCCAGGGGATGCCGAATTTTTCCGCCATCAAGCGATAGATTGCCTTGACCCTGGCACCTTCGATTCCTCGCAGGGTATCCAGATCCCGGTGCGGCAGAACCTCTCCCAGTCGCAGGGCATACATGTGCCGGGCGACGCTGATGCGTCGGCGCGGGTTACCCCAGAGTTCCGCCTGACGCCTGGCCACGTCCGAGCGATCGGGCAACAACGGTGGCGCGGTGTAGGTTCGCACTCCATCCTGCCCCACTGCGGCCATCAGGGTTCCATGGCGCGCGAGCAAGCGAAGCGCATCGTGGGTGACGCTGCTTCCCGGCCCGAGCAGGATCATCGACACGGTCTGATGCGGCACCTGCAGGATGTAGGGAGTCAGCGAGTCCTTGCCCGCCATGAAATGCAGGCAGCCATCGATGACGCAGAGTTCGCCGCGCTCCAGCCAGATCAGGCCGCCCGAGTTCGACACTTTTCGCGTGCCAAACGCATAAATTGGGCTTTGGTCGCAATAAAAACAAGGACTTGGCGCGCGGCCAAGAAACTCTTGTAGTGACACGTCTTGCCCAGAACCCTATTGCGATCAGGGCGGTATGGGGCTACAGTAGCGACATGTTCGTGAAGATCACCACGTCCGGCCCGCGGCAGTACGTCAAGCTCGTCGAGTCCTACCGGGACACCACCGGGGTGCCGCGGCAGCGGGTCATCGCCACCTTGGGGCGCATCGAGGCGGTGCGATCCGGCGAGAGTGATTCCTTGCTCAACGGCCTGCTGCGGGCAGCCGGCAAGCCCTCCCTCGAGGAAGGCACCGGCGAGGTCGCCTTCGCACCGGCGCTGTCGGTCGGCGATACCTGGCTGCTGACCGCCTTGTGGAAGGAACTGGGCTTTGCCGACACCTTTCGCCGGTTGCTACGCAACCGCCACCAGTTCGACGCCGAACGGCTGTTGCGGGTGATGGTGTTCAACCGGCTGTGTGATCCGGAATCCAAGCTGGGGATCCTGCGCTGGCTGGAGGGCGCCCGGGTTCCGGAGGTCAGCGCCGAGGCGGTTAACCACCAGCATCTGCTACGCACGATGGATACCCTCGCGGAGGGTGCCGACCGGGTGGACGACGCTCTGGCAGGTCTCCTGCGGCCGTTGATCGATCAGGAGTTGGCGATCGTCTTCTACGACCTGACGACGATCCGTGCCGAAGGGAGTACCGATGAGTCCGAGGACCTGCGGCACGTTGGCCAGGCCAAGGAAGGCGGGACGCTGCGCCAGGTGATGCTCGGGGTGGTCCAGACGGCGGAAGGACTGCCCATCCATCACGAGGTCTTTGCCGGCAATACCGGCGAGACGACGACGCTGGTGCCAACGATCGAGAAGGTGTTGGCGCGCTATCCGATCAAGCGCGTGGTGCTGGTGGCCGATCGCGGCCTGTTGAGTCTCGACAATCTCGACGCCATCCGGGCGCTGCGGGTCGGCGATCAGCCGCTGGAGTTCATTCTGGCCGTCCCGGCCCGGCGCTACGGGGATTTTGACCGCCTGCTCGCCCCGTTCCACGAGAAGAGTTGCCGCTTGGCGACGGCAGAGGTCTTCGGTGAGTTGAACTGGCAGGGGTTTCGTCTGATCGTTGCCCATCGCCCGGATCGGGCCAGCGAACAGAGTCGCGTGCGCGATGAGCGTATCGCGGCGCTGGAGGCCGATGCCGCGCAGTGGGCCGAGAAGCTTGATGCCCAGGAGGCCGGCCAGACCCGTCCGGGCAAGAAGCTGTCCGACGCCGGCACGACGGCCCGTTTCTACAAGGCGGTCGCTGACGCGCATCTGGCGCACATCATCAAGGTTGATCTCGCCGCCGAGGTGTTCACCTACGCGATCGACGAACGTGCGCTGAACCGCGCGCGGCTGATGGATGGCAAACTGATCCTCGTTTCCAACGTTCCGGAGTTTCCCCCGGCCGAGATCGTGGCGCGCTACAAGGCGCTGGCTGACATCGAACGGGGATTCCGGGTTCTGAAGTCCGAGATCGAGATCGCGCCGGTCTTCCATCGCCTGCCGGACCGAATCCGGGCGCATGCCTTGATCTGCTTCCTGGCACTGCTGCTCTATCGGGTGCTGCGCCTGCGCCTGGAGGCGAAGGCCAGCCCCCTTTCCCCGGAGCGCGCTCTGGAGATCGCCCGCCGCATCCAGTATCACCAGGTCACTCTGCACCAACGCCAGTCCGCCTCCGGACTGTCCGCCCTGACCCCCCAACAGAGGGAACTGTTCGAGACCGTCGCCCTGCCCGAGCCCTCCGCTAGACGCCTGTAGTGCCAATTCCGCGCCCGGGAATTGCGCACAAACAATCACTTAGCCGTATTTTTGTCGAACTCGGGAGGCCGTGCCGGTCGGCATGCGGAACACGGGCCGTTTCCAGCCCGAGTCGCCCCTTCAGCATGACCCGACGGGCCTGAGCAGCAACATGCCAAAACCGAAAGCCCGGTGCCGGCCGACTCCTCTTTCCAGCAGACGGTTGAAAGCTGTCGGATCTCCCACCTGCAATTGACCCTTGAAGACGACATCCGGCCCGGCGTTGTTGGTCGTTTTCCGCTTGCCGTTGTCGCTGCTCGCCGCTTTACGCAGGACACGAGTGAGCCGGAAGGAGTCGAGGTGGGCTTCGGCAATCTGCGCCGCGCCATCAAGCCCAAACCGCTTCTCCAGCCAGTCTTTGTAGATCACGGAGCGCTGGGCAATGCTGCCGTTGCCAGCGATTTGCCCGCTGTCGACCGTGCCAATCACGGCATGCTGGTAGGCATCCCATTCTCGGCCGTCCTTGCTGCGCACCACCGGCCGAACCCGCGCTTCGAAACCCAGACGCTGCCCGACCCGCCAGGCGCTGGGAAACGGGCGTGCATCCAGATGATCCAGCCCGAGCGCCCGAGCCACGTCCGGCGGCGCGAGGCGGGCATTCTGGTGCAGTATCTCCAGGTCGGCCGAGGTATAAGCCAGCAGACCTTGCCGCCCGCCCAGATAATGGAACGGCTTCGGCGCCAGCTCGCCAAAAGTTGCGCTGAGCAAGGCATGAAGGGCATAGCCGTAATCGCCATCCGGTGACAGCAGCCGGTGGCGAGTTGCCCAAACGGCCAAGGCAGAGGAGTCCGGCTGCAGACGTAATAGATGCAAGCTCATGTCGGAGATCCCGGCAAGACGAAGCTGCCTTCGCGCACAGGCCGCCAGCCGCCATGGACGCCGCTCCTCCAGTTGCGCTCGTCGCACAGGTCCAGAGGGCGGTCGCCGGCAAGGATGCCCTCCCCTTCCGGCCATTGCACGCGCAGATACCTGGTCTTGCCGGGCAACTGCGCCGTTTGCAAGGCAGCGAGGACGTTCTCGGCTTCGTGCCAGCCAGCGAAGACGCGCCGGCTGGGCAGACAGGTCTTGCGGCCAATGAAAAGTGGACGAGCCGGATGATCGAGCGCTTGCGCCAGATCATCGAGCGTCGGGAATTCAGCCGCAGGCTCAAGGCGCAGAGCAACGAGGACATTCAGGCTGGCGTGGTAGTCACGGTAGCGCAGATGAGGCGACTTGTACGAATCTCCTCGACGTCCCTCGGCGAAGCCCCATGTCGTCCAGCCCTTGTCATCCTTGCCCAGTTGCGCCGTCTGAAAATCGGTGAGCCGCTGCACGTCACGATCCAGCCGCGCCCCCACCAGCAAGCGGGCCTGCAAACGATCGTGCCATTCGCTTTCTTCCCGCCGGTAGCCCAGCGCATTGGCCAATAGGCCCGTGACCATGGACAGCGCGGGGAAGTCACGAATCACGCCGTAGTTGTCGATGGTCTCGCCGCCAAAGGCCATCAACGGAGCCTCCAGTCGCATCAAGAGATGGCGAGGCATTTCAGCACTCCCCTTGTTCGATGATTTCCTTTGCCCAATCCGCCAGGCGGGCAAGATTCAGGCGCTCGGCGCCGGGGACTTCCACACCCTGGTCAACAGCCAGAAAACGGCGCGACAGAGGCGCCCCATACGCGTCGTCCATGGCTCCGATTTCCCTGGTCAGCCGATCCACGGCACGCTGCCGAATGCCACCGCCCTCGCCAGCGAGCGGCAGTGCATCATGGAAGGCCCCGGCCAGACTGCGAGGCTGCCAGTCGCCGGCTTCAACAAGCATGAACTTGGCCCAGTCGAAAGGCGCGGTGGAACCGCGTTTGGCGCCTGGACTGACGGTAGCGATCAGGTGCAGCAGGTGCTGCACCACCCGCCCGGCAAGAGTACGACGCTCTGCCGGAGTACCGGGCGAAAAGCAATCCTTGAAATCTACGCCTTCCAGGTTCTGGACCAGTTGCGGCACATCGACCACCACATAGCCGTAGTACAGGCCGGAGGAAAGTTGGGTATCAAAGATACCCCCTGAACCGCGCTCATCTAATCCGGGCATCAAATCGTCGACGACGGTGAAATAGTCGTTCTCGACCTCCGCTTTATGTACGGTAAAAGAATGCGCAACATAAATCGATGCTTCACGATCAGTTAGTACATCAGAAGTCACCATGCGGCCAAATAAGGCAGACACCAGCCCGCACTCTCGCATCATTACTTCCATGTTTTCTTTGATGGATTTCTCACCCTTAGCAGGTTTACCGGATATCTTCTCTTTAATCGCCTGAATCAGGTTTTTTTCATCTGAATGCTGCTTTGCCAATTCCAGGCAAAATGAGAGCAAGTACCTGACTTCGCTCGCCCCGAGCAACAGCACCTCACTAGTCTTGAACTTGTCCTTTTTCTTTTTATCTTGGGTCAACCCCAGTCCATCACACAATCCCAAAACTGCGGCTGCTGACAATTCAACTGAAATCCCCGCCTGCTCCAACTTTTCCCGGATAGCGTGCAAGAAATACGAGGATCGTTCTTCTAAGGGAATTCCAAGGTGGGAAAGAGAAAAATGATTCTCAGTATGCTGCCAATGCCGCTTCAAACACTGCGAAGAAATCCGGGTACGCATCACTCCGCCCAGTGGTAGCTGTTTGGCTAACCCGTCATCACCCCGATTGATGAGCGCTGCCGGGTAGGTATGCAGAGAATGAATTTGAATAAAGCGAGGGGTGTTCATCAATTGGCTCCAGTATTGAATGAGTGTTCTACTTCTTGGCTTCGGCAGAAAAAAAACCAGCAGCAATTTTCAGTCGAATACGTTCGGCAGTTTTTTCATCGCGACCCTCGCTCCTGATCAGATCACCAAGATCAAACCAGTTCGGTGCTTGCCGCTTGCTGGCAAGCAGCCGTAGCAAGCGGGGAACAAGCTGTCGGAAAGCATCGTCCCTGGCAGTCAACAACCTGGTCACCCGTGCCTCAGAAACACCCGCTGCGCTGAGTTGCTGTCCTAACGGCTGACTGTGATCATGCCCGGCCAGAGCCATGCCGTGGGCAATGAGAGCCCAACGCCGCCAAGTCTCCAGCAACCACGTTTCATCAGGATTGAGGCCAGCGTCAATCAGTGCCCTGCACAAGGCTGCGAGTTGATGAGGGCGAAACTCTGCGTCCGGGTCGAGCCGGGCTAAAGCTGTATGGCCCCCCATATCTAGCCTGCGGCCATTCCCTTTGGCGGCTGCAGCAGCGTTAATTATTCCGGCCAATTTTGAAATTGGGCTCGCCTGCTTTTTAGGTAAGTTCTCACCACGAAGTGGCTGACTCCGGGAATCTGCATCATGGACACTCATGGGAAAGCTCCTTGTCGGTAAATTATTGTAGATAGTAATTCGCAAAATCTGGATACTTATCTCTCACCAAGTTTCGAAATTTCTCCAAAGCAGTTGAGCGCGCACGATAGCGTTGCTCACCGCTTTGTGGCCCTGTGTCAAACGCCTCGTTCAGAATCTTATCAGCACGATTTAACAATTGGCTTTGCCATTTCGGGAAAATATCATCCTGATCGGGGTTTTCAATTTCGATAATCAAGTCGTCAAAAAACCGGGCATCCTCGCCTTGATCAAACACTCTGACGTATTTGCTTGCCTTTTGCTCAACCCCTTTGGGAAATTTCCAATTTTTCTCCCTTTTCCTTCCACCATCAAATAACGTTTCAAGGGAAATCTTCAGCATCCGAGCCACCATGGCTATAACCTGGATACGTTTGCGAGAGATCGCTGCAAGTTGATCGATATTTCCTTGAAGAAGCAAACGCACTGTCTTGGTGATGGGTATCCTCCGTTCGTGATAGCCGGCTGTTTTGCTCTGGCCGGCCCCAATTGCCATGGCAAGCAATGACAATCCCGACTTAGGGTCACTTGGCTGAATTTCTTGAGCCGGTGGGCGAATATAGTCAGGACCGAAGGCTAGGTCAGCCATTTTATTATATGGGAAGCCGGATTCTGAGACACCTAGAGATTTTGGCTCGTTGATGTTTTTGATATCGATTGGCGTCCAAAGATCCCCCGTATTGCCGTGCAATTTGTCGGCCTGCGATTTGACGATACGCATCTTGCTAGTCGCTCTAATTGCAAAAATCTGTGCGCCATTGTCGACCAGCCGCACGCGCCGGCAGACTTCAATAAAATAGGGATCGAGACTTGGGAAAGGGATGGATTCTGATTCGCTGCCGGCCCAGGGAATTGTCCATAGCAAACCAATACCACCTGATGACATAAATCCGTAGTCCTCAACGATCTTTTGCCGACTCTTGATCGCAACCAATACATCACGCTTCCAACGATTTCCAAACCATCCCGGAACAACAAGCCCAAGGCCGGGACGGCTTGAGGCTCCACCGTTCATTCGTGTAATACCGTAGATTTTTCCTGCACCACCAGGGCAGGGACCTTGGGTCTGGAGGCTCGTTAAGGCGAAGATCCAATCGTCCATCTGTGCCAAGGATATTCTCGCCGGCTTCAAGTCGTGATTCCTTGATGTCACCAGAACATCATCCAAGCTGTCAGGCGTCGGGCGGTCATTTATCCAATCGATCACGTTGCCACCCGGCACGGGTGCCTGCATGAACGCTGGTCGGTCGTGAGGAGCAATCAGGCACCAGGCGGCGCCATCGGGGTCATCGGGAGTGAGATCGAGAAGCGCTTGTCGCCAACTTGCCTCGTCATCAAAAAGAATTTCTCTCCCGGCACGGTGCAAAGCAATGGCTGCCAGTTGGACGAGAAAGGCATGCCACGGGTGGCGTTGATGCGGGCGCAAGGCGGGAAAATCGCGGAGGGTATCCTCTCCTAGCGCAACAAACAGGCCGGGCAGACTGAAGGATCGGGGTTGCCCGCCAGCGACGAGCCGGGTTCGGATCAAGGGTTCATCGAGCAGGTTGTAACGTAGGGCCACGGCTAATCTCCGGCAGCGGATGATGGGTCTCTGAGGCATTCGAGCCCCAGGCGACTATAGCGAAAAGTGGCCTCCCCCAAACGAAAAGTGAGGCCATTCTCGTGTTGCGTAACGCGGGTAGGTTCGGCATCCAGCGGCAAGTCCTTGGGCACAAGATAGTGGCGGATAGGTAAGGACTTGAGCGGCTCCCCAAACGGACCGAACTGCGATAGGCAAAAAAACACGACCCTGTCTTGAGCACCGAGGCGTGTCGATATGCGTTGGTCCGTTGGAAACGAACGCTCTCCAAAATCGATGTCTAAATCGAGCCTATGCTGTCTGGCTAGAAGTTTGAAGCTGATTTGCTCACCTTCGATCTCTTGTGCGGCCTTTCTCCAACTTTCGTCATACTGTCGTTCCAACTCAAGCAATCGATCTTGATGAAGACCCGCCTCTACCAAATAGCGATTGTCGTCTGGGATGTTCACTTCCGGCCTCTCGTCCAGCAGTCGGCGTGTGGCTTCGAGGATGCGTAGGTCGTCATACACACCGCCGCCGTTCCGGTGGCGCCCGAGCCCGTTTTTCGCGTGGATCAACAGTGGCGTCAGGTCATTCCCGAGCGGCGTCAGGACCAGAACCTGTGCGATGCGATAAGCCTCGGGACGCTCGTTGGCGTGGCGATGCAGACGACCGACGCGCTGCAGCAGGACGTCCATCGGGCACAGGTCGGTAATCAGGAAGTCGGCGTCGATATCGAGGCTTTGTTCGAGCGTCTGCGTACCGACGACGATCAGGGCGCCGCTTGGCCGCTCCTTGCCCAAGCGCAGTTCGATCTCGGCATCGAGCAACGGCCTGTCCTGGCGGCTGAAACGGCTGTGATGCAGCGTGACCACGCCATTCACCTGGAACAGCCACGCACGGTCGGGCACCCTGGCCTCCAGTGCCGCGAGGGTGGCGATCGCGGCAGGAACGGTGTTGCGAACGATCAACACCTTGGCACCGTGAGTGGCAGCCGCCAGCGCCAGTTCGGCAATTTGCTCCGGGGAGTCGATGATGTCGCGCGTGCTCCAGCGCACGCGCTTGGACCGCCCGGTTCCGCCTACCGCGCGCAGGCTGTAGCCGTCGGAAATCGCCGGATAAGGCACCCGACAGGCAACGTCGAAGGGCATCGCCGCGAGCAGCGAAGAAGTCCGGCCGCGCGGGGTCAGCGCCAGGTAACGGCTGCGGGCATTGGAGCCCAGCGTGGCAGAGAGCAATACGGCGTATCCACCGCAGTTCAGATGCGCCTTCAGCAACTGTTCGAGCAGGACCGTCATATAAGTATCGGAAGCGTGCACCTCATCAACGACGAGCAGGCTGCGGGCCAGGATGGCATGGCGCAGGTGGGCATGGGCAACTTGCAGGGCGCCGAGCAGTGCCTGGTCGATGGTGCCGACGGCAACCGGAGCGGCGAGAAAACGCTTGCTGTTCTCGCCCGCCCAGCGCTGCGGCGCCGCTTGGTCGTCCTTATCGTCCGACCAGAGAACCTTGAAATCAGGAAGCACCTTGGCTTCTTCGCCATCGGCGGCGACGTAGCCGGGCAAGGCGCGCAGGGCCAGCGGCGGATTCTCCGGCCACAAGCGCTGCAGGGTGTCCTGCACGCGCTTGTAGAGCTGGCTCGCGGCGACGCGTGTCGGCAGGGCAAAATAGAGGCTATCGACTTCTCCTGCGCGAAAGAGCTTCAGATACCGCCAGAGCGCAGCCTCGGTCTTGCCGCTGCCGGTTTCCGATTCAAGGATCACCAGTGGCCCAAGACTCTCGTCGCCCATGGCTGCCTGTATGGGATGTGGCGGGAACCAGCCAAAGGCCCTGGCAAAGTCTGGCTCGGTCGCGGTGAGTCGGTTGCGCCAGTCTTCGGCGTCCAGGCCGAGGGTGGTAATGGCGTCGTCCGCCAGTTTCGGTGCACTCACTGCCCTTACCTCGCCCGGACTGGAAAACTTGAAGAACCAAGTGTCCGATCCCAGCCAGTCAGCCAGTTGGACCAGGCCGGCGAACAAATGCCCGAACGCCGACGCACCGGGCAAGTCCTCCCCGCCACCCTGGAAGGCCAGCGGATAAAGGCATAAAGCGCTCTCGGCGATTGCTTTCAGTACTGCGGCCGGATCGTACGTTCCTGCTTGCGTTTTCCAAAAGATAGGGCTGCTACCGGGGCTGTCCTTTATCGGTCGCCCGTGGTGGCTGATACTGGCGATCAGCAGTGAGTCACAGGCCGTGCCCCAGGAACAGATCCGCTCGATCAGCGGCTCTATTGCCGCAGCAGCCGCTGGCACGCCGAAGAGCTTAAAAGCCTCAAGACCGTGCCCCGCGGAGATCCTAACCGGCCAGGCTGCCGGTATCCGATCCCGCCAGCGCTTGGCCTGGAATCCGCTATTCGCTTTGCCAACGTCGTGCAGGAAGGCCAGCACGGCCAAGCGGGCAATATCCTGCTCGGTGAGTTGGCGCCCTGCGCTCCTTTCCATTGCACGCCGGATCGAGCGACAATGCGCCAGACGATGAAAGCAGGCCGCCACGTCGATCATGTGATCGATCAGCAAGTGCCGCCGAAGCACCTTTCCATCGGCGCCGTGTTCCAGTTTTCCGAATGCCTCGTTGTCCTTCAAAACCTGATCATCACTCACGTCCATATCTCCCCACCGCTTCCCCCAACAGCTCCCGCACCTTCTCCCGCAGCTCCGCCGGCTCGACGACCTGGCAATCCGGCCCGTACTTCAGGATGTCCATGATCAACTCAGGATCGCTGCTGTACGGCACGCGCAGTTGATAGCTACCGTCCTCCAGGAACTGCCCTTGCTGCTGCGCGTGCCAGTTTTCCGCGGCGACCCAGCGGGCGCGTCTGGCGGTGAAATTCAGGGTCGCCCAACGAACGTCGCTGCCGGCGAAGATCCCGTAGCCGGCAGCGAGGGCGGCATCGAGTTGGGTGTCGGCGATGTCGATGGCGGGTACTTCGGCGGGTTTGACCGTCTTGATGGCGTCGACGGCGAAGCTCCGCAGCTCTTCGCGCAGATGGCACCAGGCGTCGAGATACCAGTTGTCGCGGTAGTGCGTCAGGCGCTGCGGCGAGACTTCGCGCTCGCTGGTCGTGCCGTTGCTGCGCGCGCAGTAGTCGATGCGCAGTCGCCGACGTTCCATGAGGGCCGCGGCGATCGTCGGGAAGTGTTGGGAGGCGCAGTGCCGGGCAGCAGCGCTGACAATGCGGATGCGCCGGACGATGTCTTCAGCGGAATCCTGGCGGGTTTCGAGCATGCTCGCCAGGCGCTCGCGCAGTGGGCTGATGTGTTCGGCAAGAATTCCCCCGGTGTCGAAGGCGACCAGCAAGTGCTGCATGCTCAGCAGGGCGTGGATTTCGCCGGCGGAGAACCACACGCCGGGCAATGGGTAGCGTTCGACACTGCGGTCGATGCAGTAGCGGCCAGTAGCGCGGTCGCGAATGAGGGGGACACGCATCCGGTCGCGCAGGTCGCGCAAGTCCCGGAACAGGGTGGCACGCGACACACCGAGTCGATCCTGCAGGTCGGCAAAACCGACACCGCAGCGTGAGAGCAGCAGTCGTTCGATGATGCCGAAGCGCTCGGCCTGGGTCATGGCATCCTCCTCTTGTGGTTCAGGATGATGCGCGCGCCTTCTCCACGCCGACGATTCGGCATCGGGCAGCCAGGAAGCATCGGCATCCGGAATGCCGCGGACGGCGGGCGACAAGCAGGAAAGAGGCAGTGAATGGGCAATCGACGGGTTCCATGGCGGTCTCCAACCGGGATTTTGCGCGAGTCTGCGCCAACGCAGTCGCAGAGGATGAGATTTGCCTTGGGTGATCGAAAATATTTCGCAACCGCGCAGTGACTTCGACCACGATACGACTGCCTACCGGAGTGGTTGGCGACCGTTGCAAGCAGGCGAGATGATCCGGGGCTTTGGGCTGCGCGGTGGGTCACCATTGCCGCAAGGACGTGCCGAGGCTGGCCCATCTTTCCGCAAGGGTTTAATATGCCCGCGCCACTCATTCGTTTGCGCTTGCCCTAAGAGGAATGATCATGAAAATCCCCGCCATCGTCAGTACCCGCAGATCCCGTTCCCTGTTGCTTCTCGCGCTGGCCGCCAGCGCTTGGGCCAGCGCCTTGCCGGCTGCGGAGATGCCGAAACGCAAACCTGGCCTGTGGGAGGTCAACGCCCGCATGGAAGGAATGCCGGCGATGGGCGCCATACAACAATGCATCGATCAGCACACCGATGACATGATGCAGCAACAGGGGAAGAAGGAAAAACAGAACTGCAGCGTCATCGATATCAAGCCGCAGGGCAACCAGGTGACGGTTCATTCGGTGTGCCAGGTGGAGGGCAGTACGGCCACGACCGATGCGGTATTTGTCGGCGCTTTCGACACTGCCTACAAGGGCGACATGCATACCCGTTTCAACCCGCCGATGCACGGTACCAGCGAGACGAGGATGTCTCTCGACGCCCGCTGGCTCGGCCCCTGCAAGCCTGGCCAGAAACCCGGCGACGTGATCATGCCCAATGTCGGCGGGATGAATCTCAAGGACATGATGAAAGATCCGAAGGTCCAGGAAATGATGAAGCGGCAGAAGTGAAGCAGCGGAGCAAGTTCGGCGGGTCTCGCCCGTTCAGTTCGCCGTGTACACCAGGAACTCGGGGTTGTCCTGCAGGCCGCTGATGAACGCCTGTGGTGGACCAAAATCTCCGCCCCACCGCAATAGATCGCCTTCGCGACGCGACGTAAAAGTGGCCTGCCGCGTCGAAACACATTCCCGAAAAACTGATAGATTTCAAGACTCGACCCGAGAGGATGAAAATGAAGAAAGCATTTCTTGTGGCTTGCCTGTCCTGGGCCGTGACCGCTTCGGCGGCCGTGCTGAATGTCGAATTCCATTTCTCGCCCTACACCGGCGACCGCAAAGCGGACAAGGTGGAGCAAGTCGCCGGCCAGGCGCGGGTGTTGATCAACGGCGTTCCCGTTGCCAGGCAGGAAGTGCTCGCCCAGCAGGTGCCGGTGTTGTTCGAGGAACGGGAAGTGGCCGCTGCCGTATGGGCACCGGCGGCTTCTCTCGGCAGCTCGGTACGCAAGGGCAAGAACCGCATCCGCATCGAATTCACGCCCGCAGACGCTACCAAGCCCTATCGTGCGCTCTTTCGCTACGCCACCGTCACGGATCAGGTGATCCGCACGGACACTTCGCCGGGGCGTTTCTCGAAAACCAATCAGACAGGTATGGGCGAAGAGGAGAAGAGCGTCACTGGCCCGGTGAGCTTCGAAAGGGAATTCGACGCCGATTTTGCCGAAGATCATCCCTGGCATCATCAGCCACCGGTGACTTCGCTCAGCGACGCCGACCGCCAGTCCCTCAAGCAGTTGGTACGCGACCGCGCCGCCGCCTTCAAACCCGCTTTCCAGCCCATCTACCAGGAACTGTCCGGGATCAGGAACAGTTCCCTGCAACTCAATACCGAAGCCATCAGGAAGTCCAAATGCCTGGACAAGGCTTATGCTGCCGGCGTGCGCATTGTCCCGGCCGCCGACCTTGACATCGTGACGACCGGCAACCCGGAAATCGTGGTCAGCGCCAAGTCCGGCGAATTGTTCGGTCCTGAAGACAGCAAAGCCTTCTCGCGCATCAAGGGCAACGACCTGCAGATGTGCATCGGAGTCGTTCTCGGCGTCTACTACCCACAGCAGATACTGGTGGTGCGCGGCAGCGAGGACAAGTGGCGGGGGGTCCGCTGAAGACCGCTCATTCCTGTCACACACGCAACGGATCAAACAAACCGCCGTTGACGCCGCCGCGGCGCCGGCGCCGGTCACGCTCGACGCAGCACGCGGGGGTTGGCGGCAGTCTTGCTCGTTGCCTGCGGGGAGAAGGCAGCGCCGACGCCGATCGCGCACGACGCCTACGTCTGGCAGTTGGAAAGCCGAGTCAGCCTGGACGCGGGACTTCAAGGCTGGGGCTCGCCATCTTTGCGATCCGTTCTTGATCCTCCACCATAGTCAGACCGAGAGCGCGGCAACGATCCTCTGCCGCTTTCGAGTAGGTGACCAGATCATTGTGATACTGTTCCGCCAAGCGTTCCCGTGTGGCATGAATTTCAGCAACGACGGGATCGTGCCAAACTGAGGGTACGTTCATTGGCAAGCCTCCATCAACTCAAAGGGTGTGACAGGGCAATCGCTTACGCAAATGTCGTAAGCACCTGACAATACTCGCTGGCTCTTTATGCGTTACGGGCTGATATGCCAAAAGGGCCGTGAGGAGAGGGTTCAGCAAGCCTTTGCCCAGGATTCTGGCGGTGTGCCCGCA
>DIME01000154.1:0-35508 GCA_002425405.1 Candidatus Accumulibacter vicinus
CCGCTATCGTCTCGGTGACCGTTTGCAGGTGAAGCTCGTCAGGGCGGATCTGGAAACCGGGCGAATCGATTTCGTGCTCTCCGAGCCGTCGTGATCCGCATCAGCGATAGAAAGTCAGGATGGTGAGCGGAGATTTTCGGGAAGATCTGCAGGCGCCAGCGCCGCCGGAGGTCACGGCGAGGTTGTTACGTGTGGTGTTGGCAATGGTCGAGGAGACCCGCCCGGGACGAGCCCTGGGGCGAGTGAGCCTGCACAGCCACCTCGAGCGGGATCTGGGCCTGGATAGCCTGGCACGGGTCGAACTTCTGCTGCGGGTGGGCAGCGAGTTTGGCAGGTCGCTGCCTGAAGAAGCGCTTGCCGAGGCCGAAACGCCACAGGATCTGCTGCGATTCATTGCGCGCGCCGGCGTCGGGAGTTTTGTCGCAGCGGACGTCGAGCCGGCAACAGACAGCAGCCCGACTGGTGTTCCCGAATCGGCGAGGACGCTGGTCGAAGTCCTCGAGTGGCACGCGGAACGCCATCCGCAACGACCGCATGTGCTGCTCTACGGCGATGGCGGAGGCGAACAGGGTGAATTTCGTGCCGAAACCATTTCCTATGGCCAATTGCTCGAGCAGGCTCGTCGTGTTGCCACTGGACTGGTGTCGCGCGGCCTGTTGCCGCGGCAGGCAGTCGCGTTGATGCTGCCTACCGGACGCGACTATCTGACGAGTTTTTTCGGTGTGATGCTCGCCGGCGGCATTCCGGTGCCGATCTACCCGCCGGCACGACTGGCACAGATCGAGGATCACCTGCGGCGGCATGCACGCATTCTCGCGAATGCCGAAGCGGTGTGCATCATCACCGTGCCGCAGGCGAAAGGGGTGGCCGCACTGCTGCGAGCCGAGGCACCGACGCTGACCGAGGTGCTGACCCCTGCAGAACTTGACCATGAACCGATTCCCTTGCTGTACCGCGCTGTTCCAGAGGATATCGCCTTTCTGCAATATACCTCCGGCAGCACGGGTGACCCCAAGGGCGTGATGCTCAGCCACGCCAATCTGCTCGCCAACCTGCGGGCCATGGGCGAGGCCATCGGGGCCGGCAGCGATGATGTCTTCGTATCGTGGCTGCCGCTTTATCATGATATGGGATTGATCGGCGCCTGGTTTGGCTCGCTCTATTTCGGCATGCGCCTGGTGCTGATGTCGCCGCTGGCTTTTCTGTCACGACCGGTGCGTTGGCTGCATGCCATCTCGCGGCATCGCGGCACGCTTTCTCCGGCCCCCAACTTTGCTTATGACCTGTGCGCGCGCAAGCTTGCCGACGCCGACCTTAAGGGGCTTGATCTGTCTTCCTGGCGGCTGGCGCTGAACGGTGCCGAACCGGTGAGTCCGGCGACGCTCGAAGCCTTTGCCGAGCGTTTCGCGCCCTATGGTCTGTGCGGCGAGGCGATCACGCCGGTGTATGGCCTCGCCGAATGCTCGGTCGGGCTAGCCTTCCCGCCGCTCGGACGCGGTCCACGCATCGATGTGATCGAGCGGGAAGCCCTGGTCAAGCGCAAATGTGCCGTACCGGTTAGCAACGGTGACGCCGATCCGTTGCGCGTGCCGGCCTGCGGTCGGGTCCTGCCACGGCACGAGATCCGGGTGGTTGATGAACAGGGCTGCGAACTGCCGGATCGGCGCGTCGGCTGCCTGCAGTTTCGTGGGCCATCGGCGACGACAGGCTATTACCGTAATCCGCTAGCGACGCAAGCGCTGTTTCGCGACGGCTGGCTGGACTCCGGGGATTTTGCCTATACGGTTGAAGGTGAGATCTATCTGACCGGCAGGGTCAAGGACTTGATCATTCGCGGCGGCCGCAATCTCTATCCATACGAACTCGAACAGGCGGTCGGCAACATCCCTGGTGTGCGCAGAGGCTGTGTCGCGGTATTTGCCAGCAACGATCCGGTCAACGCCACTGAACGGCTGATCGTCCTGGCCGAGACGCGCGAGGAAGACCCGACTCGGCGCGAGACGCTGCGGCAGTGCATCAACGATGCGGCCGTCGCAGCCATTGGCATGCCGGCCGATGAAGTCGTTCTGGCGCCGCCCAATTCGGTGCTCAAGACATCGAGCGGCAAGATCCGGCGCAATGCGTCGCGAGAAGCCTTCGAACGTGGCTTGATCGGTATCCGGGCGGTGCCGGCCAGGCGACAGATGCTGCGGCTTGCCCTGGCGGCACTGCGCGAGCGCCTGCGTGACTCGGCCGAGCGTTTCGCCAGGAGAGTTTATGGTATCTGGTGCTGGAGCGTCTTTCTGACGCTTGCGGTACCGGTGTTGGGGCTGGTCGTCGCCCTGCGCGTACCGGCGCTCGGCCGCCGCGTCGTTCATCACGCCGCCCGCATCTTCCTGCGGCTGGCCGGCATGCCGGTCGCGAGCACCGCGGCTGCAGAGTCAACAGCAGGACCGCACCTGCTGCTGGTCAACCACTGCAGCTATTTTGACGCCTTGGTCCTGTGTGCAGTCTTGCCGCCGAGTGCGGCCTACCGCTTTGTTGCCAAACGCGAGTTTGTCGAACAGCCGGTGATCGACGCTTTCCTGCGCGCGCTCGGCACCTTGTTCGTCGAACGCTTCGAAGCGACAAAGAGCCTCGAGGATGTCGACGGCATCGTTGCCGCACTGGAGCGAGGTGAGAAGGTGGTGATTTTCCCGGAGGGCACCTTCTCGCGCGAAGCCGGCCTCAAGCCGTTTCGCATGGGCGCTTTCGTTGCGGCCGTGCGAGCTGGAGTACCGGTACGGGTGAGCGGTCTGCGCGGCACGCGCGCGGTTCTCCGGGATCGGACCTGGATGCCGCGGCGCGGCCCGATCAGCTTCGAAGTCGGGCCGCTGCTTTCGCCGGTCGGTGGCGACTGGGCAGCGGCGGTTCGCCTGCGGGAGAGAACGCGTCAGGAGATGCTTCGGCTCTGCGGCGAGCATGATCTTGAACGTTGACCAGCCAGGTACGTGGTCATCCCGCTGGAGTCCGTCAGAAAGAGGCTACACCGGGCGTTGGACAAGACTGCCTCGCTGTTGTGGCCAGACATTTGCCGCGCCTACGATTGGCTGGTAGGTGACGTAGCCTTCCCCGGTCGCCTTGTCGCTCGTTCTCGTCTGTCGACGCAGCACATCCTTCTCAGGCGATCGCGGCCCGGTTGCGCCCGGCAGCCTTGGCCTTGTAGAGCAGTTCGTCGGCCTGATGGAACAGCAAGCCGACATTGCCGGTGGCGGGTGAGGCGCAGGCAGCACCCACCGATAAGGTCACCACGCCATGTTCACCATTCTTCTCATGCGGGATGCGCAGTGCGGACACCGCATCGACCAGGCTTGCCGCAAGGTCGGCGTACAGCCGGCAAGACGGGCCGTGGATGATCACCGCAAACTCCTCGCCGCCATAGCGGGCGGCGAAAGCACACGGAGCCGTTTGGCCATCACTGGTCTGCTGGATATGTTCACCGATGCACGTTGCCACGGCACGCAGGCATTCGTCACCGGCTAGGTGGCCGTAGTGGTCGTTGTAGTTCTTGAAGTTGTCTACGTCGAGCATCAGCAAACCGAACGGAGCGGCCGATCGCACGGCATGCTCCCACAGGGTATCGACCTGCATGTCCATGGCCCTTCGGTTGAGCAGTCCGGTCAGGCCGTCGCGGTTAGCCTGATCCTGCAGCTGGCGGTTGGCCAGCGACAGCCGCATCCGCAGGGCAGCAATACGCGACATGGCCTTCATCTTGGCCTGCAGCACGTTCGCCGGCGCGGTCTTCGAAATGAAATCATCGCCACCGGCCTCGATGGCCATCACCAGATTACTGTCCGTATCTGTTGCCGTGACGAAGATGATCGGCGTCCAAGCCCACGGCTCCTGGCCTTCCAGAGCACGAATGCGGGCCGTGGTCTCGAAACCGTTCATCCCCGGCATCTCGATATCCATCAGGATCAGGTCAACCGGCTCGTCCTGGAACAGTTCGACGGCGATCTGTCCGTTGGCAGCATGCCGGACTTCATGTCCGAAGGACTCCAGGCGCGCGCGCATCACCATGGCAATGGTGCGCGAGTCCTCGACCAGCAGCATCTTCATCGTGAAAAGCGCAATCCAAAAAGAATCCGGCGAAGCATACACTGCTGACGAGCCTGCGAACAGCTCGAGAGCAGTTTTTCAGCGCTCGTCGTTCATCCCGGCGGGAGTGATGCCGATATCACGAATTTTGTGGGGTCGCAAGAGGTGGAGCATCCTTGGCGAGACCATTCTCGACGGGTGTTTGGTTCCCCAGTTCACTCGTAATTCGCGTTTAGCGCGCCCGACTGGGTCTATGTCCTTGCCGGTGAGCGACGCCAGGTCGCGGCCAACGCTCCCAGTCCGGCGAGGAGTAACGCCAGGACGTCTGGCTGGGGGACCGCATTGACTACTATCAGGTTGTCGAAAGCGACCGTTGGGTCGGCCGGATCGAGGCGCAGGACGGCGAAATTGAAGCGGGGATAGCGGTTGGAGACGCTGGGCGACCAAACGCCTTTGCCGATGCCAACCAAGGGGAGGAAACCGCCGTCGTCAAGCAGGTCCGGCGGCCAGATCATATCCGGCCTGTGACCGTATTCCGGCAGCGCCGCAGCGCTTGCCAGGTCGTCGCCAACCAGCAGATCGAAATGGCTGCTGCCGCCGACAGCACCGGTGTAGTCGCCGATTGACAGCCCGACAAAGATGATCGGCCGCTCGAACTGCATCACGAAATAGGGTTTCGCTGCGCCCGGAGGGGAATCGGCGGTCAGGAAATAGTGGTCGAAAATATAGTTCCGAGGGTCGCCAGCTACGCCCGCCACATTGCCGTAGGTGCCGTGCGGATGGAATAGCCCGAACTCCGTGGCGCCGGGGTCGATTTGGCCGATTCGACCGCGCCAGTCGATCCGCGTCAGGCTGTCGCCAAAACCGAAGCGCACCCGGTTGTCGCCCAGCCTCACCCAGTCCGTCAGCACCTGAGCATTGATGAAACCACTTTCGAAGTCCTGGCGAGCCGACATGCCGCCGATGGAGCGGACAACAGCATCCATGAGGACACCGGCCCCATCGAACATCGCCGCCTTGTCCTCATCGATCCGGGCGGGGGTCGGGTCGTAGCTGACATCGCCCCACGCGGCGTGTGCCGACGGCAAGAACGCCGCCACGGCGGCGAGAAACAATACACGGAACCCACGCAGCAACTGGCGTATCACGAGGATCTCCAGGACAAAAGAACAAGCAGAGCGATCGGCATGATCAGCGTTCCGCTGGCGGCGAAATCGCACACTGGCGCACAGTCTATGACCCGCACCGAGTGTCGTCAACCTCGGAGCAGGCCATGGGTTTGATTCAGCGTCTACGAAGAATACGGCTCGCTGACCCTGTTTCGCCTGAGCCAAACGCGGTTCGAGGTCTTTTCGCAGCGGTATCGAGTCCGAACTGCAGGTAGGCGCTGACGCGCTCCAGTTCCGACAGGCAAGGGCGATCGGTAAGGCAGTGCAGGGCGCCGCGCATGATCGCGCGCTGCAGCGCCTGCGTCTGCGGGTCGGCGAGGTGCACAGGAGGTCGATCACGATATTGGTGTCGAGGACCGCGCGCCTGTTCTCAGCCGGCTTGCCGTTCTGTCGCGATGTCAGCAACGTGGTCGGCGATCGCCAGAGACGCCGTCAGGCCCGGCGATTCGATGCCGAACAGGTTGATCAGGCCGGGGATGCCATGCTGTGCCGGCCCCTGGATCAGGAAATCGCCGGGAGGATCCGAGCGACCGGCGATTTTCGGGCGGATGCCGGCATAAGCCGGTGCCAGCGCCGCTGCGGGCAGTCCTGGCCAGTAGCGGCGAATTTCGGCAGCGAAGGCCTCGGCGCGCGTCGGGTCGACACGATAGTCAAGTGAGCCGATCGGCTGCCCTGGCATCGGGGGCGGCAACCACTCGACATCCGGACCGAAGCGCGCCTGCCCGCCGAGATCGAGCGTCAGATGCACCCCCAGGCCGCCGTTCTCGGGCAGCGGATAAATGAGCCGGGAGAACGGTGAGCAGCCACTGAGGGCATAGTAGCTGCCTTTGGCATGATGGCGCACGGGCAGCAGCGCCGCCGGAAAACCGGCGAGCGAAGCGGCGACTTCAGGTGCCCAGAGGCCGGCGGCGTTGATCACCATGGCGCTTGCAAAGCGCAGGCCGTCGCTGCCGCCACTTTCGAGGAGGAAGCCGCTTGTCTCGATGGAGCCGCTGCAGAGCGGGCTGTGCAGGGCCAGCCAAGCGCCGGCCCGTTCGGCTTCGCCGAGCAGCGCCAGCATCAGGGCGCGGCTGTCGATGATGCCGGTGGAGGGAGAGAGCAGGGCAGCGCTACACGCCAGTGCGGGCTCCAGGGCGCATGCCTCGGCTGCACTCAGCAGGCGCAGGTCGTCGACACCGTTCAACTGACCCTGCTGTTGCAGTGCGGCAAGTCCGTCTTCCTGGGTTGCCGAGGTGGCGACGATCAGCTTGCCGCAGCGCCGGTGGTTGACGCCATGTGTGGCGCAGAATTCGTAGAGTTTCCGCTGGCCGGCAACGCACAGTGCTGCCTTGAGCGAGCCTGTCGGGTAATACAACCCGGCGTGGATCACCTCGCTGTTGCGGGCGCTGGTTTCACTGCCAAAGGTGTCGTTGCGTTCGATGATGACGGTTTCGATACCCCGCTGTGCCAGCGCGCGGGCACAGGCCAGGCCGACCACGCCGGCCCCGATGACAATCGCTGCAACGCATTCCATGGCTCTCTCACCGTTATCAATCCTGTCCCGGGGGCGGCATCGTCAAGCTTCTTACGAGCTGCTGCTGTATCGCTACTTCGTCAAGGTTACGATAGGGATTCGCAACCACCAGAAAGCGCCATCGTAGCCGCAAAAAAAAAGCGCGACCCATCGGGGTCGCGCCCAATCGTGCTTGCCCTGTCTTCCTGGATCAGCTTGCCTCTCGCTTGAGCGGCAACTTGCGGCGACGGCTCATGAAGCCCGCAAGTGTAAGGCCTGCGGCGAGCAGGGCCAGGCTTTGTGGCTCGGGAACAACGTCCGGAACGATGGCAGTTCCCATGAAAAGTTGCTCGTAGCCGTTGTTCAAGCAGGTGCCGTTGCCGTTAGCAAGCCCGGAAGCCATCCATGGCGACACTCCCGGTGGCGAGCTGGTGACCGTGGTGTCGTAGCAGCCCATGCGGACGTCCAGGTGCAACGTGTATTTGGCCAAAGTGGCATCGGGCACACTACTAAACAGATCTGCCAAGGCGGCGTTAAGTTCCGGTACGATCACAGAATAGGCCACGTGGTCCGCGCCCAGATTGTGGTTGATCGGGGCCGAGATAACGGTGCCAGGGCTCGGAGCGGAGCCACAGGGTACCGGCACCGGCAGCGGCAGACTGGGACCCGTCGCCACGCAATATTGCCCGCCAGCCATGAGAAAATCGGTTGCGCCTGGTGCTACTGAACTCGGGTTGCCGGCGCCCGCTCCTGGTGCTGTGTAGGTGGTCGGGTCGCCCAGGAAGGTTCCCCCTCCCCCCGCCGTAGTGAGGGCGTACATGCTGTCGTCGTTGGTCAACTCATACGCGACTCCGACATTGTTGCCGCCGTCGTCGGTGATCCAGATCCTCGCCCAGATCGCCAGGGACTGGGTCGCAGCACCACCTCTATTTATCTGGTTGTTGTTGAAGAAGAACACCATCTGGTCATTGCCGAGGATACCCTTCAGCGCCGAGAGCGACGCGTCCCAAGTGTCGGCGAGGTTGTTGGCGATCAGAGCTTCGCCATTGCTATTCGTTGAATTGGGATAAAAATAAGGCAACGAGCCATTGCCACTTGGCGTCGCATAGGCGTTGTCCACGCCCGAAACGTTTGTCGTGACGGGTCCGCCACTCGATCCGGTCGCAATCACCGTCAGGTCTTGAATTGCTCCCGGAGTCGAGCTGATTGCATAGGGGCCGTTGTTCGTGTTGAAACCGAACTGGTAATTGGCAACCGGCATCGAGTACACCAGTGCGTCCCCGTGCTGAATGTAGCCTAAGCCTGTCAAGTCGATCGTCGCGGCCTGTACGCCAGACACCATCAACGAGCCGACCGCAAACATTGTACTTGCCTTCCGAATTGCGCTTGCGCGACATCCCCTATTCTTCATACCATTTGGTTTCATATGTGGTCTCATCTTAGATTTCCTCCCGATGACATTGGTGACGGTTGAGGCTACGATCGAGCGGTCACTCTAAGAAATGCTGACACCCTGATAGCCCTACAACGAAATAAGCAATATCCATGCCTATTTTATCATTCGGTTCATTTAACGAAATAATCGTGTTTTTCAGTCAAACAAATCGTCGCGAACTGTAAAATTTTCCGACAGTCCCGCTGGCAGAAGGGCAACGACTGCTCCCGCGCGTCGTGTTCTTACCCTCGATGCAGGGAGCAACGAGTCGAGCAATCCTGCGCAGGTGAATTCTCCCCCGACAGGTTGCCGCCCTCGGCAACCTGTCGGCGCCGGCGTGACAGCAGTCGGAGTGGGAATGATTCCGGCAACGAACCCGGCGCGTGGACGACGGCGGTCGGTGCTGTCTGGTGTGTGCTGGGTGTCTTTTTATTCTTGAGAGGAGAGGGCTGAAATGGCTGAGATCAAGGACGCGATTGACGAGGTGCTGGACAAGACCGGGGAGACTTCCGACCGGCTCAATAACGTCATTGCTTTGCTGGTGGTGGTGCTGGCGACGGTGATGGCGTTGTTCAACGTCAAGGGTGGGAATATTGTTCAGGCGATGGCACAGGCGCAGGCGAGAAGCGTAAATGCCTGGGCTTTTTTCCAGGCCAAAAGTACCAAGCTGATTCTCTCCGAAACCATGCTCGAACAGCTCACCCTGGAGCGCGAGCGAGACGGTTCGTTGACGCAGGAGGGTGCTGCCCTGCTCGACAAGAAGATTGCGTTCTATCGCGAGGCGGTGAATCGTTACGAAAAAGAGAAGGAAGAAATCAAGAAGCAGGCAGAAGGCTACGAACAGGAATATGACCGCTTGAACTATCACGACGACCAGTTCGACATTGCCGAAGCCGGGATCACCGTCGCGTTGGCGGTACTCGGTATCGCTGCGTTGACGCGCCGGAAATGGCTGGTCTGGTTCGCGCTGGTGTTCGCAGGTGTGGGCGTGGCATCGGGGACAGCGGGTTTTGTCGGCGGGAGCTTCCATCTCGATTTCCTGGCCAGGCTGCTGGGCTGAGACCGGAGACCGCGATGAAAAATGGCCAGCCTTGTTGGTCAGCAATTCTCCGGCATCGACCTGTGCACCCTCTGCACACCGGCCACCAGACTGGATTCGAGCAGCACGCATTGGTTGGCAGTCGCTTCTCGGCAGGCAGCCTGCACTGCCTCATATGAGGAGCCGATCTTGTTCTCGGGCACATCGAGATGCAGCGAATGCTCATAGGCGATATTTGGACTCTGGGCTGCTCGCTTTTTTCCTGGGAAAATTGGCCTCATCGAACCGCCGGATACGTGACCCGTTCGTCCGGTGGTGTGGGAGAGGGAGGCCGCAAGGTTGGCCGTCTTGAACGGGGAATGTTTGCTGCTTGAGGAGAGGGCAGATGCCAAGAACGATACTTGCTGGCCTCGCGGGTGGAATGACAATGAATGTCACCATGGTGCTCACGTTTCGCCTGCTTGGCTTCGGTTGGAATGGCGGTGGCATCCTTCTCTCTTCTCCTATCCAGAGCCCGAAGCTCATCGCCGTTTGGACTCAGCTAGAGCCTTTGCCTCTCGTCGTTGCGAATCCGGCGCCGATCATCATCGGCATGGTGCTCTTCGGCATTGGACACGCCTTCATTTATCGCTCAGTGTCTGTCGCTTGGCCAGCGGGTATTTTCCAGAGGGCACTGCGTTTTGCTGGTTTGCTGTTCTTCATGACCTTCCTGTTCTGGGAATTCTTTACCCCATTCAACCAACTCGGTGAGCCGTTGCCGCTCGTCGCTCTTGAGCTACTTTTCTGGGCAACCATTGCTTTCGCGGAGGCATTTGTCATTGCATCTGTAATCGAGCGCAAACAGTGAGCGGCGCGTGAGCCGGATGCCCAATAAACGTTAGCCGCCTTCTTCGCCAAGCGCTGCCGGATAAGTTCTCCGATTGATGCGGGTATATGATTCATGACCCAGCAACAGATCCACGTGGTTCATCTGCCGCGGATACGTCAGCGCTTGGACCCGGCGCTGTCGGCGCGACAGATGAACGCTATTCGTTCGGTAACAAAAAAGGGGGTCTGCCGTGAGGCAAACACCCTGGGTGCTACAAGCAGTGTGATGGAGCGGCTATTTCAAGGCCTCGATGCCCGCACCGAAATTGATATGGAATACTGCCCCATCCATCACCAGGGCAGGCACGGACTTGACACCGACCGCCTCTGCTTCTTGCAGGCGTGATTTGTCGATGCCGAGGTGGACGACCTCAACGTCGTATTTCACCGGGTCAAGTGCATTGGCTACGTTCTGTTCGGCGGCAACGCATACGGGGCAGCCAGCGTGGTAGAAAATGGCTTTGGTCTTCATGATTGGTCTCCTGGGTTCGTTAGTTCGTTAGTGCCACTGGCACACGTACATAGTAGGAACAACACCAGTCTCTGCATAGAAGGCACTTTTTGGTGCCCCGGTAACATTTTGGTGTAACTTATGGAAAACAGAGGGGAAAAAATGCTACCGTCAGCCAGGTCAGCCTATTCGCAACTCGAAGATGTGATTGGTTGCAAGTGGTCAGTTTCGGTTTTGCGAGCCGTCGCTGTCGGCGTTTCACGTCCGGGCGCATTGGAGCGTCACGTACAAGGAATTTCAACCAAAGTTCTGTCCGAGCGGCTACGCAAACTGACCACGTATGGTTTGCTAGCCAAGCATGTTTATGCGGAAGTGCCGCCCAGAACAGAGTATTCGTTAACCCGGAATGGGCAGAAGCTGGTCAGCATCATTGATCAGATCAATCTCTTGGATGACGAAATCAAGAGCGCCGAACAAGGGAAAGTGGACCCCTGAGGCAAAACAAATTTCCACCGTGTTTAAGCTGCCCCTTGCCTTTGCCTTCAAACAGCGTTTTCGCTTAGACAAACGCGATGCCGGATTCCTGTAGCCCCACCAGATCAATCTTGACCGCGTTCTGCGGGGTATTGGCAGCAATCACACCCAGACCGGCTGGTGTGAGCGTACCGCTGTCGAGCAGGCCAGTGAAGAAGGCCAGGTCGTCTGGTGGAGGGGCATTCCCGATCACATTGGTGTAGAGCAGGTTCACCACCGCCTGATGGCTGGCGCTGGCGCCGAGGCGGACATCCAGTGCCAGTTGCATCAGGTCTTGATAGGACATGCCGCCATCGAGCAGGCCCAGTCCGATGCCGACATAGGCGAGGTTGTGGACCGAGTCCGCGCCGAACACGGCCCCGAGCACCTTGGCTGTACTGCCGGCGTTGCCGTCGATGTCCAATGCGACTTTCCGATCGGCGAATTGCAGGCGCTCGACGCTGACCAGAGCGTCTTCTCCGGTGCTGTCGGGCTTCTCGATCGAATACGTGCCGCCGGCCGACCGCTGCAGCGTATAGGTACTGCGCGCCAGCGCGAAGACCAGCGTGTCGACGCCATTGCCGCCGTCCAGCGTGTCGTTGCCATGGGTGCTGATCAAGGTGTCGTTGCCGTCGGACCCGTCCAGGCGATTATCGCCGGAGCTGCCGGTCAGGGTGTCGCCAAAAACGCTGCCGGTCACGTCTTCGATATTGCGCAGAGTGTCCTTGCCCAGCCCGCCGGTGGCCTGACCGGTCGTCAGGTTGACATTGACGGCAAACGCTGCGCTGTAATAGGCGACGATGTCGACCCCGCCGAGTCCGTCGATGGTGTCGTCACCGCCGTTGCCCTCCAGGTGGTCGCGGCCTGCGCCACCGGTGATGGTATCGTTGCCGTCGCCCCCCAGGAACCCGACGGACGCATCATTGCCAATGAAGGTGTCATTGAAGCTGGAGCCGAAGACCAGTTCGACACCCGCGATGCTATCCGATCCGGCACCGCCGTTTGCCGTACCGGTCGTCAGGTTGATCACCACTCCAGCGGTGGCGGTGCTGAAATACAGGTAGTCATAGCCGTCACCACCGTCAATGGCATCGTTGCCGCTGCCACTGTGGAGGACATCATCACCGGTGCCGCCCAGCAAGCTGTCATTGCCGCCACCGCTGCTGAGGGTGTCGTTGCCGGCCAGTCCGTCGATCCGCTCGTTGCTGGCCGTGCCGGTAAGCACATCGTTGTTGCTGCTGCCGTTGATCTCCAGCGGGTTGAGCACGGGCACGCTCACCGAGGTGCCGAAAAAATTCGTGGGCGTGGCGCTGACCTGATCGCCGCTGCGCGCCAGGCTGTGAACACCGTCGACGGGCAGCGCAGGGTAGGCGACCGTATCCGCCCCGCCAAAGTTCAGGCTACCGCCGCTGGTAAACAGGAAACCAGCCGGCACAATGAAATCGGGAGCGACCAGACCAAGGTCTGCAAATGCCTGCGTGGCGACCAGCACCGACTTGTTGGCCGTGCGGCTGCTGGGCAGGTCACTGGGGAAGGTGAAGGTATGGGTCACCCCCTCACGGGATGAACTGATCGCTACACCGGCCCAATGCGATTCGCCGTTGAAGTTGCCAACCGTCAGCTCGATGAACTGAATGGTGCCGTTGGGGTTGGAGTATAACTCGTTGATCCGGAATAGGTGAAAGCTCATGACGGGGCACTCCTTCCAGGAGAATAGACAAGATGATCAGGCGGAACTCAGCCGAGCAGTCTCACACTGTAACGCCGATGCAGCACCGCGCCAATCGGCACAGCCATCGATATTGCCAGCTTAGCACTAATCAACCGTTGGACTAAACCGCTGGCGCGGCGGTGGGGAGCCCCACCGCCGCGTTGCGGTTTCTGAGAAGGCATAGTTTTTCAAACTGATGGTCGTCGATGTGATCTTCATCATCGGGAATGTTCCCGATGATGACCGACGCGGTGTGCTACGGGGGCCTCGCCGAGCGGACGAGGGAATTGTATTTGTCGCGTTGTTTTTGTAGTTTCTAAGATATCTTCGGACAAGCTAAAAACTTGACCCGAGTAAGCGTCTTGGCGTACAACTCTTTCAACTTGCGTCGCTGCGCTCCGACTGCCCAGTTACGCCCGTAAATACCGAAACTTCACCGAAAGGCTCTCAACCATGACAAAACTTCTGCTAGGTGCTTTGATTGCAGCCTCTCCATGGCTTGCCCATGCAGGCGATATTAACGTCAATCTCGGCAACGTGCGCGTCCAGGCGCCGAGCATCACCGTAACCTTCGGCACCCGCGACAATCGTGGCTATTACTGGGATGGTTACGAGTACCGCAACCCCCAATACTGGAAAGATCACCATGGCCCACGTGGCGAGAAGTACTACACTGGGCGCGGCAATAATGGCGTTCCACACAAAGATGGAGGACATTGCCCGCCGGGCCAGGCTAAGAAGGGCAATTGCTAAAAGCCATGCGCCGTATGGGCTGAATGCCGGCCTTCATCATTCGGCCCATCCTCACAGAGACGGTGACAAACCCTAACATCGCCGCTCTCTGGCGGCAGGCGCTCACTGGTTGAGTTTGCTGATCTTGTTGCCCTGTAGGCCGATCCCCGCCATCAGCCCCTTCTGGCCGAAAATGAAGGCATAGATGTCGTCCTGCATGGTGGTGGTGGTATGGGATTGGCCCGTACCCTGATCAATGACCACGATGCTCGGACCGATACCGACTTCGAAGCCTTCGTTGGCATCAAGCGCTTGCAGTGCCTTCTCATTCATGAAGAACATCGCATAGCCGTACTTTTGTGCGCCCGCCTGCAGCCCGTACGACGCGCCGGCAGTACTGTAATGCCCCACGGCCTTGCCGTCACGCCACAGAACGCCCTCACCGTACTGTCCGCCAACAACCAGCCCGGCCTTGGTGATGCTGGGAAACACCAGTACGGCGGAGGCCTTGGCGTTGAGAGTCCTGGCCGCAGGCACCTTGGCCAGCAGCCTGTCGAGCGCTGCTTTCGATTTGTGGTCGAGTTCGGTGGTGCTGTCTGCGACAGCGGGCGCTACAATGAACGCAGACAGGAGCATGGCCAGAACCATGAAGATCGAACGTGCAGGATGGGCGTACATGGTGCTTCCTTTGAGAATCGACGATGAAGTTCCCATTCTGCCACCTCGACAGAATCCATTCCACTAATATCAGGAATTCAGAAATTCAGGAGTTCGGCGTGTGCGGCGCTATTCGCTTCATCCGAATCGATCCTGCGCAGATGCGCGTGCTCCTCACCGAACCGTTCCTGTTGCAACTCGAGTCACTTTGCCGATGTTAGAAGACTACCGTTACTGGAAGGATCTGGACTACACCCCGGCAAGCCGCGATGTCGTGCCCGCTTCTTTGGCCGGGCGAGTCCATGCCGGGCAACGGGCGCTGGACGTCGGCTGTCATCACGGCGCGGCGAGCTTCTTCATGGCGTCGATCGGTTTGCGGGTACTGGGTATCGATATCAATCCGCGGGCCGTCGAAGTGGCTCGGCGGCAAAGACCGGTGAACACCGCCGGGCGTTGGCCCGAGTTCGTCGTTGCCGACTTTCTGGTCGATCGCTTCGCCGAGCCGACGAGCTTCGACGTCGTCGTCCTTAACCGCTTTCTGACCTGCCTGCCGGCGTGGCCGGATTGGCAAAGCGGCCTCGAACGGGCACAGAATCTCCTGGTCGACGGAGGGGTCATCTACGTCAATGATTTTCTCCTCATGCCGGCGTCTGATCACAATCGTGGCCGGTATGTGCAGGGCTACGCGAGCGGGGGTCGCTGGGGCAACTTCACGGTCGTCGATGCACAGGATCAGGCCAGCTTTGTTGCTCATCACCACAGCGCGCAGGAACTGCGGCGGATTGCGGCACCCTATCGGCTGGCCTGTCTGCGGCGCTACTCGACACGCTCACGGAATGGATACCCGAGCCGGATGTTCGAACTGATCGGCGTGCTGGAAGCACGTCCGCTCCGGATCGGCTGACCAGCGCTGGCCAGGGGGATGATCACCGCGAGCCGCACCATTCTTGGCCTCTATCATGGGTACAACGCCAATGCGTGCGTTCTCATCGACGGGCAGCCGGTCGTGGTCGTCGAGAAGGAACGGCACTCGCGAGTCAGACATGCCTATGGTCCGTCTCCCGAGTGCGTGCAGGACAGTCTGCACCGGGCCGGCCTGAGCATTGCCGACGTGGATTGCGTCGCTTTCTGCGGGGCATCCGACATCGATACCGACTATGGCTATGATGTCCCCGTTTCCGCCGATGCGCGGACACGGTTCCCCGCCACACTCGGGACACGACTGCTGTCGTCCGAGTGTTTCCGGGAAACCTCGCTCCGCGTTCTCGACCGGGTGCTGCCCGCGGTGATCGTCGAACACCATGTCGCACACGGCGCCTGCGCGTTCTATACCTCGGGTTTCCAGGAGAGTCTGGTGCTGGCCTTCGACGGGCTCGGCGATTTCGGTCGCTCCTGTCTGATCATGCGCGGCAAACGCACGCAGCTCGACTGCCTCGAGTCGGTCCCTCTGCGCATCGGGCTGGCGTTCAGGAAGGCGGGGACGCACCTGTATCGACTGCACGGCGGCAAAGGTTTCGATGCCGCCGGCAAGCTGATGGCACTCGCCGCTTTCGGCGAGCCGCGCTATCTCGCTGCCGCCCGCCTGTTCCTCGACCACGTCGATCGATCGACGGGTGGTCGCGATTGGCTCCTCCCCGAAATCGGCAACCTTCGCCCAGGTGCGTTGAGCGATCTCGACAGCCACATGGCGCGGGATTTCGCTGCCTCGCTGCAGGCCGTTGCCAGCGCGGAGACGCTCGCACTCCTTCGGCGCCACGTGCGTCCGGGCGATCATCTCTGTCTGGCCGGAGGGTGCGCGTTGAATGTGATCATCAACCGGGATCTCCTGCGCGAGTTGCCGCTGGCCGCGCTGTACGTTCCTCCCTGCCCACACGATGGCGGTCTTGGGCTGGGCGCCGGGCTCTACTTGCGCAGCCACATCGAAGGCCGGCCGAGCAATATCGACGGGCTGGACCCGTTTCTGGGCCTGACCGACCTCGATACAGTGCGTCGCAGCGAACTGCCGCTGCTGGCGAACGGCGGCCTCCCCGCTGTGACCATCGCCGACCTCGGGCGGGAACGTCAGGTCGAAGCAGCGGTGCGCTTGCTGGCGCAGGGTGAGGTCATTGGCTGGTGTCATGGTCGCCCGGAGCTGGGTCCGCGGGCCCTCGGCAACCGCAGCTTTCTGGCCGACCCCGCGCGCGACTGGATGTGTGATCACCTCAACAAACGCGTCAAGCACCGCGAGTCGTTCCGCCCTTATGGCCTGTCGCTGCGGGAAGAGAACCTGCCGCGCGTCTTTGACACGGCGGTACGCTCGCCCTACATGATGATCGCAGGAACCCTGAACGAGCGCTGGCGCAGTGCGCTTCCGGCCGTCGTACATGTCGACGGGACGACCCGTTTGCAGACGGTCTCGCGCCGCGACCATCCCCTGTTCTGGGAGCTCCTGGCGGCATTCGAGGCGGCGAGCGGTGTGCCGGGCCTGCTCAACACCTCGTACAACCTGCCTGGCGAACCCATTGCGGAAACCGTGGCCGATTGCCTGCGGGTATTCTGCGACACACCGATCAGGCACCTGTTTGTCGGCGGGCAGCAACTGAGCAAGTGCTGATGGCCGGCGAAAACACCCTTTTCATCAGTTATGCCCACCGGGACGAAATCTGGAAAGACGAACTGCTGGTTCAACTGCGCGCCCTCGGCCGTGCCGTTCCGCTCGACATCTGGGATGACCGCCGCATCAGGCAGGGCGAAGACTGGTATCGCGAAATCAGGAATGCAGTGGCGCGCGCGCGCTTCGCCGTCTGCCTGATCACCGGGCACTTCCTCGGATCTTCATTCTGCATGGATGAAGAAATCCCCGAGCTGCTGCGCCGACGTCAGGAGGAGGGCCTGGAGCTGTTGCCGATTCTGATCGAAGACTGTCCGTGGGAAGCGCATCTGTGGCTGAAGCCGTTGCAAATGCTGCCGCGCGACGGCAAGACGGTCAAGGTGGACTTTCGGGACAAGCACGAGACCGTATTCAGCGCCGTTGCGAAGCGGATATACGAGGCGCTTCAGGGGCCGGCAGCGGCGCCGCCGGCGGGCACGCCCGGATTTCCGGCCAGGCCGGCCGCCGCCGCCGCGCCAAACGACACGCAGCGCCTGCCGCCGGCAACCTCGCACCTGCTCGGCCGTCACCATGAACTGCAGGTTCTCATGGACGCGCTGAACGACCCCGACGGTGGCGTCGTCGTTCTCCACGGTTGGGGTGGTGTCGGAAAAACGGGTCTGGTGCGCGCCTGGGTTGACGCCCTGCCACAGCATTCCGGAGCAAGCACCAGGCCGGTATTTGCGTGGTCCTTCGGCAATCAATCGGCCACCGACCGCGAGACCTCGGCGGACAGCTTTGCGATTGCCGCATTGCGTTTCCTGGGCGATGGTTCACCGCTGCAGGGGCTGCCCTGGGAAAAAGGCGAGCGCCTGGCGGGGCTCGTTGCCGGCCGGCGCGGAATCCTCCTCCTTGACGGTCTCGAACCCCTGCAATGCCGGGACGGGACACTGCGTGATCCGATCATCCTGAGCCTGCTGCGCCAACTCGCATGTCGGTGCGGCGGGCTGTGTGTCGTGACCAGTCGCCTGGCGCTGGCCGACTTTGCCGAAGAGGGTGACCGATCGGGGGTAAGGCACCAGAATGTGGAGGAGATTTCGCCCGCGGTCGGCCGTGCGCTGCTCCGCAGTCGGGGGGTCAAAGGCCACGACCAGGAGCTGGAAGCACTGGTCACGGCTTTCGGAGGTCAGGCCCTGGCGGTCGAGCTGCTGGCTTCCTGTCCTGACATCTGCGGCCAACCAGGCGCCCCTGCAAAGACAGGACCCGTCGTCGGTGCCCGGAGCGAACACGCACGGCGTGTACTCGCATTGCTTGCCGAACAGCTCGGCAACGGCGCCGAAGTCGGCTTGTTGCGCGTACTCGCCCTTTTCGACGGGCCCGTCGGCATGGACGAACTCGATGCCATGCTCGGGCCACCGGTGTTGCCCGGTGCGACCGAGTTCCTGCAAGGTGCGCCGACGACGTTCCTGTTTCGGCAGATCCAGAAACTGCGCTCCCAACGGCTGATCACGGTCAGTGATCACGACCCGCTCACGCTGGACATGCACCCCATCGTTCGTGAGTACTTCGCCGACGATTGGTCGCGTGCCGATCGGCCGGCTTTTCTCGCCGGACACCGGCGCCTCTACGAATACCATCGTGCCCGTGTGCCGGCCGAACCGGCGAGTGCCGACCAGTTCGAACGGCTCTTCCTGGCCGTCGGCCAAGGACTTCAGGGCGGTCTGTACGAGGAGGCCTACGAACTGTACCGTCAGGCGGTCGCTCATCGGGGTGCCTCCCTCCTGCCCTCGGAGCATGGCCTGATCGGACTGGAGCTGTCGGCTCTGGCGGGTTTTTTCGCGAAGCGATGGTCAAGCCTGGTGTGCGAGCTGCCGTGCGCCGCTCGAGTGGACATTCTCCGGCGCGTCTCGGAGTGCCTGCAGGCGATGGGACGCGTCGCCGAGGCCGAGGAACCGCTGTTGGCGTGTCTGGCTTTCGAGCAGGACGGAGCCGACGAGGACACGGCGGCGGAGACCGCTCACCGCCTGAGCACCGTTTACCTCGTCCTCGGCGATCTGCCACGGGCGAGGCACTACTCCAGGGTCAGCGTTGCCCATTTTGCAGGCCGGCGTCCGGATCGACGTATGGTGTATTCCCTGTGCCGACACGGAGACATTCTCCAGCTCATGGGCGAGAGGAGCGAAGCCGAAGCGACTCTGGAACGCGCGGAGGCGCTCAACGCGCAGATCGATCCGGACCATCCGGCGCTGCACGGCGTCGAGAGTTTCTGGATGTGTGACCTCCTCATCATGCAGGTTCAAGAGTCGCTCTTCGCGGCCGGTCATGACCGGCCGGACGTGGAGGGCTTGCTGGCGCGGCTGGATGAAGTCCGCCGGCGTGCCATGCTGGCCATCGCCAGGGATCTGGAAGACACCTTTCTTGTGGCTCTCCACCATATCTGCAGCGGGCGCGTCGCAATGCTCCAGGCATTGCTCGGCAGGCGCCACCGTCTGGCGGATGCCGGCGAAGCGCTCGATCGCGGCGTCAACGACCTGCGTCAGTCGGGGCAGCAACACTGGTTGCCGCGTGGGTTGCTGGCGCGCGCCGCGTTTCGCCGCGAGTCGGGGCGGCTCGCCGAGGCCGAAGCGGACATTCTCGAAGCGCGCAAAATTGCCGAGAAACGACGCATGACACCGATGCGGCTGCACATCGCCGATTGCCTGATCGAGCACGCTCGCGTTGCCCTGGCCAAGGGAGACCTGGCGGCCGCGGCTGACCGCTGTCGGGATGCGCGTCTCCTGGTGGACGCGATGCGCTATCACAGCCGGGACAGCGTCCTGGCCGCCGTCGAGGCGCAACTGTCGTGAGCCTGTCGTTGCTTCAACGGTCATGGCCTACAGGTTCCCGGCGTTTTGGCCGAGCCAGGTCTTCGCGCTCACTGGCGACCTTTCTGAGTACCTCCTTGACGGTGTCCGGCATCATCGCGTAGGTCATCAGACTGGAGCCGATGCACACCAGCCAGAAGAGCAGAAAGCCGGTCGAGTAGGTCGCGATCGCCGACCATTGCACCAGTTCGCCGAACAGGTATAACTGCTCCGGATCGATCATCGTGAAGAAGATCACCTCGGCGATGCCCGCGGCGATGAACGCCGGCCACATTATCCAGATCACGTGTTTCATGCTTTTCTCTCCATCAGCGCGCTTGCATGCAAGCGCCAATCGATTTCTCGGCGCGGCCAGGGCCTGGCGTCAGTGCATCCTGCCTGGACTGGCAACGAACAACTGCGGATCGACCATCGCCCCGTTGAGGATCACGCTCCAGTGCAGATGTGGGCCAGTGGCGCGACCGCTCATTCCGGACAGGCCGAGTCGTTGCCCCTTGCCGACCGTCTCCCCGGTCTGCACATCGATGCGCTCGAGGTGGCAGTACATGCTGATCAGGCCGTTGCCGTGGTCGACAAACACGGTCTGGCCGTTGAAGAAATAATCACCGGTGGCGAGCACGATGCCATGCGCGCTGGATCTGACGGTGCTGCCGCGCGGTGAGGCGATGTCGAAGCCGGCGTGCGGCGAACGCGCCTCGCCGTTGAAGAAGCGACGCACACCGAAACGGCCGGTGAGGCGACCCGCCGCGGGCAGGACGAAGTCGGTGTCGGTATCGTCGGCATTGCGCCAATGGCGCTTGATGGTCTGGATGGCGGCGATTTCACTCTCGACGCGGGCCAGATCGCTGACCGAGAGCTGCACCTTGCTGTTGTCCTTGAGCGTGATCCTTTGTGCCGGATAGTCCTGGTGATCGACTCTGAACTGCACGCTGCGCGATTTTCCCTGTGCAGTTGCCTGCTCCATTTCCTCCACCCGCAGCGCGTATGTCCCCGGCGGCGTGTCCAGCGCCAGGCCGACGACGCCGACCCATTGACCGGCGTCGGCCGCGACCAGCACCGGCTGTTCGCCGAGCCAGGCGCGTGGCGGTCTGGCGCCAGCCGCGATGGGCCCCAGCGAAACCACCGCCACGCCGCCGGGGACGCTGGCTGCTCTGGGCAAGGCAGCGTGCGTGAGCGAGGGCAGCAGCAGGGGAAGTAACCATCGCAGACACCGGGCGAGACGCTGGCCAAGCGGCATGGCTTTCACCCCGCTACAGCGACGCAGCGCTGAAAGTGTCGCACTGGCGGACGTCGCCGCTCTCCATGCCCCGCCTGAACCAGCGCACGCGTTGTTCGGAAGTGCCGTGGGTGAAGGATTCCGGAACGATCTGGCCCTGCGTCTGGCGTTGCAGGCGGTCGTCGCCAATCGCCGCCGCCGCAGTCAGCGCCTGCTCGGTCTCGCCCGGTTCGAGGATCTTCTGCATGCTGTCGGCGCGATGGCCCCAGACGCCGGCAAAGCAGTCGGCCTGCAGTTCGAGTCGCACCGACAGCGCATTGGCGGCAGAGCGGTTGCCGCTCTTTTGCTGTGCCGCGTGCACCTTGTCCGAAATGCCCAGCAGGTGCTGTACGTGATGACCGACTTCGTGTGCGATCACGTACGCCTGGGCGAACTCGCCGGGCGCGTGAAAGCGTTCCCTGAGGTCGCGGTAGAACGCCAGGTCGATGTAGACCTTCTGATCGGCCGGGCAATAAAAGGGACCCATGGCAGACTTGCCCGTGCCGCATGCGGTCGGTGTGGCGCCGGTGAACAGCACCAGTTTCGGTTCCTGGTAACGGCGACCGGCCTCACGAAAGACCGTCTGCCAGGTCGCTTCGGTGCTGCCGAGCACTTTGGCGACGAAGCTCGCCATTTCATCGTTGACCGGCGGCTTCGGTGCAGGGCGTGCTGCGGACGAAGTTTGGTGGCCGCTGTTTGAAACCAGTCCAAGGATCACCGTCGGGTCGATGCCGAAAAAATAGCCGGCGGCGATGGCAACCAGCAGCGTTCCGATGCCGACGCTGCCGGCCCCGACGCCGCCGCCCCCCCCTCGCCGGTCCTCGACGTTCTGACTCTCGCTCTGATCATCCAGACGCATGGCTTATTCCCGAGACACGCATTGCAATGCTGCCGATGTTAACAGAACCGGGGCAAGATGACAGCACCGAAAGACACTTAAAATATCATGGTTGTATTTCCCGACGGGAAAGCCTACAGTGGCCTCGCCAATGTCGGCAGCCACAAGGAGAAGCGTATGGGGAAACTAACCGCCGGCCTGTTGGCCGTGGCGCTGGCGCTATCAAGTGCACATGCTGTCGCCTGCTCGGCTGAAAAAGCCAAGGACGGGCAAACCGAAATGAGCACTCCTGCCAAACCCAAGACCTGACTTGTCGGTGTAAGCAACACGCGCGGCGCGTACCTCTGGTATCGCGCCGCGTTACGTTTCAGCGCGAGGAATACTCAGCATGGCTCAACTCGTTCTTCTGCCCGGCAAGGATCGCTCGCTCGCTCGCCGCCACCCCTGGATTTTCGCGGCCGCGGTCGAGAAGCTCAGCGGTCGCGCGCGACCGGGCGATACCGTCGATGTCGTCGCTGCCAATGGACGTCCTCTGGCAAAAGCGGCGTGGAGCCCCGAGTCGAAAATCCGCGCCCGCGTGTGGACCTTCGACCCCGACGAGATCGTCGACGATGCCTTCTTCAAACGCCATATCCAGGCCGCTGTCGAACGCCGTCAGCAGACACCGGAATTGCGCGGGCAGGACGGCCTGCGGCTGGTCCATGGCGAGTCCGATGGTCTGCCGGGCCTGATTGCCGACCGCTACGGCGACACCATCGTGCTGCAACTGACAGCCACCGGCCCCGAGAAATGGCGGCAGGCGATCATCCATGCGCTGCAGCGTGCGACTGGCTGCGCGCGCATCTACGAGCGTTCGGATTCGCATGTACGCCGTCTCGAAGGGTTGCTGCCGGTGACCGGCTGGGTGTCCGGTGCGGCGCCCGCAGAAAGACTCTGCATCGTCGAGAACGGCGTGCGCATGCAGGTCGATGTCGTTGCCGGCCACAAGACCGGTTTCTATCTCGACCAGCGTGACAACCGTCTGCTGACGCGCACCCTGGCCGCCGACCGCGCGACGCTCAATGGTTTCTGCTACACCGGTGGGTTTTCGCTGCAGGCGCTTGCCGGCGGCGCCCGCAGCGTCCTTTCGATCGACTCGTCGGGGCCGGCACTGGCGACGGCCATCGACAACCTGGCGCTCAACCCGCAGCTCGACGCGAACCGGGCCGAGTGGCGCGAGGCGGACGTGTTCACCGAATTGCGCGCGCTGAAGAACGCCGGGCAGCATTTCGACCTGATCATTCTCGACCCGCCCAAGTTCGCCCCTTCGGCTTCGCATGCCGAGCGCGCCGCACGCGCCTACCGGGACATCAATGCCTTTGCCTTCCGTCTGCTCAATCGCGGTGGCCTGCTGATGAGCTACTCGTGTTCGGGGGGCATCAGCAGCGAGCACTTTCAGCGCATCGTCGCCGATGCCGCCCTCGATGCCGGCCGTGGCGCGCGCATCCTGCGCCGTCTCGCCGCGCCGCCGGATCATCCGGTGGCGCTGCATTTCAGCGAAGGCGAATATCTCAAGGGCCTGCTCTGCCAGGTCGATTGAGGCAGGCGCGCTAGCTGCCCCCCCAGATCTGTTTGACGCGCGCGTCGCGGCCGCAACCCTGACGGTAATAGGCATAGCGGATCGGGTTTTTCCTGTAGTAGTCCTGGTGATACTCCTCGGCCGGGTAGAAGGGGGTGGCGGCGGCGATTTCGGTTTCGATGCGCGGCAGCTTGCCACTCGCCAGCAGGGCGTCACGGCTGCTTTCGGCGGCCTTGCGCTCGGCCTCGTTCTGCCAGTAGATGCCGCTGCGGTACTGCGTGCCGATGTCGCAGAACTGCCGGTTCTTGACGGTCGGATCGATGTGCCGCCAGAAATGGTCGAGGAGTTGTGGATAGCTGACCTTCTGTGGGTCATAGCTGACGCGGATGGCCTCGGTATGTCCGGTATTGCCTGCACTGACCTGTTCGTAGCTCGGGTTGACGGTCTGGCCAGCGGTATAGCCGGACTCGGCGCCGAGCACGCCCGGCAGTTTCTCGAAATCCGCCTCGATACACCAGAAGCAGCCGCCAGCAAAAATCGCCGTCCTGATCTCGGTTTTCTTGCCGGTCGGTGGGTCAGCAGCGCCGGCCCCGCCGCCCATCGCCAGCAGCCACAGCGCTGCCATGAGCAGGCGCGCGCTCATGTCCGCAACGCCGGCAGCGGTTCGGCGCGCGGCACGAACTGCAGGGCCACGCCGTTGTTGCAGTAGCGCTTGCCGGTGGGCTTCGGACCGTCGTTGAAAACGTGCCCCTGATGACCGCTGCAGCGGGTGCAGTGGTACTCGGTGCGCGGATAGATGAGTTTGAAGTCGGTCTTGGTGGCCACCGCTTCCGGCAGGGGTTGCCAGAAGCTGGGCCAGCCGGTACCGCTCTCGTATTTTGCCGAACTGTCGAAGAGCGGCAGGTAGCAGGCGGCACAGATGAAGGTGCCGTCGCGTTTCTCCTGGTTCAGTGGGCTCGTTCCAGGGCGTTCGGTATCTTCCTCGAAGAGCACGCGATAAGCGGGCAGCGGCAGCAGGGTGGCCCATTCGGCTTGCGATTTCCGCAGTTTGTTGCCGGCGGTCTCGCTGGCCCAGACCGGGCCGGGAGCGGCCACAGGCAGGATGAAGGCGGAGATGCCGCCCAGCCATTTCAGTGATTGACGACGATCCATGATGTTCTCCAGTAAAAACGGTTTGCGAATTCCCGCTGGCCAGGCTCAGTCGGGCATCAGTAACGTTCGGCCGAAATGCGCCGTGTCAGTTCCCCCAGGCCAGCGACCCGCCGGCGGACGCCTGACCTGGCGGAGCAGGGTAGGGCATCGAGGCTTTTCCTGGCGAAGGTTTGCTCTATGGTCGTTGGCCGGAGAAGAAACCTTACGCCCTTCTTCGCATCGCCAATCCTTGCCCTGGGGGTGACTCCCGACATTCGCAACGGTGTAGCCTCCATGGGCAGGCTGTGATTAAATTCGCAGCCATGATGCTTCCCCATGCCACCCCTGTCGAGACCGCGGCAGAAGCGGAAACCGCCGTCCTGCTGATTCGCCGCACGGGTGCGCGCGCCACCCCGGCGCGGGTACGGGTCCTGCAACTGCTGCGCGCTGCGCCGGCAGCGCTGACCCATCACCAGATCGAGCAGGCGCTCGGTGATCTGGCCATCGATCGGGTGACGCTCTATCGGGTGCTCGACTGGCTGGTCGAGAGCGGAATCGCGCACCGCACGACCGATGCCCAGCGGACGTTCCGCTATTCGCTCGCCGCCGGCGGTGAGCATGCCGCACATACCCATTTCCGCTGCGAAGACTGCGGGCGGGTGTTCTGCCTCGACGCTGCTCCGCCGGTGCCACCCAGCCTGCCGGAAGGCTTCTGCCTGTCGCGCATCGAACTCGATCTTTGTGGACGTTGTGCCGAGTGTACCGGCGAACGCCGATGAACCCTGTCGCATTCCTTCGATGTTTCCAGGCGAATTCACGCTGACCCTGCGTCGCCATCCGGCAACCCCTGCCCCGGTGGTGCGCATGATCGAAGTGCATGCGGCGCGTGCCGCCGATGGAGGCATTGCGCTGGCCTACTGCCTGCGCGGTGACCTGGCCCGCCTGCGGATTCCGGCGCCACGGCCCCCCGAAGCTGCCGATGGACTCTGGGAGCACACCTGTTTCGAGGCCTTCGTCGGTGTCCTGGGCGAGGCGGGCTACCACGAGTTCAACTTTTCGCCGTCGGGTCAATGGGCGGCGTATGCGTTTTCCGGCTACCGCCAGCGCGACGACAGTCGGACCCTGCTGGTACCGCCGCAGATCACCGCCAGACTGTTCGCCGGCCGGCTGGAACTCGAAGCCGTCATCGCCGCCGCCGTGCTGCCGCCGCGAGCCGCCACGGCAACGCTGCAGATCGGTCTGTCCGCCGTTGTCGAAGCCGACGACCTCATCGACGGCAGCCATAGCTACTGGGCCTTGCATCATCCGGCGGCCTTGCCCGATTTTCACCACCGCGACGGTTTTGCCCTCGAACTGGCGCCAGCGCACGAGTCAAGCTGAAGGAATCCAGAATGCCCGCCCTGCAGTTCGGACTCGATCGTCTGCTCACCGACCCGGCCTTGCGCCGGCCCCTGCGCGGCCGTCGTCTGGCCCTGCTGGCACATCCGGCGTCGGTCAGCGCCGATCTGAGGCATGCCCTCGACGCCCTGGCCGCCCTGCCCGATCTGCAGCTCACCGCAGCCTTCGGCCCGCAGCATGGCTTGCGCGGCGACAAGCAGGACAACATGGTCGAGTCGCCGGAGTTTCTCGACCCGCTGCACCACATTCCGGTATTCAGCCTGTACGGCGCCGTGCGGCGGCCGACGCCGGCGATGATGGCGACTTTCGACGTGCTGCTGGTCGACCTGCAGGACCTCGGCTGCCGCATCTACACCTTCATCACCACCTTGCGCTACGTGCTCGAAGCCGCGGCCGAACACGGCAAGGCGGTATGGATTCTCGATCGCCCGAATCCGGCGGGACGTCCGCTCGAGGGACTGCTGCTGCGTCCCGGCTGGGAGAGCTTCGTCGGCGCCGGGCCACTGCCGATGCGGCACGGTCTGACGATGGGCGAACTCGCCGGCTGGTTCATCAGCCGCCTCGCGCTCGACCTGGACTGGACGCTGATCCCCATGCAGGGCTGGCTCCCCGAGGCGGCACCCGGCTACGGCTGGCCGCTCGGCGAGCGCTGCTGGATCAACCCCAGCCCGAACGCCTCGAACCTGTCGATGGCGCGTTGTTATGCCGGCACGGTGATGCTCGAAGGCAGCACGCTCTCCGAAGGCCGTGGCACGACGCGTCCGCTGGAGCTTTTTGGCGCGCCAGACATCGACGCGCGCCAGTTGCTGCTGACCATGGAGGCGCTCGCAGGGCACTGGCTGCAGGGCTGCCGACTGCGCGAATGCTGGTTTGAACCGACTTTCCACAAACACGCCGGGCAGCTCTGCCACGGCGTGCAGATCCATGTCGACGATGGCTGCTACCAACCCGCCCGTTTCCGCCCTTGGCGCCTGCAGAGCCTGGCTTTCAAGGCGCTGCGGCAACTGCAGCCGGACTATCCACTGTGGCGCGATTTTGCCTACGAATACGAATTCGATCGCTTGGCCATCGACCTGATCAACGGTTCGCCCTTGCTGCGCGAGTGGGTCGATGACCCGACCGCGACGCCGGCCGACCTCGACGCTCTCTGCCGCAGCGACGAGGAGGCCTGGGCGCAGGCGCGTCAGGAATTCCTGCGATATTGAACCGGGTCGCTCGCCCACGGGGAGTACGACCGGCGTGCACGGTCGGCCAGGCGGTTCGGCGCAGATGATCTTTCACGGCGCGGTGATCTTTCGATGAGGATTCGGGGATGAGAGCTGCCTATCATCGGCCGGGCGAGTCCGCTGCGCGGGCTCGTTCCCCCCGGCCACATCCTACAGGAGAACCCTCATGTACCATACGCATTGCACCATGGCCCGCCTCAGCGTCGCTGCCGCCGCGCTCGCCCTCTGTACCACGGCCGGCGCGGCGCATCTCAACGTCGTCGTGAAGGTCGAAAACCTGGCGCCGACCAACAGCATCAGCTTCGCCCCGCTGCATTTCGGCTTCAACAATGGCCGCTTCGACGCTTTCGACAACGGCGCGGTGGCCACGGCGCCGATCATCTCGGTCGCCGAAGGCGGCAGCGGCTCGGCCTGGCAACCGGCATTCGCGGCCGCCGATCCGACGGCGACGCGCGGCACGATCGGCGGCCTGCTGCAGCCAGGGGAAAGCCGCAGCCGCCGCTTCCTGGTCGATCCCCTGCTGAACCCCTTCTTCACCTTTGCTGCGATGGTCGTGCCGAGCAACGACTTTTTCATCGGCAACGATTCGCCGACCCGTTTCCGCTTGTTCGACGCCGCCGGCCATCTCCTGATCGCCTCGATCGGCCAGAAGGCCAGCGACCTCTGGGACGCCGGCTCCGAGCTGTTCGATCCGGCGGCGGCGGCCTTCGTCGGCAACAATGACCTGCGCACGCCGCAGAACGGCGTCGTCCGCTTCGACTTCGCCGAGCTTGCGGGTTTCAACGGACTGACGACGGGTGCCGGCTATGTGTTCAACAGCGCGCTCACCGCCGATTCCGATGTCTATCGAATCAGCTTCGCGGTCGTCCCCGAGCCCGAAACCGCTGTGCTGATCGCCGTCGGTCTGTTCGCCGTCGCCGGGGCTTCCCGTCGGCGCCGCGGCCAGTCGTCGGCGTCCGCGCTCGCGCCGGCGTGAAACCGGGCATCGTCCTGCCGCCGCCGGAGGTGCGCCGGCGCCGTTCCCGCGCCTTGCCGTTCGTCCGATGAACGAGCAACTGCTGCTGGTCGAGGACGACGACGCGATCGCCGCCGCGCTGCGTCTGCACCTCGAAGAGGCCGGCTATCGCCTGCATCGCGAGTCCGACGGCTTGCAGGCGATGGCGGCGATCGATCGCCAGCGCTGGGACATGGTCCTGCTCGACCTGATGCTGCCCGGCGCCGACGGTTGGGACGTCTGCCGTCACCTGCGGGCGCAGCACGCGGATGTGCCGGTGATCATGCTCAGCGCCCGTTCGGCCGAGGCGCACCGTATTCTGGGCCTCGAACTCGGGGCCGACGATTACCTCGCCAAGCCGTTCTCGATGCTCGAACTGGTGGCGCGCGTGCGGGCACTCCTGCGACGTATCGAGCAATTGCGTTCGTCGCCGGCGCCGGCATCGGAATTGCGCTTTGGACCCTTCCGGCTCGATACCCTTCGCCGCGAACTGCTGCGCGGCGCCGAAACCGTTCCACTGACCCTGCGCGAATTCGACCTGCTGTACTTCCTGGTCCGTCATCCGGGCCGCGCCTTCAGTCGCGGCGAACTGCTGCAGCGCGTCTGGGGCGCCGCTTTCGACGGTTACGAACACACCGTGAATTCGCATATCAACCGCCTGCGGACCAAGATCGAGGACGACCCGCGCGACCCGCGCCGGATCGTCACCGTCTGGGGCGTCGGCTACCGCTTTGAAGAGACGCCCGCGTGATCGCTGCCCGCTCCTTCACCACCCGCCTGACGCTGGCCCTGGCGCTGCTGCTCGTCGCCTACGGTGCGCTGGTCGGCGTGCTCGGCCGGCACGTCGCCGTGGAGCACGAGCAGGAATCGCTGCAGCGCCTGTCGCATGGACTGGCCAGGCACATCGTCGAGCACTGGCCGGAGATCACCCTGACCGACCCCGATCAGGCGGATCGCGCCGCGCGCGCGGAACTGCTGTCGATGCTGATGGTGGTCAACCCGGGTATCCAGGTCTATGTGCTCGACGCCGACGGCCGCGTCCAGGCGTACATCGGCGAACCCGGGATGGTTCGGCAGGAACAGGTCGACCTGCAGGCGGTGCGCAACTTTCTGGCCGGTGCCGCCCTGCCGCTGCGCGGCACCGACCCGATGGGCTCGGGCATGGCGCGCATCTTCAGCGCCGCGATGTTTCCGCCGCGCCCCACCGATACGCGCCCGCCGGGTTACCTTTACGTCATTCTCGACGGCCAGGCGCGCGAACAGGTGGCCGGGCAGTTGAGCCTGCGCCGAGTCTGGCAGGGCGCGGGTGTCGTCGCCGCGGTCGGCCTGCTGGTGACGCTGCTGCTCGGTGTCTTTGCCTTCCGTCGCCTGACGCTGCCCCTGCATCGCCTGGCTGGCCGCCTGCGCGACTACTCGCTGCGGACGCTGCACGCCGCCGACGCCCGGCGCGACCGCTCGCCGATCAGCGGCGACGAAGTCAGCGCCATCGCCGCAGCCTTTGCCGAGATGACGCAGCGTATCGAGGCGCAGACGGCGCGCGAACAACAGCAGGCAAGCGCGCACCGCGAGATGATGGCCAGCGTCGCGCACGATCTGCGGACGCCCCTGACGGCGCTGCACGGCCACCTCGAAGCGATGGCCGGCAAGACGCCCGCCGAGCCGGGACGCTGCGATCGCCTGCTGGCCGCGGCGCTGGCGCAGAGCGACAAGGTACGCCGCCTGTCGCAGCAGTTGTTCGAGCTGGCGGCGCTGCAGTCCACCGACCAGGTGCTGCACTGCGAGCGTTTCCGGCTCGACGAACTGGTCACCGATGCCGTGCAGAAGTTCGATCTCGGCGACGGGCCGCCGCCGGTCACGCTGCACGGTGCGGCGCCGGGGCCCCTGGAACTCGACGGCGATCTGCAGCTCATCGAGCGCGCGCTGAGCAACCTGATCGACAACGCCATGCGGCACGCCCCCGGCGCCGCGCCGGTGCGCGTCAGTCTGCGGCAGGCCGGCGGAAAAGCCGAAGTGCTGATCGAGGACGCGGGCCCCGGCCTACCCGAAGAACTGCTCGACCGCCTCGAACAGGGTCAGTCGCTGCGCGATCCGCCGGTCAGGCGAAGCAGCGGCGGCATCGGCGGCCTGGGCCTGGCGATCGCCCAACGCGTCGCCGCGCTGCACGGCGGCAGCCTGCAAGCACTGGCGTCGCCGCATGGGGGCACGCGGCTCTGCCTGGCCCTGCCGCTCGCTGCTCCATGAACTGTGCGCTCATCATCCGGAACCTCGCCCAATCCTCCTCGCCATGACTGAGCACCGGCAGGACACCCTGAAAATCCACGGCCTTCCCGTCCTGCTTCCCGACAGACAGCGGAGCGCCTACCGTTGATCGCAGCAAGACCCGCAAAAAAATTTCGCGCGCCCGGCAAAAACGCCGCTGCGCGGCGTTTCAGAGTGGCAGTGAACCCGTGTTGACAGAGATCAGAGATTCAGTGGTCAGCGCTTCAGGATGGGGGAGACACCCCCACACCCGAAAGCCGACAAGGCCGTAGCGGTCGCCGGGGGGGGAGTGGTAGCGGTAGGCACAACGCGCGAGGTCACGGCCGTAGTCCCACGAGCCGCCGCGCAGCACGCGCGGGACCGCATCGACCGCCGGATCTTCGCGCCCGGAATTGGGCACATAGGGGTAGGGTTCAGGGGCGCTGCTCGTCCATTCCCAGACATTGCCGCTGAGGTCGGCGACGCCTTCCGGGGTATCGCCGCCAGGGAAAACGCCCACCGGCGTCGTGCCACGGATATGGCTCTCGAAGGTGTTGCCGCGCGCCGGGTCGAAATCGTCGCCCCAGGCGTAACGCCGTCCCGTCAACCCGCGCGCCGCGGCTTCCCATTCGGCTTCGCTCGGCAGCCGCCAGAGCAGCCCGCTCTGCGCCGACAGCCAGGCACAGTAGGCGCGCGCTTCGTGCCAGCAGATGCCGACCACCGGCTGGGTTGGTTCGTTGTACGCCGGGTCGTTCCACCAGCGGGGCTCGGTTTGCCGGCCAGAAGGGATCTTCTCATCGAGCAGGCTCTCGAATTCGGCCTCCGACATCGCCAGGTATTTCTCATAGTTCGCGGCCGCCAACGGGTTGACTCTGCCGTCGTCGACCATCCGCCGGTACTCTTCCGGGTTGTCGCGGATCCACTGCAGGTTGTCGCGCCCTCTCTGCTTTATGCCGTCCGCGGTCCCCTCGCCGCTTCGCCAGCGCCGGGCCGCTGCGGTCTCCCACCAGCGCTCGTCGTCGTAGCCGCCGGCGGCGATGAACAGCCGCCATTCGGCGTTGGTCACCGGGAAGCGGGCGAGGTGGACAGCGGCGACTTCGACGCCATGCGCCGGCGCCTCTTCCGGGTAAATGCCTTCGTCGCTGCCGATGGGGTAAGTTCCCGCTTCGAGGGCGACCAGCGGCGGCAACAGATACTCGCCGAGCGGGCCACGGCGCCGTTCGAAGCGCGGGTCGCCCAATTCGCCGAGCGCGCGGGTGGCGGCGATGCGCGCGCGCAGGTCGGCGGCCGGGTCGCGGCTGCGCTCGACCAGCGCCTGCTGCAGGCGCTCGCGCAAGGCCGGCGAGACGGCGACGTCGGGCTGCGCGGCGCAGCGGCCGGCGAGCGGCAGGTTGACGGCGATCAGCGCGCTGATGAAGTCTTCCGGGATCGGTGCGAGCGCCGCGGCAAGCACGAAGGTCTCCTCCCAGCCGGTGGTCGGTGCCTCGGGCAGCGGGTCGGCGACGGCCAGACCGGCGAGCACTTCGGCGAGGCTCGGCGAGATCTCCGCCGCGCGCCAGGCGGTGGCGACGAGCTGGGGCGGCGCCTGGCTGGCGATCGCGCGCGCGGCGAAGTATTCCTGCAGCAGTTGATGGACGAAAAAGACATCGTCGAACTGCACTTCGATGACATGCAGCGCGACGCCGGCGCGCAGCAGGTCTTCGGCGCAGGGGCCACCGAGCAGCGCCAGCGCGTCGTCGTAGGGCGCGCGCACGCGCGACGCCTGGCCCGGTGCGCGCCGCGCCTGCAGCGCGTGCGCGAGGCGGGCGAGCGCCGGTAGCAGCGGGCCACGTTCGGGCAGCTCGTTGGCGTTGCGCCAGGCGTGCTGGATGACGCGCTCGTGGTCGCGCCGGTCGAGCAGGCCGCCGGGGCGAAAGCGCGGGTTGCCGGCTTCGATCTCGCGCGCCAGCGCCTGGCGGACGAAGCCGCTGAACAGCGCGGCGCGGCCGTGCAGCGCCGGACGGCCGTCGCCGGCCTGGGCGAGCAGCAATTTGAGGTAGAACGGCGAGCGGAAGAGGTCGAGCTGCGGCGTTCCTCGCAGTTGCCGCCAGAGCGCCGGGCCACGTTCGGCGCTGTACAGCGTCAGGAACTGCTCGACCTGGGTGTCGGACAGCGCTTCGATGCGCACGTGCGGCACCGGCAGTTCGGGCGTCGACAGCGAGGCGCTGTAGTCGAGGCTGCGGCACGAGAAGAGCGCGCGCGTGCCGGCACCGCGGTGCGCGAGTTCGGCGAGGAAGTCGCGCCAGAGCGCGATCCGTTCGCGGTAGTCGGCTTCGTCGGTGTGCGGGATTTCGTTGACCGCGTCGAGCAGCAGGACGAGCCGGCCGCTGGCGAGCAGTTCGGCGAACGCCGGCAGTTGCGGTTGGCGATGCGCCCATTCGCGCGCCAGCCACTCGTGCGGCGTCGGCAGCGCTTCGCCGGGACGTGGCGGCCGGTAGCGGCTGAGCTGGACGAAGAAGTTGAAGCGCGCCGGCTCGGCTTCGCCGGCGCGCAGCGCGTCGAGCGCGAGGTCGAGTTCGAGCCGGCGCAGCAGCGTGCTCTTGCCGCAGCCGGGCGGGCCGAGCAGCACTAGCGCGGCGTCGCTCGCTTCGCCGAGGATCTCGCGCAGGTCGTCGAAGGACTTCGGCTGCGCCTGCCAGCGCGTTCCTTGCGCGTCCGGGCCCAGGTCGAGCAGCAGCGTCAGGCGCGTGAAGCGCTTGTCGAGCGCGTAGCGCGCCTGCGACCATTCGGCGATGCGCGCCAGGCGGTATTCTTCGAAGCTGCGCGGCGAGTGGCGGAGGATTTCCTGCAGCGCGCTTTCGGGCAGGGCTGGTGGTCCGCCGGCGAGCAGCGTTTCGCGGAACATGCGCAAGGGCGGCGGCAGGCCGGGGAAGGCGGGTGCTGCGGCCGTTGGCGGTGCAGCGCGGCCGGGGTAGCCGGGCGCGGCCGTGGGTTTGGGCCGTTGCGCGCCGACCTCGGTGAGGAGCTTCTGCTTCGCCGCCGCTTCGTCGAGCCCGACCAGATCGAGGTAGATCGTGCTCGCGAGCAGGCCTTCCGGCCGGCAATCGGCGACCCGCACCGGCAACAGCGACCGCTCCTCTCCGGTCGGATCGCGCGCGAAGGCCGCCGCCCATTCGGCCTGGGTGAAGTGGGCCGCCAGGTAGTCCGGCGAGAGGACGGCGATCGTGCGGCGGGTCGTTTTCGCGGCCCGGTCCATTTCGACGACGAAATTGCCGCCGGCACGAAAGTCCCACGCCTGGATCACCGTCGAATAATCGGCTGCTTCGAGCTGCCAGGCGATCCACTCGGCCCAGCCCTGATCGGCCTGGGTGTAGCTGATGAAGAAGTCGCGGGAATCGGCGGACACGCGGGGGGTTCTCCCTGGCTGGTTCGCGCCCGCCACCGCAGGCGGTTGGCGGGCGCCGGCGGCGGATTGGCTGGCGAGGGGATTGTACGGGAATCGGCCTGTCGGCGCAGCAAGGGCGATTGGCCTGAATGCAGGCGAAAGTGCCGGTCGCCGTGATCATCCGGTCCGGGGCCTGGGACGATTGCGACAGCCCGGATCAGCGCCTGAAGGGCGGCTGCGTCGCTGTCAGCCTGGTAGCTTGGGCTGAGGAACGAAGCCCAACAAGCCGCACGTCTTTGGCCGCGCGCCTGGGTTGTTGGGCTTCGCAGGCTCAGCCCAACCTACGAGTGCTGAACTCGGTAAGCGTCTGGTCGACAAACTGGTCCGCGTCACCCGTCTGTCGGGAACAGAAGACTGGATCTACCTCCACATCGAAGTGCAGGGCAGCCCGCAGGCGGAATTCGCCGAACGGATGTTCGTTTACAACTACCGCCTGTTTGACCGCTACCACCGCCCAGTCGCCAGCATGGCCTTGCTCGCCGACCAATCCGAAGGCTGGCACCCGAGTTCGTTTGGCTTCGAGGTGCTCGGTTGCGAACATACGCTGAAGTTTCCAACCGCCAAGCTATTGGACTTTGCGGGCCGCGAAACCCTACTGCAAGCGGAACCGAATCCCTTCGCGCTGGTGACGCTGGCCCATCTGCTGACCAAGGCGACGCGCCAGGACATGGCAGCTCGCTTTGCCGCCAAGTGGAAGCTGATCCAGTTGCTCTACCAGCGGCGCTGGGAAAAACAGCGCATCATTGACCTGTTTGTCGTCCTTGACTGGATGATGCGGCTGCCCGAACATCTGGCGCAGGAGCTGTGGCAGAATATCGACCTGCTTGAGGAGCAAGAACAAATGCGCTACGTGTCGTCGGTTGAACGAATCGGTATCGAGAAAGGCCGCGAGCAAGGCCTGCAGCAGGGACGCGAGCAGGGCCGCGAGCAAGGCCTGCAGCAAGGTGAAGCCTTGGCACTTCAGCGCCTGCTGCGCAAACGGTTCGGCGCCATCCCGTCGGAGATCAGCGCCCGGATTGCGGCCGCGTCGCTGTCAGAAATCGAAGGCTGGTTCGACCAAGCCATCGAAGCGGGTCGGATCGACGACGTCTTCGGGCCGACCGCACACTGAAGCCTGGACCTTGTCCGGGTCGATGCCTTCGTCGCTGCCGATGGGGTAAGTTCCCGCTTCGATGGCGACCAGCGGCGGCAGGCCGGGAAAAATAGTAACCTTCAGGTCGGCTGGCCGTCGCCTGGCGCTGTGACCAATTCAGCAACCATGGGGTCACCAGTGGCAGCAGCAGCGCCGTCATCAGACCATTGAGACCCATCGCCAGCGCGGCAAAGGCTTCCGTCTGCTCATTTTCCTGAAAAGCGCGCGCGGTCCCGATGCCGTGTGCAGCGATGCCCATGGCGAAACCGCGCACGGCGTCATCTTCGATGTGCAGGACGCGATAGACATAGCGCGCGCCGATGGCGCCGACGATTCCCGTGATGATCACCAGCACCGCGGTAAGCGACGGCAGGCCGCCGATGCGCTCGGCGACGCCCATGGCAATCGGTGCCAGCGAGAGCAGCGTCACCCGGCTGGCGCCAAACAGACTGCCGATGGCGACGGCAGACAGGGCGGCGGTCAGGGAACCGACCAGCAGCGCGACCAGCAAGGGTAGCGCCAGGCGCTTCAGGCGCCCNNGACCCATCGCCAGCGCGGCAAATGCCCCCGTCTGCTCATTTTCCTGAAAAGCGCGCGCGGTACCGATGCCGTGTGCAGCGATTCCCATGGCGAAACCGCGCACGGCGTCATCTTCGATGTGCAGGATGCGATAGACGTAGCGCGCGCCGATGGCGCCGACGATTCCCGTGATGATCACCAGCACCGCGGTAAGCGACGGCAGGCCGCCGATGCGCTCGG